>CANDMI010000015.1 GCA_947385775.1 uncultured Eubacterium sp. | reverse complement strand
CGCGACCTTGCCAAGGTCGAGACCGCGGGTTCGAGCCCCGTCTATCGCTCTGGATTTTCAATATTTTGTAATTGCCGGATCTGTTGTAAGGCTGGCAATCATTTATGCGATAGTGGCGTAGTTGGTAACGCGCGACCTTGCCAAGGTCGAGACCGCGGGTTCGAGCCCCGTCTATCGCTTTTTTTAACCGTAAATCTAAAAAAGATTTACGGTTATTTTTTTATATTCTGTTTTACGACCTGTTCACGCAGTATAGATCTTTTGCTCCTGCTCTTCTTTCGCCGCTAAGATCGCATGGTTAAGCGAAAGCATTTTTTCATCCAGCCTGGATACGATATCTGAGCACGCCCGAAGCTCCTTGCTGATATATTCCGGCGCATTGCCCTCAAACTTATAATAGATCTTATGCTCCAAACTCGCCCAAAAATCCATCGCCATCGTACGGATCTGTATCTCCACCCTTGTATTGACCACGCGGTCTGATAAAAAAACCGGCACCGTCACAAGCATATGGTAGCTTTTGTAGCCGCTTTCCTTCGGATGCTTGATGTAATCTTTCAAAGACACGACCGTAAGGTCATTCTGACTGCCGATCATATCCGCAACGCGGTAAATGTCCGACGTAAACGAGCACACAATACGGATGCCCGCAATGTCGTTGACATAATGCACCATATTTTCGATCGTAGCTTCCCTTCCATAGCGCTTTAGTTTCTTACAAATACTTTCCGGCGACTTCACCCTGGATTTGATATATTCGATCGGATTATACTGATGAACATGCTGAAACTCATCATTTAAAATCTCCAGCTTCGTGCCGACTTCCTTAATCGCCGAATTGTATAAAAACATCATCGTCTCCCAGCTTTCGATGTCTTCATTCAGCCTTTGTGGTGCATCCATACCCAAAACCTCCTAAACATGCCCCAAGCATATACCCTCGTTACAGTTTATACTTTCACTTTCTGTAACGGAATCTTTTCTTTATTCTTCGATCACATGCATTTCCAGATAGTCAAAATCAATCCCATCTACGAAATTATCGCTGTGGAACCTTGTTTTTGCATGTTTTTTAAATTCCGCAATATTGGCGTCCAGCCAGATCGGTTTGCTCAAGTCAAATTCATAGCATGCCTGCTCCAGTGCATGGAATATCCTGTGTGTCCTAGTGTCAAGCTCTTCTTCACATACCACCAAATCTCGCAGCATGCGGTTATCCTTCCATACTTTAAACCAAATTCGCAACCTTTCATTCTCCTGTCATTTTTATCGTTATCCTAATAAAAACGATCCCTGTCATTTACGGACTAAAACAGCCTGTGCGTCTCTGCCTGTTTGCCTCATACATAAAAATCCCCGCCGCCATTGCCGCGTTTAACGATTCTAACTGTCCCCCCATTGGAATTTTTAAGCATTCATCCGCAAAACCCAACGTCTCTTTCGTAATGCCGCCGCCCTCGTTTCCTATGATAAACGCGCAGCTTTTACAAAAATCAAACGCATCGTAAAACGCCCTTGCCCTGCCATGGGCCGCATAGACCGTAACCTTTCGCCGCTTTAACTCACGCAGCGTCTCCGAAAGGTTTCCCGTAATAAAATACGGCACGCGGTAAACGCTTCCCATTGTGGAACGAACGACCTTTGGCGAAAACAGATCCACGCAGCCTTTATTTAAGATCACGCCGCTTACGCCCGCCCCTTCCGCAGTGCGAAGCATCGTCCCCAAATTTCCCGGGTCCTGGATATTTTCCAGTATCAAAAGCAGCGCGTCGTCTTTCTCCAAAAGCTTTAAAAGCTCATATTCCGGCTTTTTTACAACGCATAGTATTCCCTGGGGCGTAACCGTATCCGACAGCCGGAAAAACGCTTCCTCCGACACGACTTCAAAAACCGCCCGCTTACCGTCCAAAAGCTGTTTCGCATCCGCTCTGCGCAAAAAAGCTTCCGATACATAGACCTCGGATAAAAGCTCCCCCGGCGTTTCCAAAAACATATGAACGCCTTCCGCCACAAAAACGCCCTGTTTTTTACGTTCTTTCGCGCTTTTTAAAAGCTGCGCCACATTTTTTATCCGCTGGTTTGCCGCACTTGTAATCATCGTACCTCGTATATTTATTAGAAATGCCCCGTCCATATTCCTGTTTCCTGCGCGGGCACATTATTTTCCAAGCATACAGGCAGGCTGACGCGCTACGACAGCCTGCCCGGCCTACTTTAAAGCGAAACGAAAGCGATTCGCGTCCGCTTTATTTCGACAGGTTATAGCAAATCTTATACTCATAAGCGTCCACAGATTTTTGCATCGCGAGCGCCTCGTCAATGTCCATATCCATTAATTTCCCGTTGCGTTCCCCTACTACCCGGTTGCTCTTTCCTTCACATAAAATATCCACCGCATATGCCCCCATCAAAGAAGCCTGCATACGATCCCTTGCCGTCGGACATCCGCCGCGCTGCATGTAGCCTAAGATCGTAGCCCTGGTTTCCACGCCGGTAGCGGCTTCGATGCGCTTTGCCATACTCGTGGAATGGCCGATGCCTTCGGCGTTTATGATGATATGGTGCTGTTTGCCTTTTTTGCGGTTTTCAATTATGTTGTTTACAAGCGCCTGCTCGTTATAGTCGTATTTTTCCGGCAAAAGCACGTTTTCCGCGCCGTTTGCAATGCCGCACCACAACGCGATAAAGCCCGCGCCGCGGCCCATAACCTCGATAATCGAGCATCTCTCATGGGAAGTGGATGTGTCACGCACCTTGTCAATGGCTTCCATCGCCGTATTCACCGCCGTGTCAAAGCCGATGGAATAATCGGTGCAGGCAATGTCCAAGTCGATCGTCCCCGGGATGCCTACCGTATTGATCCCAAGCCCCGCCAGCTTTTGCGCGCCCCGAAACGATCCGTCGCCGCCGATTACGATGATCCCGTCAATCCCGTGCCGTTTGCATATTTCCGCGCCCTTTTGCTGTCCCGCCGCAGTCGTAAACTCTGTACAGCGCGCCGTCTGCAAGATCGTGCCGCCGCGCTGGATGATGTCTGATACATCGGTCGTTTGCATCTCAAAAATCTCTTCCTGCAACAGTCCCGCATAGCCCCGCTTAATGCCGAAAACCTTTTTTCCTTTTATAATGCTCTCACGCACAACCGCACGGATCGCGGCATTCATGCCCGGAGCGTCGCCGCCGCTTGTCAGTACACCTATCGTATTAATCTCGTTTGCCATGGCCTCATATCCTCCTGTTTATGTGTAACAGCAAATCCCTACACTATTACGTTTCTATACTTATTCTAATATCTTTTGTCTCTGTTTGCAAGATTCTTTTCAACAACTTTCACATTATTTTGTCCAAACATCGAACAAAACGACTCCATAAGCTCTTCCCCCGCGCAGACTCTAAGATTCGGCCCAAGGCGCTTTATGGCCTTTTGCGCTTTTAAGTACACAACGACATCGTCCTGCCCGTCCGAGCCACGAAGCTCTTTTAGCATACGCCCCTCGTTTGCCTGGTAGCTTTCCATATCCGCAAATTGCAGCCACAGCTCCTTTTTGGTCTCGTCAAAGGAATAGGCGCGCTCCAAAATGAGCTTGCTGTTTTTTTCATCCTCCGCGCTGACCCTTCCTTGTATAAAAAGCCGCGCGTCCTTTTCAAAATAGCGCCTGTATTTTTCATAATCCCTTGGAAACACGATAACCTCGATCGTCCCCACAAGGTCTTCTAAGGTCAAAAACGCCATGACCTGATTGGTCTTTGTATATTTGATCTTGCAGTCTGAAAGCATCCCGCCGATCGTCTCCCGGCTTCCGTCTACCACCTTTGTCTGCCCGGTCTCATCGTCCAGCAGAAAATCCGACGTTTTTTTCGTAATGTTTTTTGCAAGCTTTTCTTGATATTTTTGCAGCGGGTGCCCGCTGATGTATACGCCAAGCACTTCCTTTTCAAAGGAAAGAGCCTGCTGGGAATCATAATCTTCCACATCCGGCATACGGATCTCAAAATCCTTTTTATCCTCTTCCGACACCAGGTCAAATAAGGACATCTGCCCGTTTAATACGCTTTTCTTTTCATGAGACTTTTGGTCCATGATCCTCGGATACACAATTACCTTTTGTCGTCTGTTCCCGGAAAGCCCGTCCATCGCCCCTGCCTTGATCAGGTTTTCCACGACCCGTTTGTTTAAATCCCTGCTGGAGAGCCTGCTTATAAAGTTTTCCAGATTCGTGTATCTGCCATGCAGCCGCCTTTCTTCCACAAGCGCTTTGATAAAAGGCACGCCTGTGCCTTTAACTGCCGACATTCCATAGCGGATACTGCCATCGGATACCGAAAAGCCGCCTTCTCCTTCGTTTATGTCCGGCGGCAGTATTTTTATGCCCATACTGCGGCAGGTCTGGATATATTCCGCCGCTTTTTCCGTATTATGCATGACCGAGGTTAAAAGCGCCGCCATAAATTCCACCGGGTAATAATATTTTAAATACGCCGTCTGATACGACACGACGGCATAAGCCGCCGCATGGGATTTATTAAAGGCGTACTTAGCAAAATCGATCATTTCATCAAATATTTTATTGGCTACCTGCTCTGATATGCCATTTGCGATACAGCCCTTTACTCCCTGCTCCTTATTGCCATAGACAAAGTTTTTTCGCTCCTCTTCCATGACCTTGCCCTTTTTTTTGGACATGGCGCGCCGCACTAAGTCGCTGCGCCCCCAGGTATAGCCCGCAAGATCGCGCACGATCTGCATGACCTGCTCCTGGTAGACGATGCAGCCGTAGGTCGGGGATAAAATAGGCTCAAGCTGCGGGCAGTCATAAACAATCGCGGAATGGTTATTTTTCCCACGGATATAAGCCGGGATAAATTCCATCGGCCCCGGGCGGTAGAGCGAGATTCCGGCTATGATATCCTCTAAGCTTTGGGGCTTTAGCTCCTTCATAAAGTTTTTCATGCCCGGACTTTCCAGCTGGAACACGCCGTCGGTCCTGCCGGTTCCTATGGAATCCAAAACCTTTTTGTCATTGTAGTCAATCTGCCCTACGTCGATTTTAATGCCGTAATCTTGTTCCACCAACCGCACGGCGTCCGCAATGACCGTCAGCGTCCGAAGCCCTAAAAAATCCATTTTCAAAAGCCCAAGCTCTTCTAACGTGGTCATCGTAAACTGGGTTGTGACCATGCCGTCTGTGCCTCTGCCAAGGGGCACGTATTCATCCATCGGCTTTTGGCTGATCACGACCCCCGCCGCGTGGGTGGACGTATGCCTTGGCAGCCCTTCCAATCGTTTGGACATATCAATCAAAGTCTTTACCTGCCCGTCTTCTTCGTATAGCTTTCGAAGCTGGGGGTTCATGCGCAGCGCCTTTTCGATCGTAATGCCAAGCTCCTGGGGGATCATTTTGGAAATGTTTTCCGCAAAGGAGTAAGGCAGATCCATAACCCGCCCCACGTCCCGGATCACGCCCCGGGCCGCTAACGTACCAAAGGTTACGATCTGGGTCACGCAGTCCTTGCCGTATTTTTCAATGACATAATCAATGACTTCCTGCCTTCTTTCGTAGCAAAAGTCCACGTCGATATCCGGCATGGACACACGCTCCGGGTTTAAAAACCGTTCAAAAATCAGGCTGTATTTCATCGGGTCAATATCCGTGATCCCGGTGGTATAGGAAACAAGCGAACCCGCCGCGCTGCCCCGGCCCGGCCCTACGCTGATGCCGTGCTCCTTTGCGAAATGAATATAGTCCCATACGATCAGAAAATAATCCACATACCCCATATCCTGGATCACGCCAAGCTCATATTTAAGGCGTGGCTTTAGCTCATCCTGATTCTCCGGGTAGCGCTGTTTTAACCCGTCAAAGCAAAGCTTGTTCAGATATTCCCATGCCGTATAGCCATCCGGCACATCGTATTTTGGAAGCTTTGTATTTCCAAATTCAATCGTCACATTGCATCGATCCGCAATCTTTTTTGTATTTTCCAGCGCGTTTAACGCGTATGGAAACAGCGCGCGCATCTCTTCTTCCGATTTTACATAATACTGCCCGCCTTCATAGCGCATCCGGTCCTCGTCCTGCAATTTTTTCCCAGTCTGGATGCAGAGCAAAATGTCATGCGCCTCCGCGTCCTGCGCATAAGTGTAATGCACGTCGTTTGTGGCGATCAGCTCAATGCCCGTTTCTTTGCTTAAATGCAAAAGCTGCGGGTTTACCATTTGCTGCTGCTGCATCCCGTGATCCTGAAGCTCTAAGAAAAAATTGCCTTTCCCAAAGCATTCCTCATACTTGAGCGCGGCTTCCTTCGCTTTGTAATATTCCCCGCGCAAAAGCTCGCGCTGGACTTCTCCCCCAAGGCAGGCGCTGGACGCGATGATGCCGGCATGGTAGTCGCGCAACACCTCCATATCCACCCTTGGTTTATAATAATAACCGTCTACAAACCCTCTGGAAACGATCTTGATCAGATTGCCGTAGCCCTCGTTATTTTCCGCAAGCAGCACAAGATGGTAATAGCGGTCCTCCCCGTTTACATGCTCCCTGTCAAAGCGTGAATTTGGGGCGACGTAAACCTCGCAGCCCAAGATCGGCTTGATCCCAGCGGCTGTCGCGGCCTTATAAAAATCCACCACGCCATACATCGCGCCATGGTCTGTAATGGCGGCCGCGTCCATCTCAAGCTCTTTGACTCTGGATACGTATTCGCTGATCTTATTCGAGCCGTCTAACAGGCTGTATTCCGTGTGGACGTGCAAATGGACAAATGACATCGGATCTCCCTCCTTGCCATGCGGCTTACTTCCTTTTTGCCTGTGTAAAAAATGGCTGCCGTAAAATATCCTCCTACGACAGCCCATTGTCTCTATCTTTGTTTACGGTATCTTTGTTTACGGTATCTTTCTTTACGGAAATTTATTTTTTCACCAGCAGGGATTCGCCTGTCATTTCCGCCGGTTTTTCCATCCCCATCATTTCGATTAAAGTAGGCACGATATCCGCAAGCCGTCCGCCTTCCTTTAACGTATAAGCCGGATCGTAATTTACCATGATAAACGGAACCGGGTTTGTGGTATGGGCGGTAAACGGCACGCCCGTTTCATAATCCACAAGCTGCTCCGCGTTGCCGTGGTCCGCGCAAAGGAACATCTGACCGTCTACTTCTAATAACGCGTCGACCGCTTTCCCTACGCATTCGTCGACCGCTTCCACCGCCTTGATCGCCGCGTCCAAAACCCCTGTATGTCCAACCATATCCGGGTTTGCAAAGTTAATGATGATCACATCGTATTTTTTCGAACGAATCGCTTCGCACAGCTTCTCGCACACCTGCGGCGCGGACATTTCCGGCTGTAAGTCGTAGGTCGCAACCTTCGGGGATTTTACCAAAACCCGATCCTCCCCTTCGTTTGGCTCTTCTACGCCGCCGTTGAAGAAAAAGGTAACGTGCGCATATTTTTCCGTCTCCGCGATTCTGGCCTGGGTCTTGCCACGGGCCGCAAGATATTCCCCAAATGTATTTTGCAGCTCGACCTTTTTAAACGCAATCTCTTTATTTGGGATCGTAACGTCGTATTCCGTAAAGCATACGTATTTTACCTGCTTCCTCGGCCCGCGGTCAAACCCGTCAAAGTCGTCGCAACAAAACAGCCTTGTGATCTCCCTTGCGCGGTCCGGGCGGAAATTAAAGAATATGATCGAATCTTTATCTTTGATCGTAGCCACCGGCTTACCGTCTTTTTCGATCACCGTCGGAAGCACAAATTCATCGGTCTTTCCGTCGTCATAGGAAGCCTGCATCGCCGCCACCGGGTCTGTGGCCTTTACGCCCTCCCCTTTTGTCAGCGCCGCGTACGCAATCTCTTCCCTTTCCCAGCGGTTGTCACGGTCCATTGCGTAATAACGCCCGGAGATCGTAGCGATCTCACCGATCCCAAGCTCCGCCATCTTATCTACCAGCTGCTGCACATATTCTTTCCCGGAAGCCGGCGGCGTGTCGCGCCCGTCCATAAAGCAATGTACGTATACGTTTTTTAACCCTTCCCGCTTCGCCAGCTCCAACAGCCCATACAGATGCGTATTATGGCTGTGCACGCCGCCGTCTGACAAAAGTCCATATAAATGTAAATCTGAATTATGTTCTTTGCAATTTGCAACCGCGTTTAACAATGCTTCATTCTGAAAGAATGTGCCGTCCTCGATTTCTTTTGTGATCCTGGTCAATTCCTGGTACACGATACGCCCCGCGCCCATATTCAAATGCCCGACCTCGGAATTACCCATCTGCCCGTCCGGAAGCCCGACCGCAAGGCCGCTTGCATAACCCTCTACAAACGGATAATCCTTCATCAGCTTGTCTATGACAGGCGTTTTCGCCATGGCTACCGCGTTGCCCTCTTTTTTCTCATTCAGGCCAAACCCATCCAGAATCATCAATACCGTAGGTGTTTTGCTCATTTTGCTTTTCCTCTTTTCTTTTTCTTTCTGACGCTTTTCCCGAAAAAGCCCCCGGGAAGCTCCGATAGATTTTATTATATGAGAAAATGAGGAATTTTGCAAGCCTGGTGTGAATATTTAAATGTAATTTGGTTACAGTCCAGCCCAGGACTTTGCATTTACTGCAAAGTCCGTATGATATAGCAGAGGTTGTGGGAATCCGGCTCTTTGCCTTCCGTCCCCGGCATTTATTTTACCTTTTTAATAACAAGCGTTAATTTACCGTTTTCATATTTGTCTGTTTTCAGATCTGACTGGAACAAGGATAAATATATGGATTCGCCTTTTTTAAATTTCATTTTTGCTGAATACGGTCCATTCCATCGATTATTTTTTCCGATACCAAAGATCACTTCGTTCATAGGCGATCCGGCAGAGGATGAGACCCACGTTGAGCTGGTTGTGTAATTTTTAACCGTAAATTTGTATGTGCCGGCTTTCGGAGCTGTAAATATAAGGCTTCCGGCTGTATTCCATGTTTTACATTTTAATGTGACACGGGTTTTACCGGTTGTAATCTTTGGGTAATCTGCCGGGGCTTCGCCTTTACATTCAGCCGCCGTAATTTTCTTTACCGCAGCCTGTGTGGGCGTTGAAAATACAAGAACGAAAATCAGTACGAGGCTTAATAATTTTTTCATCTGCTTTTACTCCTTTTTTATACTGTTTTATCGTGGACGCAAGCTTGTTATTGTAGTATTTTTACAGTTTCTGGCTGTATATTTTCAATCGAAAAGATAAGATCGGTGACTTTTCCCTTGTCGCAGATGATAGAGATCATAAGACTGCTGTGTGAATCATATTCTCTTACGTACCAGTTGCCATAGTCTTCCTGTTTAGCGCCGAGTTTCTTCAGTATTTTTTTTGCTTCTGTTTCCTTCATCCCGACCTTGAGTCCGCCTGCTTTCACATTTTTGTCGCTGGTCCGGATTTCGATGTAGGTACGTGAGCTGAACCACATCGGTTCTATGTAATATTGATTATTGTAGCGGACTGTTGTGTTTCCTTTTTTCCACTCGTAGGTTTTGGAAAACACATCCGGTTTGTTTTCTAATTCTGAAGATTCCCCATGGTCTACGGACAGCTCTGGCTTTCCCCACTTTGATTTTAATGTCTTGACATTTGGTTTTACTGGATCCTTATTGATGTCTTTCATCAGCGTAACGGTTTTACCCTTGAACGTGACCTTTAACGGGATCTTTTCCCGGGCGGCATAGGCTGTGTCTGCATTGACTGCAACAATCGCCATGAGAACGCATAAGAACATTGCAAGGATCGTTGTTTGTTTCTTTTTCATGATGTATCCCCTTTCTTTGGTAAAATTTTGTATTTCACTTGGCTGCCTGTCCCCACATATATGGACAAGCGCATGGATCAAATCAGATGATCTATCGTTTTGAAATTTCTGCAACCAATTGGTAGATCATTTGACTTGTCTATATAGGTTTATTTTACTGCGGCGGGCTTAAATATGCAAGACTTTTCGGTCTTTTTTCCAGCCGTTTTCCAGCCGTTTTGCTTATTCAATCGGTAAAACGAATCGTAATGCCTATCGTCCCCTTATCGAAAACGACATAGCGGAAAATGAAGGTTTTGGAATTTCCCTTCCTAACATTTGTGCCGTTTCTATCCATTCAGCAATGATTTCTTGTGCATTTTCTACCGCTTTTTGCGGTGTCTCTCCATCCGCCATACAGCCAGGAAGATCAGGAACGGAAACAAGATAACAATGATCATCTTCAGACCATGAAACAATCATAGAATACTTTCCCATACGAAAACCCTCCTTATATACCGTACTGTTTGAATAATAAGCGTACTTGTTTTACTTCATACCCTTTTGCGTTATTTCCTTTAGGCTGTATATTTATAATTTCTGGTATATCTATATTCTACATTATACCAAGCGCCGCAACAATTTCAAGTTTCGTTTCGCTAAAAAGCAACTGGAAAACATAAATCACGAGCCTGGTGACAACTACAAAAATCGCTGTAACCCAAAAAATATTCGGGACACAGCGATTTTTTATCTACTGACTGTCAAAGAACGAAATTGGCTTTTCTTCTATTTTCCTATATATTTTACTATCTATTTTATTTTCTATTTTCCTCTCTATTCCCCTCTATTTCGCCGGGATCGTATACGGGAAATCAACAACGCCAAGCTCCACGTACGGACTCGTCCACATCTAGGAATATTTCTTAGATCCTATGCAACGAATCCATACATGCTGACCATCCTTTACATTCTTAATCATAACCTCTCTTCTGTATAAATAAGGCACTGGTTCCCACCATCCTCCAAATTTAATCCCTTTTTGATTCTCGTTAGGGGCAGTAGCGCTGGAATTTACAATTACCTCAAACGCCAAACAACACCCATTATCTGTAAATTTGATTGCGTTGGCCTCAAAATATTGATTCTTGCCGCCTTTGCCAATGTATTCTATCTTAAACGGTTTTCTTCCATCCAGATAACATCCAGGTAAATCCTTCCATTCTACAGCCTGGATGCCGGCTGTGCCATAGCCTTTATACTCCTTGTCTCCCGGCTGTTTCAACGTCGCCATATCTGACAGGGAATTTTCATCGACAGCCCCCTCTCTTCCGCTTCCGGAAAATTGCTTCCTTTTCTTGTCGTCTCCTATCACTTCGCTTAAATCAACGACTGGAAAAACTTGTTCGGAAAACCATGCTGAAGCCGCTTTCCCATTTTGGGCTTTTATCCGGACTTCCAAGTAAAAATTATCAACCGGATTTTTCACATCGCCTTTCATAAGCTCTATTAATTTTGCAACAGGCATCGCTTCGGTCGGAGCTTCATACATTTTTGCCGGCGCGCTTGCTGTCGCAGGCTCCTTACAATAGATCTTTTTCGCTGAATTCAGAGGATAAAAACATAAACGAAACTCACTGTTTTTCGGGAATTTGATCGTATTCTTTACGACATTACACACAACGTTCGGAGCCTTTGCCTTGGCTGGGATTGTCACTTTCGCTTCTCTGCCCGGAAGAGATGATGCTACATAAACTTCCCCTTTTTCTCTATTCTCATATTTTTTTATAAACTTACTATATAAATAATAGCTTTCTGTCGCGCTTTTATTGTTCTCTGTTAATTCCTGAAACTGTCCGCTGGCATTTGCCGTGCCGTTTGTTTCCACTTTTTTACGGATAAACAATTTTGCCCCAAATCCCTGATAAACGCTCCAATCCGCAACCTTTCCGCTTCCAGACGAGCCTTGCGCCATATCTGTCCATTCAGTGTATGCCGTCCGATATTGGTAATCGGCCGCCGTAGCCGCGTCCACGTCCTTTAGGTCATTTTTCGTCAGGTTCTTTCCGCTGGCTAACTGCATCTTCCCTGTTTCTCCATTATATTTGGCTTTGGTCGCCGCATTCGCCGGAATCTTTACAATCGTTCCATGGTATCTAGTTTTGCTGCTGTAACCGGTGATATCACCAACAATCAGATAATTGTCTATCGCGCTGTTTAAGCTGGACAAATCAACTGTAACCGTCCCTCCCGATGTCTGTGAATCATAACATGCGAGCTGGCCATAAGGCACAATCACGCCATTTTTTTCACCTTCGCCTTATAAACGCCAACATCCTCATTGTCGAATGGCTGCACCTTCATCAATGCTTTCTCGCCGTCTACCGTGATGCTTCTGGGAATTTCAGCCTTTACCCTGTCAGGAGCGGCAACCACGCCCGCAATCGCCGTCAGCGCAAATATTGCCCCCCAATAATGATTTCTTTCTTTGCATTCTTAATACCTCCTAGTATCCTTATGAATGTGTTTTGCATACATCTGTATGCTTATACTTTATCATCCATGAAAGGCTATTGCAATACCTGTTATGCATATTTGGGGCATGGTTTTTCAATGAACTGCCGTTCCGTTTACGTATACAAAAACTTTTTATAAACAGTATAAGCATCCCTGGATTTCGCCCCAAAAAGAGCTCCCATATTGTCATAATATTTCCCGTCTATCTGGACAAAGCTATGGTCGCCCGTCGTGACAATGACCGTTGGCTGATAGCCCAGCTCCTTTGCAACCGCCGCCACGCAGTTTGCAAACCGATGGCAGTTCCCCCTAAGCACAGGGGATTGAAACATCTGCAAGGCAAGGGCGTAACCGCCGTCCTTTTTCTCCATAACCTTATAATCTTCCCGCATATTATAATAGCCCGGCGAATAGCACATATTGCCTACCATATAATAAAAGCATGTCTTAAATTTCTCACTGTTGGAAGAAGACGGGCGCGTATGCGCTTTAATAAAATTTTGGGCGGCAATCTCTGATTGCGCATGTCTTTTGGATATCTTTTTTAAAACGCCCTTTTCATTTACGTTGTAATATATATGATTTATCTCAATCGGCCTTATGTTGCCCTGCAGCCTTCCCTTGTCATTAAAATAATATCGCTTCCCATTCATTTTCATAGCGCCGCATGCAAGCTCTCCATTTTTTCGGATATAATACTTGTATTTTCCGATTTTTCGGATTTCCGCTTTCTGCGGCGTATAAATGGTTTTATCTTTATATGCCGCATAATAATTTCCGCTCCTGCGAATCACCTGCACAGGCTTACCCTGCTTTTTGCCAGAGGAATCCGCGTCCTTACGGTCCGTCTCGCCATCCTGCTTTTCCTCTTCTTTTTCCAATTCAGAATCTTCGACTCCATCATCTGTAACTCCATTATCTGTAACTCCATCATCTTCGATCCCAGCGTCTTTCGATCTGGCATTTTCAATCCCAGCGTCTTTCAATCCGTCATCCGCTCCCTTGGCAGCGGCGCGAATTTGAACCAAAAAAACGTTTGTAAAAACAATCATGCCAGATAAAAAAATCATCCACAAAAGACGTTTGCTTTTCTGTCTCATTCCCGTACTTTCTCCATAACTTATACTCTCGATCACTAAATTTTGCCAATAACGCCAACTCACGAGCGCTGCCGCCCCAAGCTATAGGACAGCTTTATCGCTCGTGAGTATAAAACCGCTTTAATATTTCCCCGAATACAGATACTCAATGGACTTCACTTTGCCATTCGCTGTTTCGATATAAAGTTTTGTTTTTCCTTTTGAAGCGATATAAACGCCCTCGTTTGATTTTGCCTTATCGTAGCATTTTTTTATCTCGCTTTCATCCATACCGCAGCTTAAGCCCTCCGGCGTAACTACCTGCGGATTTGTGATCGTAATGGACTCCAGCTTTCCCTTGCCGTTCTTTTTCGACGCATAGGTTACGATCGTAAAATAAGTATACTCTCGCGTCACATCATACCCGCTTTTTGCGATGCATGATTTTGCGTTTGTCGTCTTGCTTAAATATTTGCGGTTCGCGTCAATAAATTTCGCCGCTTTCCCGCCAGGCTTAACGGTTACTCCCTGTGAACGGAATCCATACCCGCTTGCCCCATTCACATACGCTGCCGGCATCATGCAGCAGATCATAACCGCAAGGATCGCGATCATCCTAAATTTTTTTCCTATGTTCATTCTTCTTGTGTTCATTTTTCTTCCTCTTTTCCTTTTTAAAAACTTATTACCTTACCATTTTCCTCCAGTTCCCTTTGCTGAATCTTATAAATCGCGCTTTGGGTTTCCTTCCTCTTTTGCCACTTTTCTGACGCAAGCGGATCGGTTCTTTTATCTTCCAGCTTATAATGCTCTGACAGATATCTGCCCAGATAATCCGCGCATTTAACCGCCCCGCTGTAATTCATATGCAATCCCTCGTCATAAGTGTCTTTCGAAAAATCAATGCCGATCTCATCCACCAGCTCTAAATAGTTGATATAATCCAAACTATATCGCTTTGCGTATGCTGTAATCTGCTCCTCCCATTTCGCATACCAAACAGGCGACACGCTGGGCGCTTTTACCAAAAGAAGCCGGATGCCTTTTTCTTCACACAATTCCCGGATCAGATCAAGGTAGTGCATCGCATGTTCTCCAAGCGGCTCGACTTCTTTTCTATCCCCGCTTTCCTCTCCCGCATTCAAATCGGTGATGCTTGCGTCCGATGCCGTTTCGTCCAACGCAGCTCCATCCGCTTCCGCCGACCAGCCTTCCTCGGACTCATTTTCACCCAAATCATCTCCATCCGCTTCCGCCGACCAACCACCGTCCGCCGCCTGTCCTTTGTTTTCCAAATCAAGCTTTTGGGGCGCATGTTCGTCGGAATACGTTCCAACGTAATTTTCCTCCCCCCACTGGCCAATCTCATAAGGGCTTACATCGGTCCTCATATAATATCCGGCAACGGTATTTTTTACATCGCTTCCCCAGTAGTATTTTAAATCCTCCTTTGTAAGCTGCGTGATGCGCGCATGGTACCGCAGTATCGGAAAAATATATTCCATCATGCTTTCGCCTTTGGTCATGGACGCGCGTATGAGATTCCATTTGTCAAAAGACCATTTCATGCCGTCGATTGTCAGCCTGTTGTATTCTTCTTTCTGCGGCTCGTTGTACTTAAGCTCCAGCACATTGAAAACCACTGCCTTAGGCGTTTCATACCGGAGCGCTTCTTTCAAAAGGTAATAAGACTGCCAGGCAAGCTGCTGCGCATTTCCGCGGATGTAAGAGTCGATCCCATATTTCTCCCATAAGGTCACCGGATCAAAATTTTCATATAACTCACAGTCGCCCACCATCAATACCTGATGCCCACCCGCCTCACGGTAATATGCGTCCGTAAAGCCTCCTTCCATAAGGTCTTCCACATATTTTGGCGCCACAAGCCTTTGCAGCCCGGCAAGCAGGCCAACAACAAGTACGGCGGTTGCCGCTTTTTGTACGCATGCCTTCCACTTCATGACCCACTCCTTAAAACTGATTATAAATAAACTGCGCCGCGTCAAATCCATAGCCATAAGCGCCGAATAAAAGGACCGCGACAAAAAGCCCGGTATAAATCACAGCTTTCGCCACATAAGGCAATCGATCGATCTGGCCGCGCACGCTGCCTTTCGTTCCAAGCAGGCTGACTATAAACATTACGGCGCATCCGGCAAAAACAAAGACATACTGGGCCGCCGTCATGCCAAGCCCGGTCCATTCCTCCGCTGTCAGCGCGCTAAGTTTAAAATCCCGGAACATGCTTACAAACATCCGAAACGTTGCGGCCGCGTCCCTGTAGCAGTCCAGCATCCGAAGCGCGCCAAGCAGGAAAAAAGTCCTTATCATCTGAAACGCCAGATAGCCTTTCGTCTTTCCCAGTCTCGGAAATCTTTTGTGAAACCTTTCATAAAGCGGCCTGCACTCCTGAGACAGCAAGATCACAACGCCGTTTAACGCGCCCCACAGGACAAAATTCCAGCTTGCCCCATGCCATATGCCCGTTGCAAGCCAGGTGACCATCGTGGCGATATAAACCGGGATCCGCCTGCCGATATTCTTTCCAAAACGTTTCACACACTTTTTGGTAACGCGGTTTAGAAAACCCGAAATGCTCAGTGGATAAAATATGTAATCCCGAAACCAGGTTCCCATGGTGATATGCCATCGTCTCCAAAATTCCGCGATATTCGTGGAAAAAAACGGGCGCATGAAATTTTCCGGCAAATGAATGCCAAAGACTTCCGCAATGCCTATCGTAATGTCGATCCCGCCCGAAAAATCCGCATAAAGCTGTATGGCGTAAAGCACGATGCCCACAAACACCCACGCCCCAAAATAATAATCCGGATCGCCGGAAATGCTAACGACCGCGGGCGCAAGCGTATCCGCCACGACAAGTTTTTTAAAAAAGCCCCACAGCATCCGCTCTAAGCCAAACGAAAGCTTTTTTGCGTCAAACGCATGCTCCGCAAACATACTGCCTGCAACATCCGAATGCCTGCTGATCGGCCCCTGTATCAGCTGCGGGAAAAATGAGACAAACAGCATATGTTTCCATAGATTTCTTTCCGCCTGGATCTTTTCAAAATAAACGTCAAACAGATAGCCAAGAGACTGAAACGTATAAAAGGATATCCCAAGGGGCAGCATCAGATCCAAAGCCGCGATCCTCTTTCCACTGGAAACAGCCTGCATCAAGCCGTTTACATTATCGATGACAAAGTTGCTGTATTTAAAAACGCCCAATATCGCAAGACAGATAAGCATCCCCGCAAGCATACGGCGCTTTACCACTCTGCGGGACTTTTCTTTAAACACTTTTTTATCATTTAAATCCAGCTCCTCTTTATGCTCCTTAAGCCATAATGAATCCGCGTTTCTTTTATCCTCCACCGCGATCGCCGCCACATACGTAACGACGGACGCGGCAATTAAAAACAGCGGATAAAAGCTCCCATTCCGAAAATAAAAGACGTAGCTTGCGACCAGCAAAAATCCCCATTGCAGCTTTTTGGGAATCGTATAATACAAGATGATGCATACGGATAAAAACAGCAAAAACTCATAGGATGTAAAATACAAAGCCGCCTAGTCCTCCAACAAACGCTCTATGAGCTTCGTAAGCCTCTCAAGAGAATCAAAATTTTCCTGTATGAAATCCTTTGCCGTAATTTTTACGTCAAACGCATCGGAAAGCTCCGTCACCAGCGACACAAGGTCAAACGAATCTAAAAGCTGGTCGCCCACTAACGACGTTTCCGTTTCAAAGTCTATATCCGCATGCATCTCTTTTAAAATGTTTAAGATCGTATCCCGTATTTCCATCTTTTTTCTCCTAAGCTTTTTTATTCCTTTCCCTTTCTCTTTTGTATATTTCAAGCATCGCGAGACGATCCAGCTTTCCTGTGGCGGTCACAGGCAGCCGGTCCAGCTTTTGCATGAAGTTTGGAACCATATATTTTGGAAGCGCTTTTTTTAACGCGATCGTAAACGCCCGTTTGTCTATGCTGCCCGCATAAAAAAGAACGATCTTTCCGTCATCCTTCGCATAGACGCAGCCGCAGGTTAAAACTCCCTCAACCAGCGCAGCGTTTGCCTCGATCTCCCCAAGCTCTACCCGGTGTCCCATATGTTTGATCTGGTGATCCTTTCTTGAGACAAACACAAGCTCGCCATCCTCATTATATTTTGCGATATCTCCGGTTTTATAGACGGTTTCCGGATAAGCGTCCTGTAACGGGTTTTGCACAAAGGCTTCCCTTGTCCTTTCCGGGTCGTTGTAATATCCGTACGTTACGCCTGTGCCGCGTATGTATATTTCCCCGCATTCGCCCCTGCCCGCTAACGTCCCATCTTCCTTTCGCAAAAAAATCTCTGTATTGTCAAACGTCCGCCCGATCGGGATCGACTCCCCCTCGCAAAAACTTCGCTTCACTATATAATAGGCGCTGACTCCAGTCGCTTCCGTAGGCCCGTACAGGTTTACAAATTTCGCTTCCGGAAACGTTTGTCTCCAGATTTCAAACTGGCTGACCGGAAACACTTCCCCGCCAAAGCCGATCGTATGAAGATACTCTGGCTTTTCTTCTTCAAACGCCCCAAAGGACGACAGCATCGTCAGCGCGGACACCACCCAGCAGATCGTATTGATCCGATGCGCGTTCAGATACTCCACCATTCCAGCGATCAGCAAAAAATGCTTTCTTGGAATGATCCAAGCAGTCGCGGCGCATTTTAGCGTCCCATAAATTTCCTTCATAGACGCGTCAAAATAAAACGGCGTCTGGTTTCCAAACACAGTATTTTCATCAAATCCCATCACATCCGACAACTGGTCAATATAATCCAGCACGCCCCTGTGATGCCCGGCGACCCCCTTTGGCACGCCCGTGGAACCGGATGTGAAAAGCACATACAAAAGGTCTGTGTCAAGCTGCGCGTTTCGCACCGCGCGCAGCGCCTTATCATCTTCTGCCTCCTGTATGAGTTTCGAGCAAAGACATACCTCTTTTTCAAACGCAAATTTTTCGACATTCTCTATCGTACGCTCATCGCAGATTAAAATCTCCGCCTTTGTGTTTTCCATAATAAGTCGGATTCTTTTATACGGCATCTCTTCATCTATGGGCACATAAAAGCACCCCGCGTATGCCGCCCCCAAAAAAGCCATGATCGCGCTCGGGCTTTTTTCCATAAAAATAAGCACAGGCTTTTTTGTAATCCCCCGGTTTATCAGCGCGCTCCCGACGCTTCTTGCCTGATGGTACAGTTCGAAAAAGCTTAGCTGCTCTTTTTCATCGCAAAACGCTTTTTTATCAGGAAAACGCTTTACCGCTTCCTCAAGATATTCCAGTACATTCTTTTTCATAGTGTGTCTCCAGATCAAACATCCGCAAATTTAGCTTATTTTAGCGGAATACGCCGCCGCGCTTTTCCAGTTCGGCCTGCCGCCCCTGCCGCTTAACTCCTCTGGCGCCGCAAACCCATCATCTATATTTTCAGTCCCCCAAAACGCCCAGTTTGGATCATAATATTTTCCCTCAATGCTGCACCAGCCATGTCCGCCTGACGACTGGGTGTAAACCTCCTTACAGCCTAAAGCCGCCGCAAGATACGCATAAACGCATCCCACCGTATAACAGTCGCCATACCCGTGCTTTAAATAGACCATCGCATACGCTTCCGGCCAGCCGTCCTGATTTTTAAAGCCGCCGATATTTTTATAAACAATGCTTTTTCCCTGGGCAAAGCCAACAAACAATTTTTTCAAAGCCTCGCTCCTTGTCATCGTCCAATCCGTGTTTTCAAACAGGATATGGTTGCAGCGCGCCAAAATATACGCCCTTGTCTGACCGCTTCCTTCCACTTTCGCTTTTCCAGACGCGTCAATCTCTATCTGGTTTATGATCTCATTTGTGACCAGATAACCATCCGCCCCTTTTGCAATATTGTAAAAAAAATAATCTTCCCCGATATTCAGCCAGCCCGTGCGCTGCCGCCCTTCCTTGTCAAAATAATAGGTTTTTCCGCCAAGCTCTTTCCTTCCCGTTACTTTTTGTCCATATTTCCCATAATAATAACAACGCCCGTTTTTCTCTAACCATTGGTTTACCCGTTTTTTCGAAACGTAAACCGTTACTTTACACTCTGCCTTTTGATTTCCAGATATCGCCCGCACTGTGACGGTTCCATATTTTTTGCCCGTTACTTTTCCTGTTTGCGAGACTGTGGCAATTTCCGTATTGGAGGATTCCCATTTCACTTTCCGAAAAGCGTTGTATGCTTTAAGCTTTTTTTCTTTGCCGACTTTTAATCTTAAACTTTCCCGGTTCAGCTTTAAGTTTGGCTCTTTTTCCTGTTCTTCAAACGGCGCATCCGTTTCCACGAACTGATGCCGCGGCTTGGCCTGGCACTCATTTTTCGAAAATCCAACCGCCCCAATAACCACCGCAACCAGCAGCAAAATATACCCGCCGATCCTTATTTTTTTCATACCCTCTCCCTGTCTCTCCTGCCAAAATCCGCCAAAAAACCATTTGTTATTATAATACATCCAAGCTTTAAAGTCCACCATAATTTAAATACAATATTGAAAAATCGTAACCGTTCAGCCAGCCGATGTGAACAGCCAAAAATCGTGCTCGCACGAATTTTCGGCTGATTATATCGGCTAAGAGAGCTCCCGATTATGAGCAAAGTTAGCTGCGTCAGCAGCGGGAAAGCGCCGCAGGCGCCTTTGCGAATAAAAACAATTCATTCCAAATCATTTTCCTTGTGGAGCTAAAAAGATTACATTTTGTAAACATTCAGATGCCTTTACGTTATTATTTTAGGATGACGCCTGAATCATCCGCAAGCTGTCTTACTTCCGCAGCGCTAAGGCCCGTGTCTTCCGCAATTTCTTCCATCGTCATTTTTCCTCTTTTCAACATTCTAAGCGCCGTTTCCTGTTGATTCTGAGTAATCCCCTGACTTATTCCCTGACTTATTCCCTGACTTATTCCCTGACTTATTCCTTGCCTTATCCCTTGCCTTATCCCCAAGCTTCTTCCCCGGCTTATTCCCTGATTTAAAATCGTTCTTGCGCTTGTTTCTATCAATTCTCCTCTCATCAAACCACCTACGCCTTTCTGTACATTTTCATACTTTTTTGCAAGCTCTTCCACCACGTCGCCGGAAAGCTCCACGATCGTCCTCTTGTCAAACGCCCCGATCACACCCCGCCTTTCCAGTTCGTCCAGCTTTTCTAAAATTTTCTGATACTCCGCCTTTAAACCTTCCAGCTTCTCTTCATCGCTGTTATACTCCGGAAAACTTTTCTCATGTGAAAAAATATAAAACGGAATAAGCATCAGCAGGCGTTTTTCAAAGATATCATCCAGCGAATATTTCTGCACTTTCATAACCGGCACATCATACTGGACCTTCCCGCCCGGCGTAACGATAACGTACTTCATTTTATCTGGCGTCTTATTGTAATTCCTAAGATATAAGACCGCCGTATTGGGAAATGTTACCGTCAGTGTTTCCTCTGTTACTTCCCCCTCGTCAAGCGCAATCTGTGCGTCATATTCAAAAAGCCTTACCATGATCTTCCCGTCCGGCAGACTGCTCTCGCATTCAACATGGTATTTCTTTGGCTCCTTTCCAAAAACCGTAAAATTTGTGTCCGTTATCCGTTCCTTATCCGCCCCGTCCTGCTGATCTAAAAAATGTTCGTTGGGAAAAAAACGGATTTCTTCCTCCCCTGTATACGTTTCCCCGAAAACCTCGTTAATCACGGGAATCACCAGCTTCCGACAGTCATTTAAGATCGTCCGAAATACACCGTCATAAATATTTCCCATATTGGCTGCCCCTTTCCTCATTTCGTCATATTTATCATACCATCTTTTTGCATGAAATTCAATCGATCTTCCATCCACCCTTGACAAAGCGACAGAAATGTCGCATAATAAAAGTGACACAATTGTCGCAAAGAAAGAGGTGACCATATGAGTTTGAAAGGAGAAAAGACAAAACAGGACATCCGTGAAAAAGCATATCAACTGTTTGCGGAAAAAGGATTTAAAGAAGTCACGATGAAAGATCTCTGCGAACGTACCGGGCTAAGCCGCGGTGGGCTGTATCGGCATTACGAAAGCGTGGAGCAGATTTTTTTGGAAATCGTAAACGCTTTTTCCGATACACAAAAAAATGAAGTATTGGCAAAAATCAACCAGCGCGTTCCGGCTGCTGTGATCTTGGATGAAATTCTTTCCAGATACGAAAGCGAAATGACAGACCGCGAAAATTCCATCAGCCTTGCCATTTACGAATTTTACAGCAATCCCGGGATTTCCAAAGAAGAGAATTGTGTGAAAAATCAGTATGAAATTTCAAAATCCACATGGGAAGCGCTGATCAACTATGGAATCCGCACGAAAGAATTTAGCCCCGTAAATCCGGAGGCTGTTTTCAACGTAATCGTATTTGCATACCAGGGAGTGCGGATGTACAGCAGGCTGATGAAGATCGGGCCTGACATTCCCGCCCAGATTGTACAGGAAATAAAAAGGCTTTTATTGCCAAAGGAGGATTCTCATGAAAAATGATATCGTTTTAATACGGCCCACTTTAAAACAAAAAGAAGAAGCGCTTTGCTACCGAAAGGAGCATTTCCAGCATGGAGAAAGGACTATCTACGGAAGCGAGCTTTTTGACAAGACGGAAAGCTATGAAGAATGGCTGTCTGCCGTAACAAAAAACACCGATCCAAAAACGGTAAATGAAAACTGGGTGGTGACAGATACTTTCTTTGCAATCCGAAAAAGCGACGATAAAATCATCGGAATCATTGATTTAAGGCATACTCTGAATGAATTTTTAAAAGACCTTGGAAATTGCGGTTACAGCGTCCGCCCATCGGAGCGAAAAAAGGGATATGCAACCCAAATGTTACATCAACTTTTACAGGTTGCGAAAGAAGCGGGAATGAATGCGCTCCATATATCCGTTGAAAAGGAAAATACCGCCTCGATCAAAGTCATACAGAAAAACGGCGGTGTGTATGAGCGCAGTTTCCGTTTTGAAAATGAGACTGCGGATATTTATAAAATCGAGATATAAATTAAAGCACAGCGATTTACGTGTAATAATCTTTTAACGGTTACGCATCCGGCCATTGAAAACCGCTTTTCGATGAGCCGGATGCCCGTTTCGCAAAAATTATAACAGATCTTTATTTTCCACATTATAAACCGACAACGCCGCAAATCCAAAGGACGCCCCCGTAAGCGCAAGCGGAAACACCGCGTTATCCGCTAGTGTAAGATCGCCTACATTTGCCTGTGTCAAAAAAATCAGTAAAAACGAAGTGATGATCGCCGCTTTGGAAGATTTAAACGCCATTCCCACAAATAAAGCTATAAAACCCATGCTGACAGTTACAAAAGATTTTAAAAACAACTGGATATAAAAGGCCGCGCTGCCCATGTCAAAGTCAATCGCAAAGGAGGGCTGCATATACTTTGAGCCTGCAAATATGCATAAATAGACCGCCAGCTTTGCTGCGACCAATGCGGCGAAGTTAAAAATCCACACCGCCAGCATTTGGGACGCCAGAATTTTCTGGCGTTTCACCGGATAGGTAAACATCAGGTTCATCGTTTTATTTTTATAAGCGCTCACGATAAAGGACGCCAGCATGACGCTTGTAAAAATAAGGTACGCCATGCCTGTAAACAGCTCTATCGGGGCGGAAATCGCATCCATCCCAGGCGCCGCGTCTAACGTCCCGTCCGGGTCATTTGCGATTTCCAAAAAAGCGAGGGCGAACGTAAACAGGCAAAGGCAGGCCGTTAAAACAACCGCGATGCGGATATACTTTGCGATATTGTTTTTCTTCCATTCCAATTTCATCAGCTTTAACATGCTTTCCCCTCCCCTGTCAGTTTCAAAAAATATTCCTCTAATGACTGCGTATGCTTCGTCATAGACACAATTTCCACCCCGTTTAAAAGCAGCTCCTTTGAAATTTTCTGCGACGAAGCGCAATCCTCGTAAATACGGATCTTAGAGCTGTCCATAACTTTAAAGTTATTCAGGCACAGCTTATCCGAAAGTATATAAGCGGCCTTTTGCGCATCTTCCACCAAAATCTCTATATATGCCGTATTCATTTCCGAAATTTCCTGCATGGAAATTTCCCGCAGCAATTTTCCATGACTGATAATGCCGATGGTGTCCGCTATGCTTTCTATTTCGGAAAGCAGATGGCTGGATATGAAAAATGTCATGCCATATTCCGCCCTAAGCTTTCGAAACAGCTCCCTGACCTGCTTCATCCCCGCAGGGTCTAACCCGTTCGTTGGTTCGTCCAGCACGACCAGCTCCGGCCTGCACAAAACAGCGCGGGCGATTCCAAGCCGCTGCTTCATTCCAAGGGAATAGCTTTTCACCGGCTTATCCGCCGCTTCGGAAAGCCCCAGCAGATTTAACGCTTCCTCCAGGCTGTCTTTGTGGTAATACCCCATATATTCACAATGGAGCCACAGATTGTCCCTCCCGCTCATATGATCATAAAATGTGGGAAATTCAATAATGCTTCCCATGCGCTTAAACACGTCATAAGAGGTATTCTCTAAAACCTGCCCAAAAAGCTTTACGCTCCCCCCTGCCGGCTTCCACAGGTTGGTTATCATTTTCATGACCGTCGTTTTTCCGGCCCCGTTTGGCCCTAAAAATCCATAGATTTCCCCTTTTTTTACATGGATATTGACATCCCGTACCAGTTCTTTGCCATCGATCTGTTTCGTAAGATGGTCTGTCTGTAAAATATAAGACATATGTAAGCCTTCCTTTCTCCGTTTCTGGATATTCTATTCCGCCTTGGGCTTTCCTGTAGCAGTAAATGCAAAGCCCCAGGCGAAACTGTAACCATTATAACGGCGCTGTTTTTCAAAACCCTTGACCAATTCTTACGAATTTCTTTCGTAGCAGTTCAGATAGAGGGACATTTGGAAATAACCGGACGCTTGGGGAAGGGATTGGTCCGGCCTGGTTGGGGCCATTCCAGAATGTAAGAAGTTCTACGTATTCTGCATTTATGTTTGCACAACCGGACGGGCGCGGCGCCCAATCCGCTCTGGCTGCCGCCAGCAGCTAAAGGGGCCGCTTACGGCTTCGCCGCCTGGTTTTTAGGCAGAATACTAAGAACTTCTAAACATTCTTCCAAACGCCCCAGCCAGGCCGGACCAATCCCTTCCCCAGGCTGGTTATCGCAAGCATTATGTCCTATTTGTACGCTTTTCCTTTTGGCCAGGCCAGTTTCCCATCTCCCGGCGTTCGGTTAGCATGTATGAAAAAGTTATTTTTTCAGCCTAACCGTAAATGTGGTCTGAACCCCCGGCACGCTGTCCACGGAAATCCCGCCCCCCATGGAAACAGCCAGGCTTTTTGCGATCGTAAGCCCCAGGCCGTTGCCCTGGACTTCCCGATTTCTGGAATCCTCCATTGTATAGAGCCGCTCGAATATGCAGTCCGTAAATTCCTTTTCAATCCCTTTGCCCTTATCCGTTATGTCAATCCATACGCCTCCTTTATCCTCCCTCAAAAATATCCCGATATACTTTCCGTCGCCGCCGTACCGGACTGCGTTTGACAGCAGATTGTATAAAATCCGCTGCAACGCGTTTTGATCGCCCCGGGCGTATACCGCCCCGTCTGGTATGGATATTTCCACCTCAAAATCCTTCTGCAATAAAATTTCATAAAAACCAAGGGCGCTTTCCCTGCATATCTCGCTTACATCGATTTTGGCAATGGTGATGTCCGCATCCCCCGCCTCAAGCTTTGCCAGCGTGAAAAACTGCCCGGTCAGCTCCATCAACTGTTTTGCTTTCGCCTCTACCTTTAAGAGCATTTCGTTATCCGAATCGGCAAGGCGCATGATCTCCAGATAGCCCAGAATCACCGTCAGAGGCGTTTTGATGTCATGGGAAACGTTTGCCAGCATTTTTTTCAAAGCCAGCTCGCCCCGTTTAAAATCTGCCTTTACTTTCTGGCGGTCAAGCAGCAGCCCATTGATCTCCCCCTCTAGCTCCATCAGGGCCGGGCTGTCGGTAAATACCATGACCTTTTCATCGCTGTCAGACCCGGAAATCTCTTCTAATTTGCGGCTGACCTGCTTTAAATTCGCCTGAATCCCCCTTCCAAATGAAAACCGCTGGTACAGGATAACGAAAACCAGCGCTGCGATTACAACCAAAAGGAGAAAGATAACGGCCTGTGCCTCGCCGCCCATATTAAAAATCCCCCGCCTTATACCCGATGCCCCAGACGGTGAGGATATATTTCGGTTCACGGGGGTTGTCCTCTATTTTCGTCCTAAGCCTGCTGATATGGACATTGACCGCGTTTTCATCCCCGAGGTACGCGTCGTTCCATACAAGGGAATAGATCTGTTCCTTTGTATATACCTTCCTTGGATTTTGCAGCAGCAATTTTAAAATATCAAACTCTTTTGCCGTAAGCTCGATTTCTTTCCCCTGCTTTTTTACGGAATAATCATTCAGATCCATAGTCAGGGCGCCTTTTGTTATAACCTCCCGCCGCGTGGAGGCGTTTCCGTCATATTGGGTCGTCCTTCTGATATTGGCTTTGATACGCGCTAACACTTCCGTAACGGAAAACGGTTTGGTAATATAATCATCCGCCCCCAGCCCAAGTCCCAGGGTTTTGTCGGAATCCGTGTCTTTTGCCGACAGGATGATTATGGGAACCGTACTTGCTTCCCGAATCCGGCCCATAACCTCCATGCCGTTTTTTTTCGGTATCATCAAGTCCAGCAATACCAGATCGAATGTATCGGAAAAAAATTTCCCACAGGCGCTTTCCCCGTCAGACGCGGTAACGACTTCATAATTTTCCGTCATTAGAAAGTTTTTTAACATAGCGCTGATTTCCAGATCGTCTTCCACCAATAAAATTTTCATATCAAACTGTCCCCCTCCTGTACCTTGGCCGCAGAACAGGCATAATGCCCTTTAACGTATAAACAATATAACCGCGATTTCCGCCGCCAGTATTGCCAGCAGCACAGGCAGTAACGCCGGAAAGGCCGCCACAGCCCCGGCAATCAGAAGCATTCCGCAAGGAACCGCATATTTGCGCGGATGATGCCACAGGTCGCTTTCAATCTTCCAGCCCCGGATGGGAAAATGCCATTCCAGCAATACCGACCATACCGCGCTCTGTAAGGCAAAGAAAACCGCCCCTGCAATCGCAAACGCCGTTACGCCGCCGTTTTGTATCTGCCAGCTGCAACAGAATATCACATCCGCAGCCATATTGCAAAGGAATATAAACAGGCAGTAAGGAATACAGAACGCATTTTTTTGCCCGGGCAGGAAGCGCACCGCCTGCTCCAGCGCGCGGTCACAGGACAGCAGGATGCAAATCGGCGTGTTTAAAGATAAAAGCGCAAATCCCATCGGCATAACGGAAAGTCCGGCTAATTCTTTTAAAAAATACGGCAGTACGAGGGCTATGCACCACATTACGACCGTATTAAACATATAATTTTTATGGCAAACAAAATACCGGAAAAAATACCGCCAGATGGAAACCTTTTTCCGCTGCCTAAGGGCATAATTTTTCCTACTCCCCCTCTTCCCCTCCCGTTCATAAAAAACATATGCGTCTGCTCTACATAAAACCAGGACGGCAGACATGCCGCTAAAAATCAGCAGCAATACCAAAAGAAACAATCTGTCTCCCAAAAGAAATATGGCCCCCGCCAAAAAAGCCGCCCAGACAATGCCCGCATACCAGTATTTTCTCAAAGAAAAAACCGCGGCAGCCATAAGCGCCGCATGAACCATACAAACCACCATTCCGATGGCTTTTATCGGGTTCCACACCGGATTCCAATCCGAAACCGCAAATAGCGCCGCCAAAAGCAGCCCCGCCTTTGTAACAACTGCGTATGCCAAAAGCACAGCGACATAGGAAAAAACAAACTCCATACGCTGATACGGCAGCATCAGCATATGCCGCAGCTCTACGGCATTATCCTTAGAAGAAAGGGCCTGCCACATTACACCGGCGGTAAATGCGCTGACCATGAAATATCCCACAGAAGACGCCACCCGCACCCGGTAACCCGCTATATACAGCCCCCAAAATACAACGATATCGATTAAAAAAGCCCTTGTCAGCCTCTCGTATTTTGTCCCAAACAGCTTTTTCGCAAAGGCTTTAGCTGTCATTTTCATCATGCAAAGCCTCCCTGATAACCGCAGCGTTTATCTGCCCGCGCTCGAATGTCCGGCTGATCTTTCCGCCCTCTAAAACGAATACCCGGTCAGAGGTCAGTGTGACGCTCTCTAAAATATGGGAAGAAAACAGCACGGTTCCATACTCCTTATATCCCGAAATCTGCCGGTACAGATATTCCGTACTCTGAAAATCCAGCCCGTTCACCGGTTCATCCAAAAGCAGCAGCCTGGGCTTTAGGGCAAATGCCGTAATCAGAAACGCTTTTTTCCGGTTTCCGGTGGACAGCTCCTTTAGCAAAGCATCCGCATATGCTTCAAAATGAAAGCCCCGCACCAGCTCCGACACATCCGGCGTTTCTTTTCCATAGGCGGCGCATACGTAAGAAAGATACTCCCGGAAGGTAAAATACGAAAAGGAATCGTCCTCGGCGAACACCGTATAGCGGCAGCGTTTAAAATCCTGATTTTGAAAATCCACAGGCACGCCGCAAAAGCAGACGCGCTCTGCAAGGAAAGTGTCAAGCAGGCCGGAAAGCGTCTTTAAAAACGTCGTTTTCCCGGCCCCGTTTAGGCCGATCAGGCCCGCCGCTTCATGGTCTGCCAGCTCAAAGGAAAAATCGGAAAGTATTTTTTTATCGTTCCTGTCCTGATACCATGCGCTTAGATTGATGGCGGTAAGCAGCGCTTCTTTCATATTACTTTCCCCCTTTGCCGCCTTTTTTCCACTGTGCGTATGCGGAATATAAAAAAACGGCTGATAAAACGATATAAAGGCCCATCATGGAAAAGTTGTCTGTTATGCCGCAGACGATCGCGGCGGCAAGCCAGATTATGCCAATGATTGCGCGAATGTAGATATGATGCATTTTTTTCCTCCTTGTTTCTGTTCTTTTTTCTTGATATAAGGTATACATTTGGAACTAGCCGGACGCTTGGAGAGGGGATTTGCCCGGCCTGACTGGGGCCACTCCAGAATGTAAGAGGTTCTAAATATTCTGCTTTTATGTTTTCACTGCCGGACGGACGCGGCGCCTAGTCCGCCCCGGCTGCGCCAAAGCTAAAGGCGCCGCTTACGGCTTCGCCGCCTGGTTTTCACTCAGAATACTAAGAACCTCTAAGCATTCTTACATACGCCCCAGCCAGGCCGGGCAAATCCCCTCTCCAGGCTGGTTTTCACAAGCGTTACGACAAATTTTTATACGTTATTTCTATCAGCAGGTGATATTATGTTTTTCTCCCACAAGCGAAAACCTTTTTCGTCCGCGATCATAAATACCCGCAAATCTTAATGTGTAGTTATCGCAAATCATTTCGCTTACAGGTAAAAAAACTGTAAAGTAATGGATATGATTTTATATTTTATACTCACGAGCGATAAAGTTTACCATATGACTCAAGATAACAACGCTCGTGAGTCGCGTTATTGGCAAATTTTAGTGATCGTGAGTATAGCTTATGAAAACCAGCCGGGAGATGGGGAACTGGCCTGGCTTCCGGCGACGTATGGAAGAATGTTAGAAGCGCTTAGCATTCTGCTTGATAACCAGGCGGCGAAGCCGTAAGCGGCGCCTTTAGCTCCCGGCGCAGCCTGAGCGGACTAGGCGCCGCGTCCGTCCGGCTGTAAAAATGTAAATGCAGAATGCTTAGCGCTTCTTACATTCTGGAATTGGAGCCGGGGGCCAGACCAGTTCCCCATCTCCCAGCGTCCGATTATCAATAAACTTATTTCCCCTTCCCCACTAAAATTTTCTCAAACTTCTTCTCCGACAAAATTTCATGCGTCACAAACTGCCCGTCATAAAAAAGTGAAAATGTCGTAAAAGGCGAGGGCGCATTCTGCGCATCCTCCCTGTCCTTTATATGCACCGCCCGAAATTCCACCTTCCTGTCTTTTGCCATATCCTCAAGCATCGGCACATACTTCGCCGTAAAAGGGCATTGGTTCGTGTAATACAGCACAAATCCCCCAGGCATAGTTTCCTGGCCGCGCACACTGTCCCGAAAGCGGGGACGCGGGACGTTTTCTGCAAAGGGCAAAAACATCAGCTCAAAATAAGGCTCTGCCGTATCCGCAATCTGAAATCCCTTGTAGCTCATAAATTTGGGGTCTGAAAGGAACCCCATTTTCTTTTTGGAGGATAAAATCACAAGCCCCTTTTTTCCTTTCGTTTTACTGTCCCGGATACACGCGTCCAGCAGGAGGTTTGCGTATCCATGCCCTTTGAACTGCCCGGACACCCACAAGCAGTCTATGTACATATAGCCCTCCGCCTGAATCGGCGCCCAAGCGTATTCCGCAGGGATATATTCAATAAAACATTTCCCCCGGACATTGCCCTTTAAAAACACAAGCCCCTCGTCTAACCTGCCTTTTAACCAATTCTTTTTGGATATGGCCTGCATATCTTTGCTTGAGATCGCACAGCAGATGTGCTCCTTTTCTATATTTTCATGGGTCAGTTTTACAAGCTCCATGATCCGCCTCCTATCATTTTATCCAATCGCTTCCTTATGTTAATCATCCTAAGTTAATTATCCTAACCATCCCTGATAATACGCTATCGCACCTAATGCCGCGCCTGCCATCATCGCCGCCAACGTTACGACGATCATCACCGGATGTTCTTTCATCATTTTTCCTAATTCTTTTAAATCGTTCATTTTACGCCCCCATGCTGCTGTGGAATGATCAAAAGCGCCTGTAGCACAAACTCCCCCTCTCCCGTTTCAATGCTCATAGCGCCGCCATATTTTTCAGCCACCGCTTTAATATTAGACAACCCCGTCCCTTTTTTAAACGCCCCTTTTCCACGAAAGCTGTTACGCACCTCCACCATCAGAAAATCCCCCTGGATGCGCCCGGAAACCCGGATATATTTTTCCATACCGGCATCCATATTTTTACACGCGTGGATCGCATTGTCCAAAGCATTCGACAGCACAATGCAGATATCAATATCCCTAAGGCCGCATGGATACGGCAAAAGCAGGGAACAGTCCACATGAACCCCCATGCTTTTGGCAATCCCAAGCTTGTTTCCCAAAAGGATATCCACTACCGGGTTATTGGTGCTGCATGGAAATGACATCCTCTCCGCCATATCGTCCATATCCTCGATATAGCCTGCCGCCTCCTCCAGCTTCCCGCCCTGTAAAAGCTCTTTTACCACCGTGATGTGGTTTTTGATATCATGGCGAAACGCCCTTGTCTCGTCGTACCGGGCCTTTGCTTCCTCCACATAAAGATTCAAGGAATGCTCCTCTTGTTCCAGCAGGGATAATTTCGTGCGAAGGAAAAAATTCTGCTGAATTTTCTTATAAGAAAACAGGATGCAAAACAGGCTGGCAAGCCCCAAAAAATACATGACAATCATCTGCCCACGGTTTAACAGGTACCCGGAAGGGCCATCATCCATATAAATCTCATACTGAAACTCCACAACGGAAATGTATTCACTCATAATAAATATCATCAAAACCGGGATGATCACCAGAAACATTTGCTGCATCTGATCTTTGGTATAGCAGGAAAAATAACGGTATACCACATAATAACAAAGCCCGGACAGCGCCAGCGACGCGATCTCGCTGATCAACATAACCGCGATGCCGTTCGTATAAAAAACCTCCGGCAGCCACGGATGAAACAGGCTGATCAGGGAGTTTAAAAGCCCATAACAAAGCAGCATAAATTCAATCGACAGGGCCGCATACAAAAAGGAGGACTTAAAATCCGAATGGCAGGCAAATTTCCCAAACGCCGTGATCATCAAAACAAGCGCCACAAAACCAATGATCGTGTTGACTGGCATAAACTCATTCAGGATCACCGCACATACCGCAAACAGGAAATAAACCGGAGGCCATACCTTCTTTTTTAATATTTTTGCCAGGAAATATAACTGGATAACCGTTTCAACCACACCCATAATATAAATATTAAATAAATCTAAATATGCATCCATCCCGCCTGCCCCCATACATAAACCCATTTATATATTTTTCATATACTGCAATATAACGCCGGAAAACTCCCTGCTGCGCAGCCTGGATACCGGAATCTCCCTGCCGTTATCCATATACGCAGTCCCATTTTTATAGCCCTTTAAATGCTTCAGATTAATGATATAGCTCCTGTGGCAGCGGAAAAAACGTCCCCCCAGCTTCGTTTCCAGATTTTCAATCCGCTCATAGTAATCCACTACCTCTCCGGAAGCTAGGTTTAAGTATATTTTTCGGTCAATGATCTCGCAAAAGACGATCTCATCTTTTCTGACAATGCGTCCCTCATGCCCTTTTTGCACCAGCAGGCTGTCTTCGCTGGCGTTTTGCATGGAAGCGTAAAGGCGCTCCATTGTTTTTTCAAACTTTGCCCTGTCAACCGGCTTGACCAGGTAATCGAAGGGCTGCAACTCAAAGGACTGGAACACCATCTCTTTTAGCACCGTAATAAAAATCAAAATCCCCTGAAAATTATCCGCCCGCAGCCTCCTTGCCGTTTCCATACCGTCCATGCCCTTCATCTGAATGTCCAAAAACAGGATATCCGCCTGCCCGCCGCAGTTTAACAGCTCTTCGCCGCAGGTATACACTTTTATGCTGATTTCCCTGTTCTTTTTATGAAAAAAATCGGAAACATACGCCCTTATTTGATCGGACATATATTTTTCATCGTCACAGATCGCAATATGGATCAATGCGCCACCTCCCTTTGTCCGCAAAAATTACAAGCTATAAAGCCGCAGATCATTTGACAAATACGTTCTTTTGAGTATAACCGGTACAAAATTCTGAAACAATTCAATTGCCGTGAAATGCTTATCTGTTGCTGTGAAATGCGGCATTTTCAATCCTGCCTGATTGTCGCGCCTTCTACCAGATTTCCGACCCACCGTATCGCCGTCCAGCCCGCCCATGAGCATTTGCACATGGATATGTGGGAAATATTACAAGGTCAACTATATCGTTTGGAATGGGATATGGCAAGAGTTAAATTGTGGTATTTTTTTATGGTTTGAATGCTGCGCGGCTGTCATTCCCTCCCACAGTCTGTAACAAGCCCATTTTCATCATATTGAACTTTCAAAAGCACGCCCCTGCTGATTTCCCAGACATCGGCATGGTCTTTTGTAGATGCAGGTTCTCCCCACGCTTCATGCAGCTGTTGTTTTTCCGCTGCCAGAAGCGCTTGTGTAATATCATAATCTGACATTCCATTTAAGCTGTCATACGACGGAAGCCCGTTTCCATCCACTACAACCACAGCGCCATCCTCTTTGTAAGAATGAAAAGTAGCTATGCTCAGAACAATAAGCAATATATTCAGTATAACTGCCCCTAATACCGTAAAGCCCACCGCCTTCCACACCCTACGGGCGCGTCTGTTTTTTATGGCAAGCTGCTCATTGATTTCGGCAAGTGTTTTTACAATGGAAGCATTCGACGCATTCGTTTCACTGTCACCGGCTGCGCCAGATACATGAGAATCATCTTCCTGTTTTCCTCTGGCAAATGGTTCTCCCAGCAGATCTGCTGGCGGCGCTTCTAACGCCTCTGCAATTTTAAGCAGCGTTTCCGCGTCTGGAACCGATTTTCCTTTTTCCCACTTGGATACCGTCTGCCTGACCACATGCAGCTTGACTGCCAAAGCCTCTTGCGTCAGTCCTCTTTCTTTCCTTATTTTCGATATGTTATCACCCAGCATTTTACACCTCCATTTATTTTCCATTTATACCCGCAAGGCGCTAAGACTCCAGGGTTATCGCCCAGATATGTCCACGGGAGTAAATGAATCTGAAAACTTTTTGCCTACGGGTATATTATCCTACAAACACAGAAATCCGGCAAGCAACCAGGAATAACATGGCGCGCTTTAGCGTTGCCGCAACGGCAATGCAAATAAAACGGGGCGCAACAAATAATCCTCCGCCGTTTTAGCTGCGGATGGTTGAAGCGCTGTGGGTATCTCTACGGACGTTATTTTTCATTATTTTTGGAATATATACTCTTTTGACTATCACCTTTTTATAGACTCTGTTCAGATTTTCTTTTGATAAATGACTAAGAGGAATCAGGCGACGGATACAGCGACATTTTAATCGAAATGAAAGACGTGCAGACAGACATCGCGCTGGAAATAAAGATTGATGGTTTAGGTGTAAACACCTAAACCATCAACCCAGCCGCCCCGATCATGCCGGCGTCATTTCCAAGCGCAGTCCAGTCCGCATTGTTTGCCAATTGAACCGGGACCGGAAGGTATTTTTCGATTTCCTTTGCAAGCTCCACATCCTTCCATTGGAGGTCGTCGGAACAACGCGCCACGCCGTTTTCACGGTCAACCGTTCCCGGTATCCCGATTCCCGCGCCAATGCAGCGGTCTAACGCGACGCCTTCTTTTTCCAGCAGGTTTACAGCCGCGTTTCCAATATCCGCGATCACCTCGTCCGCAGGCCGCGCCGCCCCGGCAGATATGACGGTTTTGGCTATCAGGCTGTCCGTCTCATCCACAATGCCAATCTTCGTGTCTGTGACGCCAATATCGATGCCGATGCGCAAGCCATCCTTTTTTTCGCGGATAGTCGTAACCAGCGCGTCGCATACGCCCTCGATTTCATACGCGCCGCTTCCCGCCGGAAGAAACAGGCTGTCCCCTTTTTGATACGATACCGATTCCCCATTGTTTGTAACCGTGCCTTCGCCGTCCAAAATCAGGATGCTTACAAAGGACTCTGGGCCGACCTCCCCTGCCAGCTTCTTTTTTACAGCCCCATCCAGCTCCAGCTTATCAACGGTAAAATAATCGCAGTCCGCAATATGCGGATACGCGCCTGCATTTCCCACAGCCGGGGCGCGCTTTGTCACCGCAACCGCCTTATCGACATGCAGCTCACGCTTTTTGCCGTCGGCTCCGACCCTGCCATAATCATAAACCCGGTAGGTCACATTTGAATTTTGCTGGATTTCCGCGATCAAAATATCTTTTCCAATGGCGTGGATAGTGCCGGATTCAATAAACAAAACATCGCCTTTTTTCACCGGCACAGCATGTAACGCTTCTAATAAATTATCCTCCAGGATCCGCTTTTCAAATTCCTCCTTGCTGATCTCCTTTTCAAACCCATAATATAAAAATGCGTCTTTTCCCGCATCCATAACATACCACATCTCGGTTTTTCCATACTGCCCTTCATTTTTCAGCGCGTAACGGTTGTCCGGGTGCACCTGGATAGAGAGGTTGTCCTTTGCGTCGATAAATTTAATCAGTATCGGGAAGTCCCGAAAACGCCTGCAATTCGTCCCAAGCGCCTGTTTCCCCTGTTCGGCGATAAACTGCGGCAGAGTCTTTCCGGCATGGGCGCCGTTTGCGATCATAGACGGGCCGTCCGGGTGGCAGGAAAGCTCCCAGGTTTCCGCCAAAATTTCGCCTTCGTACGCTTTGCCATATTCCTCTATCAACCTTCGGCCGCCCCAGAGGTAGTCTTTGCAGCTTGGTTTTAATTTTAATATGCTCATAAATTCTCCTTTTAAATGCTACGCTATGATCAACGACATTAGATAAAAAGGCTGCGTCTGTGTATTTTGCACATCTATGTCCAGCACGATCACCTCGACTGTATGCTGTTTGTTTTCCCCATGGTGCAGCACAGGTTCCAGATACAGGCAGTCGCCCCAGTCCTCGTCAAAATTTCCATCCAGTAATATCGGACGCTCCATGTCTTCATCTAAAATAAGCTGCGCCCGCATTGCAGGTCGTTTTATGCTCTTGCGGTATTGTACGGCAATATTTGCGGCTTCCACTTCAAACCGGATGCGGTCGCCGGGGTGGGCGCCAAGCCAGCCGTTTTTAAAATGGTCTAAGCGCCCCATTTTTTCGTCCGTGTCTGTATAAAACCCCTGCAAATACGGTGAGATTTCACGGATCGTCAGCCGCTTTGCGCGCTCGTAAGCGTTTGCGGTCATGTGATTTGGAAGAAACGATTCGCCAGACCTTTCTGCTGTATGGGCGCCGCCAGCCATTTCCTTTACTTGGTTTAAGAGCTTTATTATCTCATTTGCCACAAGCCGATGCCCGGCATCGTTTGGATGCAGGCCGTCCGGCGTAAGCTCCTGTCGTTTGTATGCGCCCGCTTTTATTTCCTGGTAAACCGTGTCGCGGATGCTGACATAGGGCAGACGATAATGCTCCCCTACTGCATTATGATATTCCTGCGCGTTGATGCCGGTATCGTAATAGACATTATTTAAAAGCAAAATCGCAGGGCCAGAATGCCAGGAAAGCATTTTTCGAACCAGCCCCTCATAGGTTTCCTGAAAAAACGCATTTGGTATATCGTTGACGCTAAAATCCACTACAATAAAATCCGGCTGGTACATCAGCATATCCGTCACAACCCGGGCCACCCCATAGTGGGAAGTCGTGCCGCCAATTCCACCATTTATATAATGAAGCTTTGCCTTTGGAAAGTTTTGCTTCCACCAACAAAACACAAGGTACGCATAGGTATTTTCCGGCGCGCTGGCAAGGCTTCCCTGGGTGATCGAGCCGCCGAAAAATCCAAGAGTCAGTTCCTCCCCGCGCATTGCTTTTTGCATACAATTTATCAGACGTGTATAATCCGCTTTATACATGTGTGCATCATTCCGTGTCATGAAAAATTCCCAGCCTTTCTATATAAGCCGACAGCTCCTCTGCCATCTCCTCTGCCTCCGGGATACGCAAATGCCCCGGCGTTGCGGCCCCGCCCCGCTGGAAGATAAAATGCGTAACCTTTTCATCCCCCATGTCACGGCACGTGAGGTCAATCGCGTCATCCCATGCTTTTTCATGGCATAAAAGGGTCGTACAGCAAATAATCCATGCATCGGGATAGACCGCCCGCAGGCTTTTTAAAAACGAAAGATAATGCCGCCGCCAGTTGTGGGACTGGGCGCTGCCTAAATCCTTCGCCATATAATCATACGGATGACTGTCATTTTGCCCGATCGCAACGATAACCACATGCGGCGTGTAACGGCGAAAGTCCCATTTTAACGCACTTCCAAGCGCCGGATTGTAGCGCGCCTTATCCCAGACTGACTCCATGCCCAACGCCCGGGGCTCACAAAACCAGCCCGTTTGATCTAACAGCGCAATCCCTCCCTGGGCAATGTCATGTATCTGCGCGTCCAGCCGCCTTGCCGTCAGCCACGCATAGGAATACCAGCTGTTGGAATATTCCCCGTTATGCGTCGGGTCTTCTTTTCCCACATAGTCCACCGCTTCCGACACTTCCCCCGCCGATACGCTGTCCCCATATACTTCAATCCTGCGCTGCAACGGCTTTGGCAAGTCCAATATCCGGCCTTCCTTTGCAAGCTCAAATCCATAAAACGTCACATGGTGACACGCGTCCATTCGTTTAAACAGCATGAACTCATGCTCTTTGAATGTGTTGTCCTGATTTATTTTAATCTCATACTTCCTCTTTCCGCTTTTTGCAAGCAAGATCTTGTCCTGCTCCCCATCCAGCAGATAGCCCATATAGTTATCCCAATATGCGCTTCGGTTTTCCAGCACAACCGCAAGCTTAGAGCCGGTAAATCGGATTTTCACATAGCTGCATGGAAAAATCATAACAGGCGCGGTTTTATCTGTGTCGTCCAGCCTGCCGCAATATTGGAGCGCGGAGGAATCTGGGGTTATGAACATGGGGGCCTCCTTTTAATGAATGTATGTGCTGTTATTATTTTGTATATAATATACGTTTTCGCTAACCGGACGCTTGGAGAGGGGCGTTGTCTGGTATTTACCGCACTCCCAGCTCCGTATCAATTTCCCGAACCACGCTATGCTCCTTAATATAATCCACAATCTCATCCAACGTCGTAAACGCCAGCCCCACATAACTGTCCGCCGCTCCATAATAAACCGCAATCTTTCCGGACTCCGAATCATGTATCGTCGCGCATGGGAAGCATACGTTCGGCACAAACCCACGTTCCTCATACCATTCCTCCGGGGTCAGCAGGAAGTTTTCACATCTGTATTTCACCCTGGACGGCTCCTCAATATCCAAAATCGCGCCGCCGATGGAATACACATATCCATTGCAGGTTCCGGTTACGCCATGGTAGAATAACAGCCAGCCCTCACTTGTTTCAATTGGCGCCGCGCCGCCGCCGATCTTTAACGCTTCCCACCATTCCGGGTTCTTGCCCATCACATGGCGGTGCTTGCCCCAGTAAACCAGATCCGGGCTTTCGCTGATGAAAATATCGCCAAACGGCGTATGCCCGCTGTCGGATGGGCGGGACAGCATTAAAAAGTTGCCGTTTACTTTCCTTGGGAATAAAACCGCGTTGCGGTTAAACGGCAGGAACGGGTTTTCGATACGTACAAACTTTTTAAAATCCACCGTCTTTGCCATCCCGATCGAAGCGCCGTAAAAATCCTGGCACCAGATGATGTAATAGATATCTTCTACTTTTACAAGGCGCGGGTCGTAGGCATAGACCGGCATAGCAGGATTCCCCGCCTCGTCTTCAAATGGGATTTTTTCAGCGTCAAATTCCCAATGGATCGCGTCCTCACTTCTGCCAAGGTAAATGTACGGGATGCCGTTTGTCTGCTCGCCCCGGAATACGCCGATAAATTTCCCTTCGTACGGGACAACGGCGCTGTTAAAAATCCTGGCCACGCCCTCTAACGGGTTTCGCCCAATAATCGGATTTTCGGTATAACGCCAGATCGGCGCGCCTTTTAACCCTTCCGGCTTATCCTGCCAAGGCACATTTGGTACCGCTTCAGAAATCATTGTATACTTTGCCATAGTTTCTTCTCCTATTCTTTGCTGTATTTCTTTCTTTTATTTAGCTTAATTTCATTATATATTAATAGCTAATTTAATCATCAATTATTATTGCTATTAATCGTATAATCTTGCAAAACAGATACTTTTGTACTTTATCCACAATTTTTTTTCCATATTTTGTGCATTATTAATATAGCATATTCTGCGATTTTCCCTTAGAATAGGATGAAATAACATATTTACTGTTAAAAAATGCGCTTTTCCCTTTTATTAGGAAATTAATTACTTTAGGGGACAAATTAAATGGATTTCGAAACAGACTTTGTGAAAAAATTTTCAGACTCCGTATCCCAGAAGCGGACGCACCAGCCAGGCATCAAACCGATACAGCTAATCCCAAACCAGTATACCTATGGGCGTATGCCGTTTTCGGAAACGGAGCGCGGCGCATTTTTACATTTGCTCGCTGGGGGGTTCCATAGCGTTTCCCTGCCGTTTTCCTTTTCTTTCCTTTCAATTGACTGCCAAATGCTTTTGTATACCGAATCCGGCAGCGGGGCGCTAACCCACGCGGGCATAACCACCCCTTTAACGGCGCGCCAGCTTCTTTTTTTTGACTGCGCCCAGCGTTTTTCCATTCAAAGCGATTCCCTGCCCTGGCGGTTCAAGATTTTTTTCCTTGCAGGGGGGCAGCTTCCCATTTACGGAAAATATCTAAAATCCGAAAAGGCCCCATGCTTTTATTTAGAAGACTATTCCCCGATACATGGGCAGCTTACAAGGCTGCTTGGCATGGAAACCGAAGCCGGGCTATGCCAGCTTGTGCAGATGAACCAGCTTTTAACCGATATTTTAAGCCCGCTGTATTTATCCAAAAACCCGGCGGACACGGTAAGCCAGGCGGCAGGCACGCCTTCGTATTTAATTGAATTAAAGGATTATTTTGACCACCATTATAAAAAGCCCTTTTCCCTGGACGCCTGCCAGGAGCATTATAAAATCAGCAAATACCGGATATGCCGGGAATTTTCCAGATATTTCGGGGAACCGCCGCTGCATTACCGCAATAAGATACGGCTGGAAGCCGCAAAAGAACTGCTGCTGACAACGGAACAAAACGTCCATGAGATCAGCAGCATAGTTGGGTTTGAAAATGTAAACCATTTTATCAAATTATTTAAAAAAACATACGGGAATACGCCAAACGCATTTAAACAAATGGTATCGGAGGGCCAATGCGCCTCACGCTCTCCCGCTCAATAAACGTGCCGTCGATCATATAAACCCCGGCGCTGTAATCCGGCTCCCGCAGCTTATGTACAAGGATATGCACCGCCCGGCGCGCCATTTCACGCGTATTAATGGCATAGGTCGTGATCCCCGCCTGAAACAGGGGGTCCGCCAGATAATTGTCAAACCCGGCTAAGGATACATCCTCCGGCACGCGGTAACCATAGTCGGACAGCTTATGCACCATAACCTCCGCCGCCTTATCGCAGTTGCAAAAAAACGCCGTAGGCATCCCGTCTTTATCGGGCAGGCGGTAATGGGCCTGATAATCCCCCATTCCGGTGTCCCGGTCCCGGTCGTCAACCAGCCAGTGCGGCTGCACCTCCATCCCGTGCTCCATGGCGGATTTTAAATATCCAAAATAGCGGTCATCGATGCTTGCCGTCGCAAGCCTGGTGCCCACAAACCCGATTTTGGAGTGGCCCATCTGGAACAGGTAATTGACCACCCGGTACGCTCCCATCATGTTATTGCTGACCACCGCGTCAAACTCCGCGTCCGGCCCAAGCGTGTCTAACAGGATAAACGGAAGGTTTATGTTCTGCCGAAGGAACCGCGCGTATTCTACCTTAAACGACCCCATCACAATGACCGCTTCTACTTTTCCCTCCGTCACCATTTTTGGCAGGTTCCCCTGGCGCTCATCCTCGTAGGAAACAACCTCCAGCATCGTAAAGCAGTTCCTGCTTACCGCGCACTGTGACAGATCCTGGTAAACCCGCCAATAAAACGACTGCACCTCATCCAAATACCGCTTGGCAACTACAATTCCTATCGTATAGCTTTTATGCCCCTTCCCTTTTTCCGGGGCCACAGATTTTACATATCCCATTTCATCCGCAAGCAGTTTGATTTTTTCCCGCATTTCTTCACTGACGCCCTTTTGGCCGGATAACGCTTTGGATACCGTTACAGCGCTGACGCCTAATCTTTGTGCAATATCCGCTAGTTTTACTGTTTTAGGCATAATCGTAATCTCCTAATCCACAGGAATCAATGTAAAAATGCAAACGGGCTTTCGGAATGGATAAAGTGCATCATAAGATACGCCCCCCGCAGGGAAACCCGCTCTGTCGCAAGTATCTGCTTTACGGCCGCTTTATCCGCCAAAATAACCTGTATCTCCTCCGTATCCTCATTTAACTGCCCGGATATTGTACCGCGGGCTGTGCCAAAGACAGCGGCGCTTGTTTCATCGGTAAACCCAGGCCCCATAAAATACGGGCGGCGGTAAAGCTGCTCCCCGCCCGTATATTCCGTAAAGCCAAACCCCGTCTCCTCTTTTAATTCCCTTGCCGCGGCCTCCCCGGCCGTCTCTCCTGCGTCTATAAGCCCGGCCGGCAGTTCATAAATATAATCATCCAGCGGGTAACGGTACTGGCGTATGAGCACCAGCCTTGGATGCTCCTCCTGCGTAACCGCATAGATGACAATCCCTTCCGGCTCCATGGATTTTGTCCGAAGCTTGATCGCATCCTCGTCATTTCGCGACGCGAAAAAATAATCAAAATCCCGGCCCTTTGTATCCAGCGCCTGGATGTGGTAAAGGTTTAAAAAACGATTATCGGTTAATTTTTTGACTCCACGGTTTTTTTGCATTTTTAATCACTCCTGTAACATGTCTTTTTTCAGGGCTTCCAGCTTCGCCTGCGCATCGTCTAAGGAAGCTCCCTTTACGCCAAAGTAATATTTGATCTTTGGCTCTGTCCCGGACGGACGCACGCAGCACCATGCGTTGTTTTCCAGCTCATAATACAGGACATTTGACTGCGGCAGGCCCGTTGGCGTAACTTCGCCCGAAATCATATCCTTTCTTGTATCCTCTTTATAATCCCGCACCGCAAGCACCTCTAAGCCGCCAAGCTCTTTTGGCGGATTGCTCCTTTGGCCGCTCATTTTTTCCTGAATCTGCTTCGCGCCGTCGATTCCTTTTAACGTAAGCGTTGCAAGCCCCTCTTTATAATAACCGTATTTTTCATACATTGCAAGCATTGCGTCCCAAAGAGTTTTTCCTTGCAGCTTATAATATGCCGCGACCTCACAAAGCATCATGACCGCCACACATGCGTCCTTGTCCCTCGCATACGTCCCCGCAAGGCATCCGTAGCTTTCTTCCAGCCCAAACACGTAATGGTAGGTATTTTCCTGCTCAAACAGCTTAATCTGCTCGCCGATATATTTAAACCCGGTAAGCACCTCGATCAAAGCCGTACCGTAATCCGCCGCGATCGCCTTTGCCATATCCGTCGTTACGATCGTTTCCACAAGGGCCGGATTTTCCGGCATCGTGCCCGTTGCCGCCCGCTCCCGCAAAATATATTCCGCGATCAGCATACCGGACATATTTCCGGTAAAGCTTACATATTCCCCGGTCTTTGTGTCCTTTGCGTAAACTCCCAGCCGGTCTGCGTCCGGGTCTGTTGCAAGCACAATATCCGCGTCCACTTCCTTTGCAAGCTTAAGCGCAAGCTCCCATGCCTTTTCGTCCTCCGGGTTTGGATACGCCACGGTCGGAAACGCGCCGTCCGGCAATTCCTGCTCCTTTACCACATACACATGCTCAAACCCAAGCTCCTTTAAAACCCGACGCACCGGAAGGTTGCCCGTGCCATGCAGCGGCGTGTATACGATCTTGATATCTCCCGCCGCCTTTTTTATCAGCTCCGGATGGATGCTCTGCTTTTTTAACTGCTCCATATATTTGTCGTCCAGCTCTTTGCCAACCGTTACATAAAGCCCCTCTTTTTGGGCCGCATCCTTATCCATCGTCTTTACCTGGGAAAACTCGGTGACTTTAGCCACCTGCGCCAGTATATTTTTATCATGGGGCGGCGTAATCTGCGCGCCGTCCTCCCAGTATACTTTATAGCCGTTATATTCCCTCGGGTTATGGCTTGCCGTAATGACAATCCCAGAAATACACCCAAGCTCCCGCACCGCAAAGGACAGCTCCGGCGTTGGGCGCAGGCTTTCAAAGCGGTAGGTTTTGATGCCGTTGGCATTCAGGCAAAGCGCCGCTTCGTCCGCAAATTCCGGCGACATCCGCCTAGAATCGTAGGCGATCGCCACCCCTTTATGCTGCCCGTTCTGGGAAATGATATAATTTGCAAGCCCTTGGGTCGCCTGACGTACAGTATAGATATTCATACGGTTCGTCCCCGCGCCGATCACGCCCCGAAGCCCCCCTGTCCCAAACTCCAGCCTGCGGTAAAACCGGTCCTCGATTTCCGCCTTATCGTCCGCTATGGCCTCAAGCTCCTTTTTTGTATCTTCATCAAAATAAGCGTCGCTGCACCATTGTTTATAGCTTTCCATATAATCCATTCTTTTTTTCCTCCATTATTCCTTAAAAAACCGATCTAAAAATACATCCGGTAAGATCGCTGGCGCTTTAGAATTTTTAAAATCCTTGATATTTCTTGTCACTATATAATCGGCTGATACTGCCATAGCGCATTCCTCCTGCAAGCAATCTTCCAAATCAAAAAATTCCTTATTATCAATCGCTGAAATAATTTTAACAGCGTCGATGCCTTCTATTTTTACAATCTGGCATAAAAGCTTTAACGCCTCTCTCCGCTCCCGATCAGACATGCTTTTTCTAAGTATATAAAATATATTTGGCACAGAATGGGCCGCCATATAACCTTCCAGCTTTTAATCCGCGCATAATTTGATAATCTTATCCGCAATATCAAATTATGGCTGCCTGCCCATTAAAACGTCCAGCAAAACATTCGTATCAATCAACACCCGCATACTTTTCCTCTAACGCCTCCGCAAGTTCCGCCTTATAATCCACATCCGTATCGCTGCATTTACGGAACTGCTGTAAGCTTTCATACGCTTTTTGTTCCGTAGTTTTTTCATCTTTCCCGTCCTGGGACGACAGCCCTTCTATACCTTCCAATATTTTGATAATGTAATAAACCTTTTCGTCCGAAAGCCTCTCAATGATTTCATAAGCTCTTTTTTGTATCGCAGTCATATCCCGCTCCTTCCAGTCAGAATATAAATCAATAAGGAATGCCAAAATCGATGAGCAGTAAAATCCCTTACCCGCCTATTATTCACTCACCGCTATATGCAGATCCCTGCATTTTTCCAGCAGCATCGTATTAAAATACGCCGTAATCCCAAAGCCCGCCAAAAGATATATCGGCGTTACGACCCCAATAAAATACGTCCCGAGAAATATACACACAATCGGGATGCTGTTTAGCAGCGCCATTACTGCCGTATACGGCAAATTTCGCACCGCCAGATACAGGCTCCTTGGCAGCGCTTCCTTTAGCTTTCTGCCGTCGTATATCCCCGCAGGGATCAGGTAACAGGTCAAAAACAGCCAAAGCAGCGCCATCCCGCCTGTTACCATTCCAATCAGGCTCCATGCGGCGGCTTTTGGCATCATGCCTACAAAAAACAGGTCAAAAATAAGGACGATGCCTGTAATTAACTGCAAAAGCCACGCCGGGACGCTTTTTTTAAAGGAACTTTTAAACGCCCCCATAAAAGCCCGGCATACCGACGATACGCCCCCTTCCCGCAACTGGCCTATGGTCTGGTACATGGCTGATATGGACGCGCCTATTGTAACGACTGGGATGGAACATACTAAAAATAAAAGATTTACGATTACGATGTCGGCAAGGCCGCCCATGAATGCGAAAAAAGGATTGTCAATGTCAAAACTGTCTTTCATATTATTTTCCTCCCTCTTTAAATTATTTATTACTGCAACGCATATTCTAAAAAGCGTCCCGCCGCCTCTTCATGCTTTCCCGTCCCCGGAAACACCAAAACGTACCGGTCTGATTCATTCTCCTGATATTCTCCGCCCAGGCATGTCGCATCCACATAAACCCCCATACATTTTCCGCCATCCATAAAAAACAAATCCCCACGCCCCCGGGCAAGCTCCTCCAAAACCTCTCGCGGCTGCAACTTTGTAAGCTCTAAAAACCTGCCCCTTTGTTTTTTACAGTATCGGTAAAAGCTCTCCGGCATCACAGCCGCATCCATCGTCCCCGCCGACCAGTTGAAGAAAAACTTTTCATAGGAGCTTTCGTTAACCCCTTCTAGCTGTACATCGCCATAAGAAATCAGGAAGTCGGAGTCCACCTGCATATTTTTTGCGGGAATGCCGGAAAACGCGGAAAAACCGTCCCTTATTTTTTCATCCCGCTCGTAATTTACCTCCTGATTGACCGCCGCCATGGAAAAATCCACCTTTTTCCTGCCCCAGGTCACATGATAAACGCTAAGCGCTAAAAGCCCCATAAACAGGGCGCCCAGCAGGATGTGATACCAATAATAGTTCATCACATACTCTGCCCTGGCTTCCCTGTTCATGCCCTTTGTTTTTACTTTAATGTCCTCCGCCCATTTCCTGATATAACCCATGCCTTATCCCCCTGCATTCCTGTAAAAAATTCGCTTAAGGGCGGATGCGTTTTAACCGCGCCCCAGCAGCTTTAGATTTTTTTCGATCAAACCGCAGCGCTGTTTTACACAATCCGGGGAACGCAGCGGGTCTTCCGGTGTCTGGAATAAGTAGTCCTCCAGCTTGTCGATCGTCGTTGACGCTACATGCATCCTTGTGTCGCAGGATGCGTAGTAAATGTAAACATCCCCGTTTTCTCTGGCAACCGCGCCGTTTGTAAATACCACATTGGAAACGTCCCCAACCCGTTCTTTGCCAAGGGGAACTAAAAATACGCCGGAAGGCTGCGCGATCACCTTTGACGGGTCGTTTAAATCCGTGCCGAATACATACAGCACATACCGAAGCCCCGCCGCTGTATTGCGCACGCCGTGGGCGATGTGGATCCAGCATTTTTTGCCTTTGATCGGCACCGCCCCCGCGCCATTTTTAGACTCGGTCAGCGTATGGTAAACCCTTGGGCTGATGATCTTTTCCTCGTCGATTACCGCGTGTTCGATGTCCTCACAAAGCCCGAACCCGATTCCGCCGCCGCTTCCGGTTTCGATAAAGCCGTCCATCGGGCGGGTATAAAAGGCGTATTTGCCGTCTACAAATTCCGGGTGCAGCGCGACGTTTCGCTGCTGCGGGGAGCGAAGCGTCTTTAGGTTATCCAGCCGTTCCCAGCTTTTTAAATCCTTTGTGCGCACGATGCCCGCCTTTGCGACCGCCGCGGAAAGATCCGGGTTTTCCGTATCCTTGCTTTCCGAACAAAATACGCCGTAAATGTATCCGTCCTCATGCTTTGTAAGGCGCATGTCATATACATTTGTCTCCTCCGGGCATGTGTCCGGCAGCACCACCGGGTAATCCCAGAAACGGAAGCCGTCCACGCCGCTTTCACTTTCCGCTACCGCGAAAAAGGATTTGCGGTCGTTGCCTTCCACACGCACCACCAGGTAAAATTTCCCGTCCAATTCCACCGCGCCGGAGTTCATAACCGCGTTTATCCCTAAGCGCTCCATAAAATAAGGGTTTGTGGCATCGTCTAAATCATAACGCCAGTGCAGCGGCGCGTGTTCCCTGGTCAGAACCGGGTTTTCATACCGGTCATAAATCCCATTGTAAAAACTGCTTTTCACATTCTTTTTCGTAAGCAGCTCTTCCTGTTTTTTCAATTCCTCATAATATTTTTGATGTATCACTGTCCTATCCTCCTGATCACTTCTATACACATCCTGCCGTTATGGTACGGGCATTTCCATGGCTCTACGATCGGCTTTTCATCCGGCACGCCGTTTTCGTCCACCGACCAGAACCATTCCGAGCCACCCCGTTTATCTATCAGATTCTTTTGAATGTAATCCCATACATCCGCCGCCGCGTCCAGCCATTTTTCTTCCCCAGGGTGTTTTTGCGCGGCATTGACAAAGCCTACGATGGTTTCCGCCTGCACCCACCAGACCCTTGTGGTGTCCGCCACGCCGTTTTCCGCTTCGTTTAACAGGGAATGGTTCACATAGGCGCGCTCATAAATATTATTTGTAATGGTTTCCGTTATCGGGGCGATTTTTCCGGTATATATCGGATCTCCAAGCACATCTAACCCCCGGTCGATCAGCCAGGCGGCTTCTATGTCATGCCCGTAAGAATACAGGTCGATTAGGCTGTTCCAGTCCTTGTCAAAAAACACCTCCTGCCTGCCCAGCTCCTTATTGTATACTTTGTTTGCAACCGTATCCAGCATAAACCGCAGCCGCCCTCCGGTTTTCGCGTCATGGCTTACTCGGTACAGCTCGGTATAAGCTTCAAACACGTGCAGCAGCGTATTCATCGTCTTTTCCGCCAGCACGCCGTTTTCTGACAGTTTGTCATTTTCCTGCGGCTGGAACATGCGGTCAAAGGCTTCTAAGTAATAGCCGTCGATGTCCGTACATTTTTCTTCGATTCTGTCACGGATACGGAGCGCAAGCTCCAGCGCTTCTTCGTTTTCCACCGCGTTATAATAGGAAGAAAGTGCGTAAATCGCAAACGCCTGATTATACGTATGCTTCGTCGTATCCTTCGGCTTTCCGTCATAAGTCAAAGACCAGTACACCCCTCCATACGTTTCGTCGATACAGCGCTCCTTTAAAAAACGAAAGGCATGATCCGCGGCTTCCTTTAAATGCGTATATTTAAGCAGCATATACGCGTTGCTGAAAAACCATAAGATCCGGTTATTTAAAATACAGCCTTTTTCGTACGTTTTATCGACTTTTAAGTCATACCCCATATAGCCATAATAGCCGCCGTACTCTTCATCCTTAAGCCCCTCCCAAAACGGGATCAGCTCATTTATCAGATGGGTTTTAATCTCTTCCACAAATTTTCTCATAATTCCTTGTCCTGCTTCCTATACAATATAGTATACTAGGCACAGCATACCGCTTGCGCGCGTATACCGTGCCATTTTAATTTTGAATCCGTAATTTTTAATTCTGTCCGCGTTTCTTACCCCTTAACCGCGCCGGAAGCCATGCCGCTATATACCTGTTTCTGGAATACAAGGAAGAATACCAGAATCGGGATAATGGTGATTAAAACCCCCGCGCAGATATAATTGTACTGGTTTCCATAAGGGCCTGTAAATGTATACAGCGCCGTAGAAATCGTCTTTAATTCCGGCTTATTCAAATACAGGTTGGATGCATAGTATTCATTATACACGCTTACACCCTTTAATACAAGGCTTGTCATGATGGCCGGTTTTAACAGCGGGAATAAGATCCTAAAAAACACGCCAAAATACGTACATCCGTCAATGATCGCCGATTCGTCCAACGAGGTCGGAAGGTTCTCAAAAAACTGGAGGAAAATGTAAATCGATATAATATCCGTCCCCATCAGCACGATCATGTATCCATACAAATGATTGATCAGCCCCAAATTGTACATGATCTGGTAAATCGTAACCTGCATAGCGATGCCAGGAAGCAGGGAAGCAAACAGGAATAAGCTCTGCACCAGGCCGCTTCCAGGAAATTTAAAACGGTTTAACGCGTATGCCAACATGGAGCCGGTAAATACGGTAACGGTAAGCACTACCAGCAATACGAGGGCCGTATTCATAAAGCAGCGAAGCATATTGGCTTTTTCCATTGCCATCCTAAAATTCTCAAAATAAAGAAAGGATTTCGGCATGGTCAGCACCGATGTAGTTTCCCATTCTTCATTCGTCTTAAACGCGGTCAGCACGCAGACAACTACCGGAACCAGCGCTATGATCGAAGCTACAATTAAGGAAACGTATTTGAATACGTCAAATATCATTCCGCCGATACTTCTTTTCATCTTCATCAGGCTTTTCCCCCTTTCGCCTGTAATTTTTTCTGTTTTACCGCTGCCCTGGACTCATCCTCCGTCCCATCGTTAAATACGTATTTAAAGAACAGCTGCTGGCCGATGGTAAACAGGATAATGATAATCAGCAGCACAACCGCCATCGCGCAGGCAAGGCCGACACGCTGGTTTTCATGGGCGATACGGTTCATGATTACGAAATAGGTGCCGGTGCCCATCGTACCGTTTGTGATAACGTATGGCGGCTCGAACGCGCTTAAGCAGCCGCTGACGCAAAGGATAATGTTCAGCACGATAATGGATTTGATGCTTGGCAGGATGATATAACGGAACTGGTGCCAGCGGTTTGCCCCGTCTAAGGAAGCCGCTTCGTAAAGATCTTTGTCTACCGACATCATCGCGCCAAGGAAAAGCACTACGTTTTGCCCTGTATAACGCCATACGGACGTGGCCGCAAGTGAAATATTATTAATCTTTTTATCCTGGAGCCATAACGGAATATCGTCCAGATTCATGCCAAACAACTGTAAAATGGAATCCAGTACGAATCCCCTGGCATAGAAAAACTTGAAAATAAAACCGATCGCAATACCACAGATCAGATACGGGAAGAATAAGGACGCCTTAAAGAAGGATTCCCCTTTTACCTTAAATACCATCATGGTTGCAAAAAACAAAGCTAACGCAAGCTGCACTACGCCGCCGCCCATATAGTAAAGGCTGACCAGAAGCGATTTAAAGATTTCCGTACGCTGGAACACTTCCTGGTAGTTTTTAAGTCCCACAAATTCCCGCTCGCCGATGTATTTCATATCGTAAAAGCTAAAGCCTACCATTTCTGCAAAAGGAATGTATGTAAATACCAGCAAAAGCAGCAGCGGCACAAACATAAAAGTGATCACTACAAGCTTTTTTTGTGTTTTCCCACTCATGTTTTCTCCTTTCTACGAATCCGCAGGGCAGGCATACGCCTGCCTGCGGGATTTCTTATGCCCGTTGGCGAATTGTTCCGCCACTGTTTTTATTCCGCGCTGCTGTCAGCGTCTTCTCCGCCTCCAATAGCAGAGCCGTCTGCATTATATTTAATCTCCGCCCCTTCGCTCTCCTGCGCGGATGTCCATTTTTCATTCCATTCGCCCATTAAATCTTCCAGCTTTTGGGAGTCGTACAGCGCCGCTTCCACAACTGTTGTTACCGGCGCATCGCCGCTTAATACTTCCGCTTTCATACGGATATCGTCATAGAGATTTTCTTCGCCCTCCGCCGGCGCATTGTCAGATAACAGTTCCACGCCTTCAAACTCCGCCAGAGCATCTGGAAGCGGCTCGCCTTTTAACGCCGGGATCGATCCTTCGTCCGCGAATATCGTAGAATCCTCGATCAGCCATTTTACATAAAGCATAGACGCGATCTGGTTGTCTACAGAAGACTGGTTGTTGATCGCGTATGCGTAGTTACCGCCGGAAGACGCCGCCTGTTTTCCGCCTATGGTAATCGGGAACGGCATATAGCCGATATCGTCTTTATTTTCGCCTGCGTCCTTAAACTGCTGTACGCACCAGGAACCAAGCACCATCGTCGCGATCTCTCCGTTATTGATCTTTGCCTTGGAGGATTCCCAGTCGCTGGAAGCCGGATCTTCTTCCACCAGCTTTCTGGCTACCGCTTCATACAGTGTATAGTATACCGCATACGGGCCGCTCATTTCATCGTTCTTTGTAAACGGGTCTTTTGTATGGAGCAGGCGGTTATTTTTATAATCCGGGTCAGCCGTAGACGCGATCCCTACATAATCGTTCCATGCGCCCATCGTCCAGCCTGCCGCAAAGTTTGTATACAGTGGCGCTTCCACTTTTGTGTTTTTCTTAATCAGCTCCAACGCCTCTAAAAACTCATCCGGCGTCTTTGGAAGGATCGCATTGCCGTCCGAATCCTCCTTTAACGCGCCCGCTTCTTTCCAAACCTTTTTGTTGTAAGCAACGCCGCCTGCGGTACCGCCGTTTGGAACCCCATATACGGTATTGTCAAAGGTCTTTTCGGTTACGAAATTGTACTTTTCGTTCATCTTCGCATAATCGCCCAGCGGAATGAAGTAATTCGGAAACTCCTTTTTTTCTACCGTATCCGGTATAAAGCAGATGTCGCCCCAGTCGCCGTTTGTAAGCCGCAGCGTTACGGATTCCGCGTAATCGGTAATGCCTTCATATGTAACGGTAATATTCGGATACAGTTTATGAAATTCGTCTGCATACCCCTTGTATACGTCGTCCACAATATCCGTCCGGTTGGTAAGGATTTTAATGTCCGCTTTCAGATCCTTGTAATCATCCCCGTTGATCGCGTCAATTGTTGGCAGCGCTTTTTCCTGCTTATCACCGCCATCGTCTTTTTTTGCCGCTTCCTTGCCGCCGCAGGCTGCTAAAGATACGGTCATCGCTGCTACTAACCCTAAGCTAAGCAACTTCTTTTTCATAGTTTTTTCCTCCTATTTTTTTCTTATTATTTAGCCCGTTTCAAGCTTAATTAAATTTTATCATATTTACTTTATTTTTCAATCCCCTTTTTTACTTCGCCAGCAATTTCGTTTATTTACATTATTTTTTTATTTATTTTTTGTGAATATACCACAAAAAAAGCGTTGGATTTTTACTTAATTCAAAAATTAATCTATTAAATAGAATTAATTTTAGCTTAAAGAAAATCCAACGCCTTAATCTATTTCCTTTTCCAACATCGTTTTTATATCTTCCTTACACTGTTTTTCCATCGAATCTGCCCGGATATGATCTGGCAGGACTGCTTTCTGCCTGGGGTGCGCAGCTGCTTTATAAGCTTGTCCAGGGCTGTTTTTACCATCGCTTTACGGTCTATTTCATAAGTCGTAATGCCCCGCTCCCTGCATCCTTTGAGCACAAAATTATCAAAGCCCACCACCGAAATATCCTCCGGCGCCCGATAGCCCGCCGCTTCCAGCTTGTCTATGACCATTTCCGCCGCCAGGTCGCAATTGCAGACAAACCCCTGGGGCATATGCTTTGGCAGCTCCACCCCAAGCTTTCCCATTTCATCCCGGTCGCGGATCACCCATTCCGGCGGCACGGTTCTGTGGCGTGCGATCATCGCGCGCATAAACCCAAGATAACGGTCCATAATGGAAGCCGACGCGTCCACAGAACCCACAAACGCAAGCCGCTCCAGCCCGCATTCAAATAAAAGCTCGGTCATCTGGCACATTCCGTAAAAATTATCCGCAACGACCGCGTCATCCGCAATTTCATGATTATAAAAGTCGATATACACCATTGGAACCTGCATCCGGCTCTTTAGCATACGGATATAGCGGATATCAATTTCCCCGATGACCGCTATGGCATCCGGCTCCGTTTCCAAAAACGCCTGTGGTATCTCAAGCGTACGGCGCTCCGCCTCTTTTTTCAACACGTCCACTACCGTATTGCAGTTTTTTTCCACAGCCAGTTTTGCAAACTCCTGGTACAGCTTCCAGTAATAGGTTTCGTACTGGGCCAGAAAGTTTTCCGCAATGAGCGCCCCGATATTCCAGGCGTTTTGCGCGTCTTTCTTTTTCACCCCCCCGGCTGGCGCTTCATAGCCCATTTCGCTGGCAGCCTGTAGTATCCGCTCCCGCAGGGCTTCGCTTACGCCTTTCCTGCCGCAGAGCGCGTTATGCACCGTCACCGTGCTGACGCCAAGCTTTTGCGCGATGTCCGCTAACCTTACTTTTTGCATAGATTTCCCCCTTTTTTATAATCCTTTCCTGTTTATTTCTTTTTTATAAACACATTTGCAAAACCGGACGCTGGGATATGGGAAACTGGCCTGGCTTCCGGTTCCAACTCCAGAATGCAAGAAGCCCTAAGCATCCTGCTTTTACATTTTCACAACCGGACGGACGCGGCGCCCAGTCCGCTCTGGCTTACGCCAGAAGCTAAAGGCGCCGCTTACGGCTTCGCCGCCTGGTTATCATGCAGGATGCTAAGGGCTTCTAACATTCTTCCATACGTCACCAAAAGCCAGGCCAATTCCCCATATCCCGGCTGGTTTTCATAGCTTATACAAAATAACGCTACAGCCTTTCTCCTTTATTCAAATGGTTTTCCACGCTTAATGTGCATCATTTTAATATTTATACAGCTAAGGCACTGGCCAGAAATAACTTTTAAATAGTGCGCAGGATTTATACTCACGAACATACTTATTTGCCAAATGATTTGCTTCTTCTGTTGAAATGCCGACACTCCACTGACAAATCATTTCGCTTACGGGTATAATATACCGTGAGAAAAACAAAATTTTACCTGCCTAATAGAATTTACGTATAAAATTTTGTCGCAGCGCTTATGAAAAACAGCCTGGAGAGGGGATTTGCCCGGTCTGGATTGGGCGTATGGAAGAATGTATAGAAGATCTTAGTATTCTGTCTGAAAACCAGGCGGCGAAGCCGTGAGCGGAGCCTTTCGCTTCTGGCGTAAGCCAGAGCGGATTGGGCGACGCGTCCGTCCGGCAGTGAAAACGAAACGCAGAATACTTAGAACTTCTTGCATTCTGGAATGGCCCCAGCCAGGCCGGGCAAATCCCCTCTCCAAGCGTCCGGTTCTATATAAATGTAACACCTTTTTAAACCGCCACGCCTTTTACGGATTCCAGACCTTTCCAGAACCCGTAAAAAACGCTTAAATTTTAAGTTACGTACATATATAAAACGAAGTGAATGATATCCATAGGCGAAATGCTTTCCCAGCAAATCATTTACCCGGAAATTTCCCGCACCTCAATTACTTCCGCCTGGAAATCCCCCCGCAGCCGCTCACGCAAAAGCCCCGCATACATTAACGCGCCTCCCTGATACGTTTTGCCGTCCACTTCGTAGCGCGCGTTCTCCTTTAACCCCTGTAACCGGATCCTGCGGCTCCTTACGCTTGGCTCGTTAAATACCTGTACGAAAAATACCGCCGCCTGCGTTTTGTCCTTTGACACAATCTCATAGCAGTCATACAAATGGTTTTCCCGAAACGACGCGATGCGGTAATAATCCCCTTCCCGTATTAACGGCGCGTATTTTTTGTACGCCGCGATCTGGGACGGCACCATGTCCCGCTCCTTCTGGCTGATCTTCGTAATATCCAGCTCGTAGCCAAAGGTGCCCGCAAGCGCCACTACCCCTCTTGTTTCAAACGGCGTAACCCTGCCTAACGTATCGTTCGGGCAGTCGGATACATGGGCTCCGATTGTGGACATCGGGTATAAAAGCTGCGTTCCTTCCTGAATTTGCAGCCGTTCGATCGCATCCGTATCGTCGGAGCACCAAATCTGCGGGCTGTAGTAAAGCATTCCCGGGTCAAACCGCCCGCCGCCGCTGGAGCAGTTTTCCAATAATAAATCCGGAAATTCCGTAATCAGCCGCTCCTGCAATTCATACACCTCAAGCATATATCGATGGGAAATCTCCCCTTGCCGATCCGGCGGCAATACCGTATTGCCAATATCCGAAACCCCACGGTTCATATCCCACTTCACATATTCAATATTTGCAGAATGCAGGATCTTACTGATACAGCCATACACATAATCCACAACCTCCGGCCTGCTTAAATCCAGCACAAGCTGACCTCTTGCAAGGGACGGCGTACGGCCCTTTAGCTGAAGCGCCCAGTCCGGATGCCTGCGGTACAAATCAGAATCCGGCGAGATCATCTCCGGCTCAAACCAGATGCCGAATTTCATCCCAAGTTTATTGACCTCATCCACCAGATAGCCTAACCCACCCGGGAGCTTGTTTTCATTTACCACCCAGTCTCCTAAGCTGCTGTACTCATTTTCCCTGTGCCCAAACCAGCCGTCGTCCATAACCAGCATTTCGATGCCAAGCTTCGCGGATTCCCTTGCGATGGAAAGCAGCTTTTCCGTATCAAAATCAAAGTAGGTCGCTTCCCAGTTGTTGATCAATACCGGGCGTTCCTTTCCCTTATAGCCGCTTCGGATCAAATGCCCCCGGTACAGGTCATGGAGCGTGCGGGTCATTTTGCCTAAGCCTTCATCCGAATATACCAGCACGGCCTCCGGCGCCTGGAACGCCTCTCCCGGCCCAAGCTTCCAGCAAAAACGTTCCGGATGGATGCCCAATGCCATACGAAGCGTCCCGTACTGGTTGCGCTGCGCCTTGGCAAGAAAATTTCCGGAGTATACAAAATGCATCGCATATACATCCCCCGCCGTCTGGGTGCAGTTTTTGGAAACCGCCGCCAGAAACGGATGATCCTGGTGGGACGATTCTCCCCGCACGGACTCCGTCACAAAGCTGCCCGAATGAAGCGGCTGCCTTGTTATATGCCGCTCCCTTGACCATGCGCCAGGCAGCGAGAGCATCTCGTATTCTTCGTCGTCCATCTCCAGGCACGCGGACAAAACCCGGTCTAAATATACCGCATCCTTTCCGGCATTCTCTGCCTTTACGCTTCGTATCACCGCGTCACAGTCCGCAAACACGCTGTAAGAAAGCAAAAGCTTTACCCCAACGCAAGAATCCAAAAGGGCAATCTCCAAGGTCTGGCAGTTATCCCCCCAAAGGGCAGGCAGGCCGTCCAGCCCGTCCTTGCCCTCATAGATCCGGTGCCCCGCGTAAACCGGCTCCAACCCAGTCTGGCCGTTGCCGTCTCTAACATCTATACAGCTTTCCCTGAAATCCCCGATAGCGCCTGTCGGATATTCCATCGGGAAGCTATCCAAAAACGACAGCTTCTCAAACGGCTTTTGCGACGGCACAAACGGATGCTCCTGTGTGCGCAGCAAATACGAAAGGTCTGTGGATTCCAGCTTTTTGCCGTAATAAATATGCCCCAGGTATTTCCCGTCGGCAAGGCCCATTACATAGCTGGTCGTATTTGTGTCCAGCTTAAATACACTGTTTATTTCATCAAATATGATCATCTTAATTCCTGTTTACACTCCTGTTGATACTAATTTTATTTCACCGCCTGAAAATCCGGCTGCGTTACATCGCTCTTTACCGCTGTAATATTGTCATAATACAACGTCCCGGAAACCTTTCCGTCTTTCACCGCTTCGGAATCTGAGATCGCGTTGATCCAAAGGCCAAATGTCTCAATCTGCTTGCTGGCATCCGTCAGCCCGCCCTTTGGATGGCCCTCGGTATCCCTTTCGCAAAACTCCGCAAACGGGATCGTAACGAGTATCGGCTTATTGCCGTTTTTGCGGAACGCTTCGTATTCATTCAAATACGCTTCATACGTAACCCCGCTCGCTTTAATCTGGATCACCGTCTTTTGGTTGTTGCCGTCCGGTATCATGTAAAACTGCAATGCGTTGCGGCCAGACCAGTCCACCTCTTTTGCGATGGTAGCTCCGCCCCATCCGGTTGCCGTTTCGTCGTATACAAACTTCATACCATAGTCGCCATGTGACTTTTTATCCTTGTCTAAAGAAATCGTAACCTTACAGCCGCTGTCCGCGTTTGTGGTCCAGACCCCGGTCAGCTGGTCGTCCAGCCCATAATAGTTTTCAAAGCTGTCGATCAAATATGGATCCGCCTTTGGCTCTTTGATATTAAAAACTTCCGAATACTGCTGCACTTTTTTCCCATCGATATAAAGCGCCAGCGTCCCCACCTGTTTGCCGAGGGATTTTAACTGCTTCGCTGTTAATTTTGCGCTGTAAACGCCTTTTTTACCCGCCTTCGCATTCAGACTTACCTTATTTTTCCCTGCCTTTAATACAAATTTTACCTTTGTTTTTGCACTTGCATTTGTCAGTTTTGCCTTAATTGTCGTAGCTTTCAGCAGACGGTTCGCAGCGCCAGGCGCCGTCAGATAGCCTTTCGCGCCTGTTACCGCAGCTTTTGCGGATATTTTTTGAAAATCCCCGCCTGTAAGCGCGTCTTTTTGGTTCGCCGCGAATATGCTCCTATCGTCATTGTAAAAACGGATAAATTCATCCAACAGCTCATGCCCATGCAGCGTGCCGTCCGCATTGACGGAATCCACATACGGCACATAAAACGCGCCGTCCTTGCCCCAGTCCGCCCATACTAAGAAATAAGACGCTTCGGACTCGGACACGATATCCAATACCTGGTTAAACCAGTTTTTATTTCCATTCCCCGTCGGCAAAAACGCCAGATTGCCGTTGGAAGGGCCTGTTTCTGTAACCGCAACCAGCTTGTTGTGTTTTTTTGCAAATTTTTCCACAAGCTGAAGCTGCTTTTTTAGCTGCCCCATCCATACGCCGTCGTCCTTCGGCTCGCTATCGTACATATCAAAGCCCACAAGGTCTACGTACGCATCGCCAGGATACCGCTTTGCGTAGTCATCTAACGACTGCGCATCACTGCCCGGGCCGTATTCGTAGATCATGTTATGGACATCCTTCGTATCCCGCAGATATTCCACCGTATAGCGGTAGATGTTTTTGGCAACCTCCGCATCGCAGAATGCCGCGCCCCACCAAAACCAGCTTCCGGTGCCTTCATGGAACGGACGGAATAAAATCGCGCCCTTTACCTGTTTTGCATACTCCGCAACCATATCCAGGTATTCGGTGTAAATTTTATTGTATTTTCCTCCTGGCAAAAGCTCGTTTACCGGGGTATCCTTTGTAACCGGGGCCGTGTAATCCGTGTAGTCATATTTCTCCCATGCCGGGTCCCCTTCTTTATAATCCGGGTTTTTCGGTAAGATCGCAAAATTCGGCATATGCCCGCACATCGTAATGATCGCGCCCTGGGCAATCGCCTGATTGGAAATTTCCACCATCGTATCCATGCCCTTTTGCGCCACATCCTGCATATCCACCCCAAGGATGCCCGCGATCGAGCCGGTCACGTCCTTTGTATCGGACTCTGAAAGCTCCGCGTTTCCCGCCTTATTAAAGGTATCGTTCTGATGCCCGAAAATCACGCTTTCCGAAGACCCAACCGCTTTTAAATAGGTATAAAGCTGTTTTGCCGCCGTATCCGCTTTTTTATCCACAAGGGACACATTCGATACAAGCTTTGTCTCCTCTAAGCTCCCGTCCTTTTTTGCGGTCGTAAGCTTGCCGCCTTCAACCTTTACCTGCTGCGTATCCGCCGATTTTACCGCCACGGTAGAATTTACCGAGGCGTCCGGCAGCGGCTCCCCGGTAATATTTACATTGTCAAACCATACCGCCCCTTTATAATCCGTATTTTTTCCGATAAGCTGTATCGCAAACTGCTTCATCTCAGCTACCGACAATGCGTCAAAAGTAATTTTAACCGGAACCTTTTTTATATCGCCGGACACTTCCTTTGCCGCTGAAATGTCTACGTCCGCATTCGCGTCCAGCCCTTCTCCATATAACTTTACCGCAAAAGAGCCTGTCGTCATCTTAGACGCGTCAAAGCTAAAATCCATCGTCACCGCAGTCGCGCCCTTTACAGGAAGCCCCTTTCCATCCGGCGCATCCCACACCGCCGTCGCCTGCGACCAGTCCTTATCTTTATCGGCTGTATAATCTACATTAAATTTTAACTGCTCCTGGTCCGCTTCTACGGATGATGTATCTTTTGCGGAATAATTGTACTCCCAGCCAGAGCCATAGCTCCATCCGGCGATGCCGTCTTTAAAATCAAATCCTGCCAATGCCTTTATCTGTTCCTCTGTATTCGCCGACTCCCCATTTTCATCCGCCGCATACACAGGCAGTAATGGAAGAACCCCCGTCACCGGAGCCACAGACGTACCGCCAACAACCGCCGCCATCGCGAGCGCCAGTCCCCTTTTTTTGATACTTACGCTTTTTTTCATAAATTCCCTCCATAATGATTACTGAAATTAAGTAATTTATTTTTTCTATGCATAGATCTTTACTTAATTTTATTATATATTTTAGTTTTTAATTAGTCAATGCTTAAGATTATTTTAATTTATTTTTTGTGACTTTTACTTAATTTTATATTTTTTTAGCTTGATATGGGGGATTTTTTGTAGAAAATGACGAAAAAAAGATGCGTTGGCTTTTTACGGCTTTTGCATCCTGATTTATAGACGATTTCTCTTTTTTATGACCTGCCAGCATCCCCAAGCCAGTACGCAATCCTCAAAATCTTTCCATTTCTGATCAAATGCGCTTTGTACGTCTTTTTGTGTCACTGGCATAACAGATACCAGTTTAAATATCTGTTCCATGATAACATATGTCTGTTCTGTATCACGAATCTCCCTACGAATAAGCAGGTCTATCGTTTTTTCTAAAGTTGACGTTTTGCTTACCTCCTATTCTTAAAATTTTCCGCTGCTTTTATTATAACATTACCAGTGCAGAATACTATCATTACTTTATTATTTTGAATTTTTAGCATCAGTGTCGTTACTTTTCATGAGGTAGGGGCTACCGTATAAATGATAAATAATAGAGCGTTATCCGGCAGTTTGGTTTTGGGATAATTTGAAGGT
>CANDMI010000014.1 GCA_947385775.1 uncultured Eubacterium sp. | reverse complement strand
GCAAATTCTTTTTATCTTGAAAAAGGTCTAAAAACACACTGTTTTTTGCGGTACGCTTTGCCTTAACTTCCTGCGTCTGTTTTGTATTGTCCGACACCTTACCACCTTGATTTCTAAAATTTCATGCTTATGGAACTACTAATGTCCCATAAGATGCAGCACAAAATACGATATATCCTGTTTCTGCCACACTTTAATTATACAAAAAATCGCACATCTTTACAATAAAATTCAAATTAAATTTGTTCCACCATCCATTCCATCCTGCCCTGTTACTGTATATCTGGAATTTTTCATCATTTGGGAATTTTTTTCAGATCTGTGCAGTCATTTAAAATAATCCGTTTTAGTTTATCGTATGGATTCTCTGTACTTGTACTGCTGAAATGCAGCGTCACCTCATAGGCAGTCCTTCCTATGCTTTTTCTTATCCGTTGCTGAGCATTTGTAACCATTTTGTTTTGTGTTTTCTGCATACAGTCAAATAGAATGCCCAGACTGTTACTACACAGTCCAGGCATTTCCTTCTTCCATCCGTACAGGCTCCCCATATCCTTTTCCCTAACGGCATCCATATTCGGTTATAAAATAATCTTTCACTTCCCCCATCCAAAATCCACTCATAAAATTTAAAGAATACAAATACAAATTCAATAATGCAAATGCATCAGTTTCACCCCTGTCCGTAATAAGCGTTCTCCCCATGCTTGCGGAAGAAATGCTTATCCCGTATACAATCCGGCGCAGGCTTCACCTTCGGCTGGATCAGCTCGGTCCTAGTCGCCATCTTTGCAACTTCTTCCAGCACCACCGCATTATGCACCGCTTCCGCCGCGTCTTTCCCCCATGTAAATGGCCCATGGTTTGTGCACAATACACCCGGCGTGTACATCGGGTTTAAGCCCCGGCCCTCAAACGTCTCTATGATCACCTTTCCGGTGTTCGTTTCATAAGCTTCGTCAATCTCCTTTGGCGTTAAGCTCCTTGCGCACGGGATCGGGCCGTAAAAATAGTCCGCATGGGTCGTCCCGTAAAGCGGGATGTCCCGCCCCGCCTGCGCCCAGGCCGTCGCCTCCGGCGAATGGGTGTGGACTACGCCGCCGATTTCCGGGTATTTTTTATACAGCTCTAAATGGGTCGGCGTGTCAGAGGACGGTTTATATTTTCCTTCTATTTTATTGCCCTCCAGATCCATAACGACCATGTCATCCGGCGATAGCTTGTCGTAGTCCACGCCGCTTGGCTTGATGACAAAACAGCCGGACTCTCTGTCGATCCCGCTGACATTCCCCCATGTATACGTGATAAGCCCGCGCCTTGGAAGCTCCATATTCGCTTCGTACACCTGTTTTTTTAATTCTTCCAGCATTGCCCTGTCCCCCTTTATTTCAGCGTGTCCACCGCCGCCCGCTCAATCGGCAGGCACGCGTTATAGCGTTTTAAAAATTCATCAAACCCGGTTACGTCGCTGGCGTCCGGCTGCTCCGTCACGCCGTCCTCCCCGCCGAACACCTTGTCCGCAAGGTAGTCTGCAAGGCTCTCCCCCTGCGCTTTGCGCCGCATATACGCCGCCAGGATCGCGATGCCCCAGGCCCCTCCTTCCCCAGCGGTCTCCATTACGGAAACAGGCGTGTCCATCGCCGCGGCCATAATCCGCTGGCCTACCACCGGGGTCTTAAATAAGCCGCCATGCCCGTAGATTTTGTCCACCTTTGCCTTTTCTTCCTTTAAAAGGATGTCCAGCCCGTTTTTCAGCGCGCCAAGCGCCGTAAACAGATGGACGCGCATAAAGTTGGCCAGGTTGAATTTCCCTTCCACGCTCCTTGCAAAAACCGGCCGTCCTTCTTCAAATCCAGTGATGCTCTCGCCGGAAAAATAGTTGTACGCCAAAAGCCCGCCGCAGTCCGCGTCCCCTTCCAGCGCCTTATTGTACAGAACGGAAAACAGGCGGTCCATATCCACATCCATGCCGAAGCTTTCCGCAAATTCCTCAAACAGCCCTACCCAGGCGTTTAAATCCGACGTGCAGTTGTTGCAGTGCGCCATCGCCACCGGGTCGCCGGACGGGGTCGTGACCATGTCGATTTCCGGGTGGACGTTTTGCAGCTCGTTTTCCAATACGATCATGGCAAACACGGAAGTGCCTGCCGAAACATTCCCGGTGCGCACAGCCACGCTGTTGGTCGCCGCCATCCCGGTGCCCGCGTCCCCCTCCGGCGGACATACCGGGCCGCCCGGCGAAAGCTTCCCGCTTGTGTCTAGCAGCTTTGCGCCCTCCGGCGTAAGCGTCCCCGCGTTTTCCCCCGCGCAAAGGACTTTTGGCAAAATATCCTTCAGCTTCCAAGGATATGCGTCCTTATCGGTTAAATTCTCAAATTTTTCCATCATAACGGCGTCGTAATCCTTCGTCCCGCTGTCAATCGGAAACATGCCGGACGCGTCCCCAATGCCCAGAACCTTTTCCCCCGTAAGCTGCCAGTGGATGTAGCCTGCAAGGGTCGTTAAAAACGCCACGTCTTTGACATGCTCTTCTTTATTTAAGATCGCCTGGTAAAGGTGCGCGATGCTCCACCTCTGCGGGATATTATAATGGAACACTTCGGTCAAAACCTTTGCGGCCTGCTCCGTAGTCGTATTGCGCCAGGTGCGAAACGGGACTAACAGCTCCCCATTCCGGTCAAACGCCATATATCCGTGCATCATCGCGCTAAAGCCGATGGAGCCGGTTGTCGTAAGCTCTACCCCATAGGTGTTTTTTACATCCTCCGCCAGGTTCCGGTAGCAGTCCTGCAAACCTCCCCAGACCGCTTCCAGGCTGTAAGTCCAGACGCCGTTGTCATACTGGTTTTCCCATTCATGGCTGCCGGACGCAAGCGGCGCAGAGTCCTCCCCGATCAACACCGCCTTAATCCTTGTGGAGCCAAACTCGATGCCAAGCGAAGTCTTGCCCGCTTTGATTGCTTCTTTTTGATTCATACGCTTCTCCTCCATTTCTATCTGATGTCTAAACCAGGCATACCCAATGCATAGTTATTTGCCAAATGATTTACTGTTCTTTCCTTAATGATTGCGTCAGGCGCCACCGAAATAACGGCGTGGCGCCTGTGCGATTGTTTATAAGCTTTCTTTTATATTTTTATAAATCCCGTCCGCGTCCAGCTCATATTTATGCAATAACTCCTTCGCCGGGCCGGACTCGCCGAACACGTCCTTTACTCCAAGGCGGGTTATCTTCGTCGGGCATTTTTCCCCAAGCGTTTCCGCCACCGCCGCCCCAAGGCCGCCGATGATGGAATGCTCCTCTGCCGTAAACACCCGCTTCGTCTTAGCCGCGGACGCTGTGACAAGCTCCTCGTCTAGCGGCTTGATCGTATGGATGTTAATGACCTCCGCATGGATTCCGTCATTTTCCAGCATTTCCGACGCAAGAAAAGCTTCCGATACGCAAAGCCCTGTGGCAAAGATCGTAAGGTCGCTTCCTTCCTTTAAGACCACGCCTTTTCCGATCTCAAATTTGTAGTCCGGCCTGTCGTTGATCACCGGGACCGCCAGCCGCCCGAAGCGTAAGTACACCGGGCCGACGTGGGCGTATGCCGCTTCCACGGCCGCTTTCGCCTCCACGTCGTCGCTTGGGTTTATGACCGTCATGCCAGGGATTTCCCGCATCAGCGCCAGGTCTTCGTTGCACTGGTGGCTTGCGCCGTCCTCCCCGACCGAGATGCCCGCATGGGTCGCCCCGATCTTTACATTTAAGTGCGGGTATCCGATGGAATTTCGCACTTGTTCAAAGGAGCGGCCCGCGGCAAACATAGCGAAGGTGCTGATAAACGGAACTTTCCCGCAGGTGGAAAGCCCGGCGGCGATGCCTGTCATGTTCGCTTCCGCAATCCCGCAGTCGATGTGCCTGTCCGGGAACGCTTTTTTGAATACCCCGGTCTTGGTCGCCGCCGCAAGGTCCGCGTCCAGCACGACTACGTCTGGATGCCCCTTGCCAAGCTCTGCCAGCGCGTTCCCATAGCTTTCCCTTGTGGCGATTTTTGGAAGCTCCTTTATGTTTCCAATTACTGGCATAACGCGTCACCTGCTTTCTTTAATTCTTCCATGGCCGTTTCATACTCTGCGTCATTTGGCGCTTTCCCGTGCCAGCCCACGGCGTTTTCCATAAAGGACACCCCTTTGCCTTTTACGGTATGCGCGATTATGGCAGTCGGCCTCCCGGCGGTTGCCTTTGCTTCTTTAAACGCCTTGTCAATTTCGTCAAAATCATTTCCATCAATGTTTATTGCATGGAAATTGAACGCTTCGAACTTTTTATCGATCGGATATGGGGAGCACACCTCGTCAACCGGGCCGTCAATCTGTAAGTTGTTATTGTCCACAATGACCGTCAGGTTGTCCAGCTTGCGGTGCCCCGCAAACATGGCGGCCTCCCAGATCTGCCCTTCCTGGATCTCGCCGTCCCCTAAAAGCGCATAGACGCGGTAGCTTTTCTGATCCAGCTTTCCGGCCAGAGCCATCCCGACTGCCGCGGAAAGCCCCTGTCCTAAAGAACCGCTTGACATATCCACTCCAGGGATATGCTTCATATCCGGATGCCCCTGTAAATAAGACCCGGTATGGCGCAGCGTCAGCAGATCCTCTACCGGAAAATACCCACGGTTTGCCAGGGCCGAATAAAGCCCCGGCGCGGTATGGCCCTTGGATAACACAAAACGGTCGCGCCCCTCCATCTTCGGGTTCTTCGGGTCAATGTTCATCTCTTCAAAATAAAGATAAGTAAAAATATCCGCCGCCGATAAGGAGCCGCCCGGATGCCCGGCCTTTGCGCTGTGCACGCCCTCGATGATGCCCTTTCGCACCTCCACGGCTGTTTTTTGAAGCTTTAATTTATCCATAGCCTGCCCCCTACTCGCCAAATACGGCCTTGTAATCCGCCTGGAATTTTAAAATGCCCTGGTCGGTCAGCGGATGCTTTGTCATCTGCTCAATGACCGCGTAAGGAACGGTTGCAATATCCGCCCCTGCCAGCGCGCAGTCCGTCACATGGATCGGGTTGCGCACGCTCGCCGCGATAATCTCCGTATCCAGCTCATAAATATCGAAAATCTCTGCGATGTCGCGTATTAAATCCACGCCGGTCTGGGAAATGTCGTCCAGCCTGCCCAAAAACGGGGATACATAAGTTGCCCCCGCCCTTGCCGCAAGCAGCGCCTGGTTTGCGGAAAAAATCAGGGTGACATTCGTCTTGATGCCCTCTGCGGACAGCGCTTTTACCGCTTTTAAGCCTTCCACCGTCATCGGGATTTTTACGACCATGTTTGGATGGATCGCCGCAATTTCACGGCCTTCTTTTATCATGCCCGCAGCGTCCGTCGTTGTCGCTTTCACCTCGCCGCTGATCGGCCCGTCCACAATCGATGTGATTTCTTTGATGACTTCCGAAAAATCCCTGCCCTCCTTTGCGATTAAAGAAGGGTTTGTGGTCACGCCGCAGATCACGCCCATATCGTTTGCTTTTTTAATGTCCTCCACATTTGCCGTATCTACAAAAAATTTCATGTTATCCTCCTTTTTGCGCCTGCTATGTTCACAGGATACATATCCGACAACTGATCTGTTGTGTCTTGGAAAATTGCCCAATCTGTAAACTGGTGAACAATAAACAGGCAATCTATTCTTTTAAAAATAATGACTTAACGGTAAAACACCTCGCCCAGCATCAGATCCCTCTTAAACCCGCGAATCGTCGTATCCTTATCAATATAAACCGCTTCAATCCCCATCGCGTTCGCCCAGTCGCCCATCTGCTCAGCCGTAAGGTCATAGGTAAACGCCGTATGGTGCGCGCCGCCCGCCAGTATCCAGGCTTCCGCCCCGGTGTACATATCCGGCTGCGGCGTCCAGAAATTCGTGGCCACCGGAAGCTTCGGCATCGGCTTCTCGTTCTTTTTGCAGTCTACCGTGTTGATGATCAGACGGAAACGGTTGCCTAAATCAATCAAAGACGTCGCAATGCCTGTCCCTTCCTTGGAAGTGAACACAAGCCTTGCCGGATCTTCCCTGTCGCCCATGGAAAGCGGCTGGCACTTGACGCTGACCGGCCCGTCTGCGATGCTCGGGCAGATCTCCAGCATATGCGCCTGTAAAATGCCTTCCTTGCCTTTTACCAGGTTATACGTATAGTCCTCCAGCATGGACGTTCCCTTTGCGCCCTTCATCCCAGCGGTCATAACCTTCATCAGCCGCACCATCGCAGCTACCTTCCAGTCGCCCTCCGCGCCAAAGCCGTAGCCTTTTTCCATCAGCCGCTGGATTGCCAGCCCCGGGAGCTGCTTTAACGCCCCAAGGTCGCCGAAATGGGTTACGATCGCATGGTAGTTTTTCTCCTGTAAAAACCGCTCAAAGCCGATCTCGATCTGGGCCTGCACCGCCACATGCTTTTTAAACTCCTGCGGGTCCCTGCCTTCCAATAAGATCTCGTATTTGTCGTAATACTCATCCACCAGGGCGTTCGTATCCGATTCGGAAACCGCCGCTACGGACTCTGCGATCTCATTTACCGGATATGCGTCCACCTCCCAGCCGAATTTGATCTGCGCCTCTACCTTGTCCCCTTCGGTCACGGCTACGTTTCGCATATTGTCCGCCACGCGCATCACGCGGATATGGCTGCTTTCCATAATGCCCACGGCTGTGCGCATCCAGGACGCGATCTTTTCCGCCACCACAGGGTCTGACCAGTGGCCGACTACAACCTTTCGCTCTATGCGCATCCTGCTTACGATATGCCCGTATTCCCGGTCGCCGTGGGCGGACTGGTTTTCATTCATAAAATCCATATCGATGGAATCATATGGGATCTCTTCATTAAACTGGGTATGGAGGTGCATCAGCGGCTTGCGACACTCCTGCAATCCTAATATCCAGGACTTTGCAGGGGAAAACGTATGCATCCATGTGATCACGCCTGCGCATTCTTCGTCTGAATTTGCCTCGTTAAAGGTCTTTCGGATCAGTTCATTTGTAATAAGCGTCGGCTTCCATACAAGCTCGTATGGCAAAATCCCTGTTTTATTTAATTCATCTACAATCTGTCTGGAATGCTGCGCCACTTTTGCCAGGCATTCATCCCCATACAAATCCTGGGAGCCGGTACAAAACCAAAATTTATAGTTTTTTGTCTGTAACATCTTTTTCCCTCCATTATAATCTTATAATCTGTAAAGCCGACTTATTGTAACCGTAAGGTTATCTGAACGTCGCGATTTATTTTACTCGTAATAGCCCTCATCCACATACTGGATTTTCGGCGCTTCCTGGCCCGCCTCCAGCTTTTTGATTGTCTCATCCACAAGCGGGCCAAGCTGCGGATTGCACTCAAAATCCGCGTTAATCTCCCCTTTTTCAACGGCTTCCAGCGCGGCCTTCGTCGCGTCAAAAGAAATCAAAATAATATCCCCGTATTTCCCATAGCTTCTTCCAGACTCCTTCATGGCCTCCATCGCCCCAAACGCCATATTGTCATTCTGGCAGATCACCACATCGATATCCGGATAGGTTTTTAAGAAATATTCCATGACTTCTTTTGCCTTCGCCTGGACAAACTCCCCTGGAGCCTGGTCTAACATGATCCAGTTTTCCTGCTTGTCCATGACCTGCAAAAAGCCCTCCGAACGTCCAAGCTGGGCAGTGGAATCTAAAGTTCCCTGGAGCGTTACAATTTTAATCTGCTCTTCACTGCGCCCCTGTTTTTCCAGGTAATCCAAAAGCCACTTTGCCGCCCTTTTCCCCTGTTTTTTAAAATCACTGCCAATCCAGCTTGTATAAAGCCCCTCATCCTCTACTTTTACCGAACGGTCTGACAAGATCACAGGAATCCCCGCTTCCTTTGCTTCCATCAGCGCCTCGTCCCATCCGGTTTCCGCTATCGCGTCTAATACAATATAATCCACTTCCTGAAGAATAAAATCACGGATGGCCTTCACCTGGTTTTCCTGCTTTTGCTGCGCGTCCTCAAAAATCAGGTAATAACCGTTTTCCTCCGTAAAGGTCTCCCGGTAGGAGCGTGTATTTTCAAGCCTCCAGTCCGATTCCGATCCTACCTGGGACAAACCTACTACAATCAGGTTTTTACTTTTCCCCGCGGAGCCAGGGTCTGCCTTGCCTTCCTGCCTCTTACTGCTGCATCCTGACAGCAAAAGGGCAATACAGGCAAATATGTAGAAACATTTTCTCATAATGCATCCTCCTCCCCGCAAAATATTTTTAGTTAAATTTTTTCTATTTTATTTTTATCTTATTTTTATCTTATTTTATCTTGTTTCACTTCTTATTTATTTCTTTTCCTTAATCTTGGCAAATACGCTCTGCAACACGATAAAGAAGCACAACAGCGCCGCTACCGCAATGCTGGACCAGGAGCTAAGCAGCTTGCCGTTTGTCTTAACCAGCGTGGAAATCGTGCCATTGATCAGCACCCCAAAGAAGGAGCCGATGACATTCCCAACACCCCCGGTTAAGAGCGTTCCGCCGATTACGGAGGATGCGATCGCATCCATTTCAAGGCCCGTAGCCTGCTGTACATTGCCGGACATCGTATTCAGGCAAAAGCAGATGCCGCCGATGGAGCAAAGGAATGACGATAGCACATAGGCTTTCAGCTTTGTCATAGGCACGTTCAACCCCATCATCACAGCCGACTGCTCGTTGCCGCCTACCGCGTACAGGCTCCGTCCAAATTTCGTATAACGAAGCATTAAAAATATCGCCACTAATACAAGCAAAGCCACAACGACCGATACCCGGATAAACGGAGTCTGGTAAATCCCTTTTGGATTTACATAACCGCCGAAAGGAATTTCAATTTTAATGTTCGCCAGATGCACGAACCATTCATTTGCGATGGATACCTGGTCGGTGGAAAGGACCGCCGTCATGCCCCTGCCAAAGAACATCCCCGCCATCGTCACGATAAACGGCTGGATCTTTAAATACCCGACGCAAAAGCCCTGCACCATCCCAAACACGATCCCGATAATTAAAATCAGGATACATAAAACCGGGGCGCTCATCCCCCATTGCTCCATGCCCACCGCAAGGATCATACAGTCCAACGCAATTAAGGAGCCTACGGAAATATCAATCCCGCCGGTAAGCATAATGCAGGTCATGCCGCAGGCTACGCAAAGCAGCCCCGCATTGTTGATCAAAAGGTTCAAAAACGTCTGTAAATGTCCAAACCCTTTATCGCTGTAGATCACACAGCCTACCACATACATAAAAATAAACAGTACGATCGTGATCAGCAAAAGAAGGGTATTGCTGTTCATTTTCTTTTTCATGCTGCAGCGCCTCCTTTCGCCAAAGCCCTCTTATCGGACATGCGTTTCATAAACGCCTTAAACGGAGGGGCCTGTATTGTTACGATGATAATAACTACGATTGCCTTATAAACCGGAGCCTGCTCCGGGGATACCCCAAGGGCATATAAGGTCGTGGTAATCGCCTGTATCGTATAAGCGCCGATGATCGAGCCAGCCAGACGGAATTTCCCGCCTCCCAAGCTGTTGCCGCCCAAGGCCACCGCTAAGATCGCGTCCAATTCAAAATTCAGCCCGATATTGTTGGAATCCGCGGACGTGATACGAGATGACGCTACAATCCCCGCAATCCCGGCGCACAGGCCGCATACGATATAACAAAGGAAAATAATCTTTTCCGAGTTTAACCCGGCGATCCGGGAAGCTTTTTTATTAATACCTACACTTTGTATGTAAAGCCCTAATGCGGTATAGCGCAGTAACAGCGATATCGCAAGGACGCAGAGCGCCGCGATCACGATCGGAGTCGGGATCGGGCCAAAAAAGCTGCCGAAAAATCCAAACGCGTCGTTTCTTACATACACGATCAAATTGTTGCACAATAACAGCCCAATCGCCCGGGCCGCGGAAAATAAGATCAGCGTCGCCACCATAGGCTGTACATTTAAGTAGGCCACCAAAAACCCGTTAAACGCGCCGCAAACACATCCCATTAAAATACCGCCCAAAACGCCGATGATAAGCGGCATCTGTAACTCGCTTGTAGCCGCCACTCCGTAGCCAGCAAGCAGCATACAGCAAAAGGATGCGGACAGCGACATAACAGAACCTACGGAAATATCCGTCCCGGCCGAAGCGGACACCACAAGCGTCATTCCGATCGCTAAGATCGCAATCTCACTCCCCCTGTTTAATATGTCAATCAACCGGCCATAAAACACCCCGTTTCGCACGGAAATCGTAAAAAAGTTGAATGCAAAATTGCCGTTTGCCACATCGGAAACCACGTTTACCAGCATTACAAGCAGCATACAAAAAATCGGAAGAAACAGCGGCATCCCTGTAATTTTCTTTACTTTACTCATTCGAGGCACCTCCCGCAATCGCTTTCATCACATTTTCCTGGGTCAGATTTTCCGTAATTTCCCCAACCTTTTCCCCGTCCCTTAAAACCGCCATCTTAGAACAGGTGCGCAGCATCTCTTCAATCTCGGAGGATATAAAGATCAGGCTCTTGCCTTCCCCGGCAAGCCGAAGCACCAATTTTTGAATTTCGGTCTTTGTGCCGATGTCAATCCCCCTGGTCGGCTCGTCTAAAATAAGGAAATCCGGATCTGTCGCAAGCCATCTTCCTAAAATGACCTTCTGCTGGTTCCCGCCGGAAAGCTGCTTAATCAGCGTCTCCCTGCTTGCCGTTTTTACCTGTAGCATCTTAATATATTTATCCGTCAACGCGACCTGCTCCTTCATCGGGATCAAGCGGAACATCCCCCGCTTTGCCTGAAGCGCCAGTATCAGGTTTTCCCGGACGGAAAGATCCCCGATAATGCCCTCCGCCTTCCGGTCGTCCGGAAGCAAGCCCATGCCAAGGTTCATCGCGTCAATCGGGGCTTTGATCATGGCCTCTTTGCCTTTTACCTTTAACGTGCCGGTCTGGTTTTTATCCGCCCCGTAAATAACTCTTGCAAGCTCGCTTCGCCCGGAGCCTAATAAGCCCGTTAAGCCTACCACTTCCCCTTTATGGATCAAAAGGTCAAACGGCTTGATCGTACCCTTGTGGCTTAGCCCCTTTGCGTCTATGCACACATCCGCGTTGCTAAAATCCACGGCTTCGTCCGATTTGATCGCCGCCATATCGTCAAAATCCTTGCCCATCATAGCCGCTACCAGCTTCACCCTTGGAAGCTCCGCGATCGGGTATTCCCCTACGAGGGTGCCGTTTCTTAAAACCGTGATCCGGTCGCAGACCGCGTATACCTGCTCCAGAAAATGGGTGACAAACACGATCCCAACGCCTTTATCCCGAAGCTGCGTCATCAGCCGGAACAGCTTTTCCACTTCACTGTCATCCAAAGAAGATGTTGGCTCGTCCAAAATCAGAACCTTGCAGTCCATATCCACGGCCCTGGCAATGGCGATCATCTGCTGCAACGCCAGAGAATATTCTTCCAGGTTTTGGTTTACATCCACGGGCATATCCAGATCCTTCATAATCTTCTGGGATTTTTTCACCATCGTTTTCCAGTCGATCGTCCCAAGCTTCGTCCTAGGCTCCCTGCCGATAAACAGGTTTTCCGCTACGCTTAAGTTTCCGCAGAGGTTGACCTCCTGGTATACGGTGGATATCCCCTTTTTTTGCGCGTCCAGCGTAGAATGGTTCACCACCGGGCCGTTAATGCCGTCTACGTGGATTTCCCCGGCCTGGAATGCGTTGATACCGGTTAAGCATTTGATCAGCGTGGATTTTCCGGCCCCGTTTTCCCCCATCAGCGCATGGATTTCCCCTTTACGGAGCGTGAAATCCACATTGTCAAGAGCTTTTACGCCAGGAAACGTCATGGTGATCCCACGCATGGTCAATACTACGTTATTTTCCATAAATACCGTCCTTTCTATCTCAATATGTAAAAGTTATGCGAAACCAAAAGCCGTGAAAGCAAGCGCCAAAGAAAGGGAGACCCGCAAGCCTCCCCTCAAAACCACTACTTTCGGATTCAAACATTCACATATTCGAATTAGTATTGAGCATCAATAATTTCCTGTGTTACAACCGTAAGCTCCTGTTCTTCTCCATTTACGGTGATAGAAGACAAGATATCTTCATTTACAAACCAGTGCTCTGTCATATACACTTCCTTTAACGGCTCCTCACCGGACTGCAATTGCTTGATTACCTTTTCCACATCCGGAGCCGCCAGCGGGTTACATTCAAAATCCGCGTTGATATCGCCGCTCATAACCTTCTCAAGCCCTGCGGAACATGCGTCAAAGGAAACTAAGATCACGTCTTTTCCTACGCCGTATTCAACGCCCGCGTTTTTCATAGCGGTCATTGCGCCGAACGCTTCGTTATCATTCTGGCAGATTACGACGTTAAACTTGCCTTCATAGGATTTTATGTAGGACTCCATAACCTCCTGCCCGCCGGCCTCGGTAAAGTCGCCGGTCTGGGAATCTAAAATATTCCAGCCGTTTGCATCGGCGATTTCCTTAAACCCTTCCGTACGTCCAAGTGTCGCGGATGCGCCTGTAGATCCTTCGATAACCAGCGCGTTAATCTCGTTAATGCCTTTTTCCTTTGCGTAAGCTTTCAGCCATTCCCCTGCCGCAAGCCCCTCTGTCTTAAAGTTGGAGCCTACCCAGGACACATATTTGTCAGAGTCTTCGATCGTACGGTCAATGACGATCACCGGGATGCCCGCGTCGTCGCACTCGGTCAGTACCGTATCCCATCCTTTGGAGACGATCGGGTCTACGATAATATAATCCACGGCCTGCTGGATAAACCCGCGCACCGCTTCGATCTGTGCCGCAGGATCGTTATCGCAGTCTACAAACTGTAAATCATAGCCGTTTTCCTTAGAAAATATATCCTGGCAGGACTTTGTCGACGCGGTACGCCAGTCAGACTCATGGCCTACCTGGGCAAACCCGATCGTAATCGTATCGCCGTCGCCGCCGGACGTATCGTTATTTGCGTCATCGCCGGATGTATCCCCCGCTTCGTCACCGGACGCATCCGCATTCGCGTTATCGCCAGATTCTTCTTTTTCCGTGTCATTGTCCCCGGAACTGCTGCTTGACGGGCTGCTGCCGCACCCAGCCATCAAAGCCGCTGTCATTGCCAGGCATGTCATCATGCTTACAATTTTCTTTTTCATACGTTTTTCCTCCGTTTCCTTATGATACCCTTTTCGATATCCTTTTATGATATTTTACCAAGAATCCCTTGGCTGATGTAAGCATTATATCGTTAATGCACAAAAAGTAATACGGAGTTATTTCTGAATTTTGTATGATTTTTTATCTATTTTTGAACAAATTGTGAATAAAGTACAATTTTCTCCGAAAAATGTTCAATTTTTTACGCATGATTTTTTATGCTAATTTTTAACGCATGTTTTTTATGAGATTTTTACGGCTGATTTTTTACGCACGGGATCGCCACCTGCATCTGGGTGCCTTTTTGATGGATGCTATCCAAGGTCAGCCCATATTCCTGCCCGTAGTAAAGCCTTATCCTCTGGTTAATGTTAAACAACCCAAAGCCGGAATACTCCTGATCCCTTGGCCTGTCCCCCTGTATTAATCCCTGCACCTCCAAAAGCCGCTCCGCCGTCATGCCAATGCCATCATCCCTTACCCGAAACACCAGGTTTTGCCCTTCCTTTTTCCCAATTACCTGTATATGGCCCATCCCCCTTTTATTTTTTATCCCGTGATAAAGGGCGTTTTCCACAAGGGGCTGCAACGTCAGCTTTAACATCTCATATTCTAAAATCTCATCGGAAAAGGAAATCTCATATTCCATAATGTCCTGATACCGAAACTGCTGGATCGCCAGGTAGCTTTCGATATGCAGCTTTTCTTCCTCCACCGAAATAAAATCCTTGCCTTTGCTTAACGTCGTGCGGAAAAAATCAGAAAGGGAAGTCACCATCTTTACCACATGCTCTGTGTCGTGAGATTCCGCAAGCCATATGATCGTATCCAGCGTATTGTACAAAAAATGGGGGTTGATCTGCTCCTGTAAAAGCTGAAGCTCCGCCGCCCTTAAATTAAGCTGTTCGATGCGGATATCCTCTACAAGCTGTCCCAGCTCTTCGATCATATGGTTAAAGCTTTCCTTTAATACCGTAAGCTCATAGGTTCCGGCCTCCTCCACGCGCACTTTAAAATCCCCCTGCCCGGCCTGCTTTGCCACCTTGCAAAGCTTCTGGATCGGCTTTGTAATGCTGCTTATGACCTTGCCGCTTACAAAGAACGCGCTTGTGAAAATTCCTGCCACCACAACCCCCAGCAAAAAGATCGAGCGCTCCACATCTTTGCGTATGCCGATGCGCAGCTCCTCCATTTTGATCGCCTGCTCATAAATATATTTTTGAATCTGCTCCTGAATCAGATCCGTCAAAACCCGGATATTTAAATCCAGCCGGTTCATATTCGCGTCATAGGAGCCGCTGACTAACGCGGCTTCCTCAATTTCCTTCACCCGGTCTTCTAAGGTGTCCAGGCTTTTTAGAACTCTTCTTAAGCTCTCCCTGGAGCCGTCCGTATCCGCCGCCTTATAAAGCTCATGGAACGCCTGCCTTGCATCGTCGATCATCTCTAACGGCTTTGACACATCGATAAGCTCCTGCGCCCGCTTTTCATTAACGACAATTATGTACATTAAGTAATCCATGTTTTCTTTAAACACGATATTATAGGCATTCGCCATTGTGATGTTTTCTACGATGGAATCATACCGCTGCGACACATCGTTTAACAACACTAAAAGATAGACCATCATAGCCGTCAACGGCAGCAGGCACACCGCGATCAGCGCGTACAGGCGTTTTTTCATGGAAGCCTGCCTCCTTTTTGCGGACATCTTATGCCCTTTTATAAATCCCTGCCGCCTTTTTTCAGTTTCCGGACATTTTTCTACGAGATTATATTTATTTTCTGTTGTTTCCCTGCTCATACTGTATCCTCACCCGGCCTTGGCGCCGATTTTGTGCGGTACTCCCGCGGTGTGCAGGCCTGGGTCTTTTTGAATAAATAGCTGAAATAGTGCGCGTCCCGGTAGCCCACCTCGTAGGCGATATCCGAAGTTTTTTTATTCGTATTGCGCAAAAGCTCCTTTGCCTTTTCCATACGCACAAAGGTTAAATACTCCACAAAAGTCCGGCCTGTTTCCTGGGAAAAAATCGTGCTGAAATGGTTCGGGCTTAGGTTCACGCTCGCGGCTACGGTATTTAAGGAAATTTCCTCATTTTGAAAATTCTGACGGATATAGCGCTCCGCGTCCTCCAAAAGCTTCGCGTATTTTTTCTGCGACACCGCATCCCGCAATCGGATTGCGGCCGCAAGCACATACTTTAAATAAGAAACCGCCTGCTCCACCGACACAAAGGCGCTTGTCATAGATTTAAAATCCCCGCATTCCGCCACCATCACATCCGGCTTATACCCAAGCTTTTCCACCGCCCCCGCGGCTGTAATATAGGTATTCATAATAATATACTGGCGAAACATCAAAGACTGGATATTCTGCTCCCCCAGGCTTTGGATATACCCTTCTACAAAATCCGCCGTTTCCTCCTGCAATCCGGTAGCCAAAAACTTGCCGACTACATTTTTCTCCAGGTTTCCTACATTTAACCCTCCAAGGCTTAACTCGCCGTCGGCGGCCTTTTGCTCCTTTTCCACATCCCCGGTCACGATCTGGTTGCGGTCCCACAAATAGCGGTAGGCATACGCATGGCTTGCCTTTGCAAAGCATACTTTAAGCTCGCTTAACCGCTCCACGGTAACGCCCACGCCGCCAAAATATTCCACCCCCGGGAACCTGCCCATAATCTGTTTTAACCCCGAAATAAATTCCGGCAAAAGCTCCGGGATGCCGCGCCCGCTGCCTTCCTCCGCGCCCTTTAACAAAAACGCAAAGCCTTCCAGCCCTCCGCGGTCGATCATGACCACATGCTGCATATTATCCGCTAATCTTTCCATTTCCGCCGTAATCCGGTTCAGCTCATCCGAATAATTTTCCCCTTCTTCCCCGGTAAACAACTGGAACAGCACAATATTATACTGGGAAGCCGCAAGCTCCATTCCAATCTCCCTGCCCTCCCCAAGCATCGTGGAGACGGAGTGCTTTCCCGAAACCAGCCGCCCAAACAGCTTACGCCTTGCAAGCTGCCCGTTTTCCGCCCGTTCCTTTTGATACGCCAGCAAATACTGTTTCTGCTGCCACTCCTCCTGTATGGACTTGGCCATTTTTTTCACCGCTTCCAAAAGCTTCGCCCCGGTAATCGGCTTTAGCAGGTATTCCGCAATGCCGATGTTGATCGCTTCCTTTGCGTATTCAAATTCGTTATAGCCGCTAAGCACCAGTATCCGGATATCCGGCAGCTCCTTTTTCACAAGCCGGCTAAGCTCTAGCCCGTCCATAAAGGGCATACGGATATCCGTGATCAGGATATCCGGCTTCGTGCTCTGGATCAGCGGATACGCCAGCTCCCCGTCGCTCGCCTCGCCTACAAACACAAAGCCCTCCTGCTGCCAGTTGATGTTTTTTTTGATTCCTTCCCGTACGACGATCTCGTCTTCTACTAGAAATACTTTTAATTTGTTTGATTCCATTTTTTACGCGCCCCCAATTCTTGTGTTCATTATAAACATATTGAGGGGGTTTTACAAGATATGCATTACGTGCGATTGCTTTTCGCATACGGGTGTATACCTCGTAATAATTGGCAAAGGAAACTTCTCGCGGGTATACAATTAAAAAAGAGAATGCTGTCTCAACACCCTCTTTTTTTGTTTATTGCTATTTTGTTTTTTGCTATTCTGTTTCTTCAATAAGAAGCGGCGGTTTCTGATATAGCTTCCGTTCTATCTGCCGGCGCTCCATCGCAATCTGTTTTAATACAGCTTCTTCTTTTGCAACTGCTTCAATCCGTTCTAAAATGGAAAGCTGGTCAAAAAGATTTCCGTTATATTCTTTTTCGTTTGTAGGCATACAAATTCACCTCCTAATACAATTTACACAAGTTTTGCTATGCCTTTATTGTATCACAATATCCTCGCGCTTTCCATATGTATTTATATCCCGCTTTTTTTGGTTACAGCTGGCTACTTTTCACCGAAACGGACATGGCCTATGTGGAAAAATCCGTCCAGGAGCTGCGTGCCGGGAAAGGCGCCGCACATGAACTAATCGAGGCAGACGATGAGTGAAAAAATATAGTCGGACGATACAAATAATCCAAGCCAATCTCCGCTTTCATTTTCATTCGTAAATTTTTTCTTGAAAAATATCTGTTTTATATGCTATATTAAAAACAGAAAACATTTGCATATAAACGATATCATAATCATTCATATGTAAAAATAGATACAGTCAGGAGCCTGGTATGTCGAAAAGAGCAGATCAAATACTGGAAATTTTAACAAACGAAACAAAAATAGAAGTTTCTGTCCTTGCGGAGAAACTTGGCGTCTCACAAGTTACCGTGCGCAAGGATCTGGACAATCTGGAAAATATGGGTATCGTGACACGCGAGCATGGATATGCGCTCCTGCGCAGCACAGATGACCTGAACAGCCGAATCGCTTACCACTATGAAGAAAAAAAACGGATTGCAAAAAAGGCTGCGGAGCTGATTTCAAACAGGGATACCCTGATGATCGAAAGCGGAAGCTGCTGCGCGCTCCTTGCGGATGCGCTTGCCGAAACAAAAAAAAACCTGACGATTATCACAAACAGCGCGTATATTGCCAGCTATATACGCGGCAAATCCAATTTTCAGATCATACTTCTGGGCGGGATTTATCAGGAAGACGCCCAGATCATGGTAGGGCCTATGGTAAGCCAGTGCGTGGAAAATTTCTGCGTGGACCGTTTTTTTATAGGCACGGACGGCTATTCATCGCGGACAGGGTTTACAAACCGCGACCAGATGCGTGCGCAGGCCGTGCGAGACATGTCGCGCCAGGCGGAACAGGTCATTGTACTTACTGAAAGTGATAAATTCTGCAAACACGGAATCGTTCCGTTAAATCTCCATTGCCAGATCCGGCAGGTAATAACCGACAGCCAGATTGAGGCGTCTGTAAAAAAAGAACTGGAGAGCCAGAAAATCAGTGTGATTACCGTATAATGACCTTATCTCTAGCCAGGCGCATACCGAAAATCCAACGAAAAAGGCCCATCAGCAATTGCTCATGGTTTTTCCTTCACCAGCCAGTTTTTCAAAATCCGCTGTAAAGCCATCAATCGCTGCCGTAATGGCCTGATTCTTCACAAGCGCATCAATTACGTCAGGAGATACGGTAGACGCGCCGATTCCGTATTCGCAAAGCTCAAGAAGCTGCTGGGAATTTTTAAAGCTTGCCGCAAGGACTTCGGTTTTTAATCCATTGTTCTTAAAAATGTTGTGAATTTTCTGCGCAACCTGAATGCCGTTATAACCCATATTGTCAATACGGTTAATGTATGGCGCTGCATAGGACGCCCCTGCTTTTCCGGCAAGGAATGCCTGCATTGGCGTATAAATTGCAGTCGCGGTAATCTGTAAGCCTTCTTCATGCAGAGCCATCATTGCTTTAAAACCTTCCGGCACAGACGGGATTTTTACATAAGTGTTTCTGCCAAGCTCCGCAGCGATACGGTGCGCATCTTCGATCATGCCTTCTGCAGTCTTTGCAACTACCTGTACGTGAAGCTGCGCATTTTCTCCTATAAAAGCACGGATTTCCTTTAACACTTCATAAGGCTGTTTCCCACTCTTTGCAAGAATTGATGGATTTGTCGTCACCCCGTCTACCGGATAAAACTCGTAAATTTTTTTGATCTGGTCAATGTGCGCGTCATCGATGATAAGTTTCATGTCTTTCCCTCCACTTTAAATGAATTGATATGCCGCACGGACAGGCGCCTGGCGCCGGATCATGCACGTGCATTTCCTGCTGTTACGCATAACTCCTATAATGCTTTGTTACATAACTTATTTATATTTCATTCATAATTGCATGATAATTCGTAAATATTATTCTGTCAAGTCTTTTTGAAAGTTTTTTACTTAATCTAAAAAAAGAATCCTGCTCCGTCGGATTTTTCTTTTTCTCTTTCCTTAAAAATAAACCTCTATGCCCTGTTCTAGAAAAACTCGCAGATAATCCTGCAGATCTTCTTCATGCAGCGCAGCTATATTTTCATAAGCATACGCAGCTCCAAGCTTGTGATATTTATTTTCTCCGAACTGGTGAAACGGAAGAAGCTGTGCCCTGGATGCGCCCGCCTGCTTCAGCAGCAGCGCAATTCCGGCAGCGTCTTCTAGGGAATCGTTAAAACCCGGAATGACCGGAATCCGCGGAAGGACTTCCATGCCCTGCCCAATTGCCAGTTTCAGATTTTCTACAATCCGTTCATTATAAACGCCAGTCCCCTCATAATGCCTGCCGCTGTCATAATGCTTGACATCAAACAGCAGCAGGTCGAACATCGGGGCAAGCTCTTTAAAAACTTCTTTCTTGATATATCCGGTAGTTTCAATCGCAAGATGAATCTTATGCAGCTTCAGTTCTTTTAAAAGCTCTTTTAAAAATTCCGGTTGGCACATTCCCTCGCCGCCCGAAATCGTTACACCGCCGCCTGATGTTTCATAAAAATCAATGTCTTTGAGACATTCGTCCACCACAGACTCCACAGACATAGATTCCCCTTCAAAGCTAAGCGCGCCTGCCGGGCAGTTGATTACACACCTCAGACAGCCCGCGCATTTACAAGCATCAATGGAAACTTCTTTTGCCGCAGATAAGGAAACGGCCCGTTCGCGGCATGTATGAAAACACGCAGAACAACCTATGCATTTGTCCCGGTCCCATAAAATCTGAATTTTTTTCGACTGCGATTCCGGATTGGCGCACCATTTGCATTTCAACGGACATCCCTTCAAAAAAACAGTGGTCCGCACCCCCGGCCCGTCATGGATGCTGAATTTCTGAATATTAAAAACAATACCCTTTTTCATAAACACACTCCTTTGCTGTTTTGTGCATTTATCATAGCATAATAATATTCAAGTGTAAATGCTTTATTTTCGAATAAAATAAAATTAATTTCTTTTGAAATACTCGTTGACTTCTTTTACCACATGTGTTACTGTATATACATCAAATGAAACAGAAAAGAGTTTTATAAGAAAGGAATTGATTTATTATGAAAAATACAGCGCATTTCGGCGACCTGACGCCGCGTATGGAAAAATTCAGGGAAGACGTGCTTGACAAAAAGCCGTATATCTGTGCAGAAAGGGCCCTGCTTGCCACGGAAGCTTATCAGAAACATAAAAACCAGCCGTCTGTCATGAAACGTGCGCTGATGCTCCAGAACATTCTGGAAAAAATGTCCATCTATATTGAAGATGAAACGCTGATTGTCGGGAACCAGGCGGCATCCAATAAAGACGCGCCTATTTTCCCGGAATATACGCTGGAATTTGTCATCAATGAACTGGATCTGTTTGAAAAGCGCGACGGGGATGTCTTCTATATTACGGAAGAAACAAAAGAGAAACTCCGCTCCATTGCCCCGTTTTGGGAAAACAACAACCTGCGCGCCAAAGGCGGCGCCCTGCTCCCGGAAGAAGTCGATGTATTTATGGAAACCGGATTTTTCGGCATGGAAGGCAAACTGAACTCCGGCGACGCGCACCTGGCAGTCGATTACAAAACAATGCTGGAAACCGGGCTAAAAGGCTATGAAGAGCGTACACGCAAATTAAAATCCGAACTGGATCTGTGCGTCCCTGAAAACATTGACAAAAACTGCTTTTATAACGCTGTGCTCATTGTACTGCAAGCCGTAAAGGACTTCGCCCACCGCTATGCTGTGCTGGCAAGGGAAAAAGCGGCGTCCGCATCCGCAGAAAGGAAAGCGGAGCTTCTGGAAATCGCCCGCATCTGTGACAAAGCGCCATATGAGCCTGCGGAAACATTCCAGGAAGCCGTACAGGCTACATGGTTTATCCAGCTCATCCTCCAGATTGAATCCAATGGACATTCCCTGTCCTATGGGCGTTTTGACCAGTACATTTATCCATATTATAAAAACAGCCTGGAGAAAGGGGAGATTACCGCTGACAAAGCTGTAGAGCTTTTAACGAACCTGTGGATCAAGACACTTACGATCAATAAAGTAAGAAGCCAGACGCATACGCTAAGCAGCGCAGGCAGCCCGATGTACCAGAATGTCACCGTCGGCGGCCAGACTCCGGATAAAAAAGACGCCGTCAACGAGCTTTCCTTTCTCGTGCTCCGGTCTGTAGCGCAGACGCGCCTGCCGCAGCCAAACCTGACTGTCCGTTATTACAAAGGACTTTCCAAAGAATTTATGAATGAAGCGATTGAAGTTATGAAGCTTGGCACAGGCATGCCCGCATTCAACTCGGACGAAGTCATCATCCCTTCCTTTATTGAAAAAGGAGTTGCACAAGAGGACGCCTACAACTATTCCGCGATCGGATGTGTGGAAACCGCAGTTCCTGGCAAATGGGGCTACCGCTGCACCGGCATGAGCTACCTGAACTTCCCAAGAGCGCTGCTGATCACAATGAATGACGGCATCGATCCGACTTCCGGAAAGCGCTTTGTAAAAGGCTATGGGAATTTCACCGATTTTAAGAGCTTTAAAGAACTTAAAGCAGCCGTTGAAAAAACAATCCGTGAGCTGACGCGCATGAGCGTGATTGTGGAAAACGCCATCGACCTGGCGATTGAACGCGAATGCCCGGATATCCTCTGCTCCGCGCTTACGCAGGACTGCATCGGGCGCGGAAAAACCTTAAAACAGGGCGGCGCCGTATATGACTTCATTTCCGGCCTTCAGGTAGGCATCGCAAATATGGCTGACAGCCTTGCCGCAATTAAGAAACTGGTATATGAAGAAAAGAAAATTACGCCGCAGCAGCTCATGGATGCGCTGAAAGACGACTTCTGCCGCCCTAAAAACCAGAAAATCCAGCAGATGCTCATCCATGACGCACCAAAATACGGCAACGACGATGATTATGTCGACAATCTTGTCGTTGATGTATACAATGCCTACATCGATGAGATAAAAAAATATCCAAATACCCGTTACGGGCGCGGGCCGATCGGCGGCATCCGATATGCTGGAACTTCCAGTATCTCCGCCAATGTAGGGCAAGGCAGGGCCACCATGGCCACACCAGACGGTCGCCATGCGCGCACGCCACTTGCAGAAGGCTGTTCCCCGGTTCATGCAATGGATAAAAAAGGTCCGACCGCAGTATTCAAATCGGTATCCAAACTGCCAACGCACGAGATTACCGGCGGCGTGCTGCTAAACCAAAAAGTAACGCCGCAGATGCTGTCCAAAGAAAAGAACCAGCAGAAGCTGGAAATGATCATCCGAACCTTCTTTGACCGTCTGGACGGATATCACGTACAGTACAACGTCGTTTCAAAAGAAACCCTTCTGGATGCCCAGACCCATCCGGAAAACCATAAAGACCTGATCGTCCGCGTTGCAGGCTATTCCGCTTTCTTCAATGCACTGTCCCGCGCAACACAGGATGACATTATCGGCCGTACTGAACAGGCTCTGTAAATAAGCCCGCCATTTATTTTTCTTCTTTTTACACCTCAAAGATAAATAGGGCTGCCGCACTAAGGAACACATCTGTCAGAAAGCATTTTTCAAACACGCTCTAGGCAGCCCCTTTTATACCTCACAAACGCTATGGGAACTGACATTAGCCTAGTTAGATATATATTACATTTATAGATAACCGAAAATTAATACCTTTTGTATATGTCTCCACGATTCCCGGCATCCACAACATAAACAATCAATTTTCCATTATCTATAGAATAAATAATCCGATATTCACCGACACGCAGTCTCAACAAATTGTCCTGTCCTTTTATTTTCTTTATATCTTCACCGTTTGGAAGTTGTTCTATTGCATAGACGACCCGTTTTTTCTCATTTAGGGGCAGCTTGTCAATAAATTTCTTCGCTTTCTTTTTGATGATAATCTGATACATCAACCAAGCCCCCATTCTTTCTTGCATTCTTCAAGTGGAATATTTTCTTTTTCCTCGTCTGGGGCATTTTCATAGTTTTCCAGCATTCTTTGACAAAAAAGATCATCCGCTTCCTCATCGGCAGCTATCCCCTGAACATATGCAAGCACGTAACCGATTTTGTAATCCGGTATAACGTCTAATAATTCAACGATTCTTTCCCTGTTACTCATGCGCGATCACCTTCTTTCATTGGAATACACTGATTATATCAGACCAAATGGTATTTTCAAACCATTTTTTTTAGAATCCGCTCCCACATTCTGTTAAACAACACGCTTTTATTTATTCTATCATATCCGAATAAGGCCAGTCTAAAATCCCTCCAAACTCCAGCACGCTTTCATATCCCATATCCGCAAGCTTCCTCGCCGCCTGCTTGCTTCGGTTTCCGCTTTTGCAGTAAACGAAAATCTCCTGACGCTTATCTGGCAGCATTTCAGGTTCGTTTCTGATATCTTCATTTGGCAGGCATATCGCGTTTTTGATATTCCCGGAATCGTATTCCTCCCGCGTGCGGACATCCAAGATCACGATATCCTCGTTTGTCTCCATCCGGTCTCTTGCTTCCTGCGGGGTAATCTGTTGATAATCCATATCTACCTCCTGCTTCCGGTTCTTATGGGCTGACATCATCTGCAAGACAGCCTGGATCGTCTGCTCCTGCTGCTCCTTACGGCTGATCGATGCGGTATGGTCGCCTTTTTGATTTCCATAGTTTCCAAACTGCGCATGGTTTCCGCCTTCTATACAAAGCTCGGTATTGTCTGCGGGCAGGAATTTTTTGCCTTCTTTGACCTTTTCCATATTCAAAACCCCGTCCAGGCTCCCGTAGACGGATAGAACCGAAAAGGAGTCGGACGAGAGGCTTTTTGTCGGATAGGCGGCAAAAAGCGCAAGGCCATCCAGACTGTCTAAATGGCTGGACGCATAGGACGCCGCCATTGCGCCGCCTAAAGAATGCCCGGCCAGATACCAGTGGCTGTACTCATAAGAATCCATAATCTTTTTCGCTTTATTTTGCCCCAAAAACGCCATATTAAACGGCATCCTGACCAAAAAACAATCTATCCCCTGTTTTGCCAGGCCATTCAACAACGGAATATAGGCCGTATATTCCACTTTCGCGCCCGGGTAAAAGATCATTGCCGTATCCTCCCCCGGCCCATCCAGACACAAACCGTCTGTAAATTCGGTTATGGCCACAACAGTCGATGAGCGGAGCGCCCGTTTATAAGCAAATTTAGCTGCAAAGCAGCGGAAAAGCGCGTAAGCGCAACTTTGCGAATGGCGCGAGCTGAACTGTTACATTTTTATGAAATATTTTTCCCTGTTTTCCCGTCTAATATATAGAATGAAGGTAAGGGCCCAAGCTCTTCATTACGATATGACTATAAACAGCGCGATGCGCGTAAATACGGTTGTAAAACGCGCCCCGCCATACACCCGCAAAGGGAGGTGAAATTTGTGGAACAGCTTGTAAATGCAGCAATTTCTGGCGATGACGACGCTTTCGTCCTTTTAATGGAAAAGAACATGCAAAGCATGTACAAAGCGGCATGGGTTTATTTAAAAAAGGAAGAAGACATAGCGGACGCGATACAGGACACCATTTTAGCCTGCTATGAAAAGTTAAACACTCTGAAAAATCCGCAATATTTTAAAACCTGGATGATACGGATACTGCTCAATAAATGCAAAGATATTTTGAAACAGAGCCATCCGTATACAGACATTGCAGACATTACGGACAACGGCGCGCCAGATCTTGGATATGAACGCAGCGAATGGCAGGACTTGCTTGCGTCGCTGGATGAAAAATACAGCATCGTCTTTCTTATGTACTATTACGAGCAGATGCCCGTAAAGGAGATCGGGAAAGCATTGCAGATCAGTCCAAACACCGTGCTGACAAGACTGCGCCGTGGAAAGCAAAAGCTGCTCCAGGCATTACAGTCGGAAAGCTCCGCTCCTTCAACGTGTCATTATTAATATAATTTAAATTTGATAATTTGCATTCTTATTATCACATGTTTCCTGTAAAAAAACGTCATGAAATATACAGGGGAAAGGTCAGGCAAATATGAAATCTTACAACGATAAATTAAACGATATTTTAAAAGAACAGGCGGATATCCCGGATATCGTATTAAATAAAGCAAACCAGGCGTTTCATGAAATCCGACAGGGCAATGTAAAAAGGACGAAACAGGCCAAATGGCAAAAACGCAGCTTCCAGACAGCGGCGGCTTCGATCGCGGCGCTGTTTCTCATCGGCACGACCGCTTATGCGGCGACGGAGCATTTTTCGCTTCTTTCTAAATTTAAAGACGAAAGCCCGTCCGTGCAAAAACAGGCCGCAGCCCTGTTAGAAACGAATGTAACGCAGCCGAGCGCAAAAAATCCAGAAAGCGCTCTATCCCCTGCTTCCCAGGAAGCTTTTGCGTCATTTCGGGTAAAGGAGGCCATCTGCGATAAAACAAAAATCTTTATCGCACTAGAGGCAAAGCCTTCCGACCCGGACAAATATCTTTTGATCCCGTCCGAATACGCCGGTGAGCTTGACACGCTGGATATTTCAAACCTGGATATCCAGGGCATCAAAGCGTCCGGCGTAAGCATTCGGGAATATGCAAAAGATCATGGCAAGGAATGCGTGATCCTCTCTGTCGGCATCCCTTCCAAAGCGGACTGTCAGACATACGAATATGCCATGGACCCGGACGGGACTCTTTGTTACACCATTTCTTTTGAAAACGTAGAACGCACAAAAGAGCTTACTTTTGTATGCAATACCGGCGTATGCCCGCCAAACGGCTCCCTGGATACCGATATGATCAAGGATTCCTTTACCTTTACGCTGGACGATAAAACAGACAGCGAAACGATTCCATACGTACCGGAAACCGTTGAAAAGATTGCGGGCACAGACCTGATATTAGACGGCGTTACCTTTGAAAAATCCGCTTTGGGGATGATCGGAAGCGTAAAATACCATTATGCGGGAAATCACACGGACTGGCTCAAAACAAAGGACGGAGATATCTGCTTCTTCCTTTACGACGAAAACGGAAAGGAACTGACTGGCACAGAAGGCGGAACCGATATCGGAGACGACGGCATTACAATGACGCAGCGCTGGCGCTACTCCGCAACAGAACTGCCGGATACGCTTGTAGTGAAGGCTAAGGATGTGTTTGAGAAAATAGAGTATGGAGAAGTAAAAGTGAAGCTCCAAAAGCAGTAAATAATTCTCTTTCAGCCCAGAACTTTGCATTTACTGGCTACAGCGAAACCCGGGACTTTGCCGCACCGCAAAGTCCCGGGTTTTTGCGTTGACTTCCCGCCTATCTTGCGATATGATGAAACTGCAATCCCCCAAAATTTTCAACAGGAGGCGTTTTATGACAGAATATGAAAAATGTATGGCAGGGGAATATTATAACTGCCATGATAAAATCTTTTTAGATATGAAAAGCCGGGCAAGAAAACTGCTGCGGGAATATCATGCGCTTGCATATGAGCAAAAAACAGAAAAAAGAAACGTCCTGAAACAGTTGTTTGGGGAAATTGGCGAAAATGTATCGGTAGGGCATCCGTTTCTCTGTGATTACGGGCAAAACATTTATATAGGAAGCAATGTGTCTGTGAACATGAATTGTGCCTTTGTAGACTGTAATCGCATTACGATCGGCGACAATGTGCTGATCGCTTCTAATGTGCAGCTTTATGCCGCAACGCACCCCGTCCCGTTAGCCGAAAGGCTTACGCCAGGTTGGAGCGTAAAATCAGAGCAGGACAAAGCAGAGGAATATTTTTGCCGCACCTACGCTTTGCCGATCACAATCGGAAGCGGCTGCTGGCTTGGCGGCGGCGTGATCGTGCTTCCAGGCGTATCGATAGGCGACGGCTCTGTGATCGGCGCGGGAAGCGTCGTTACGAAAGACATTCCAAAAAACTCGCTTGCAGTAGGCAACCCATGCCGCGTTATCCGAAAGCTGAATGAGGAAGATGCGGATCGCAACTGTTACATATGATCAGACGCATTCTTGCGTTTGCATTGACTTTACGCATATTTTACGATACTATACTATTGCAAGAAGGAAAACGTTATGCCACTAAAGCCAAAAGAAATGGAAAAGTTAATCCTTGCTGATGGGTGGGTGTTCAAAAACCAGGAAGGCTCTCATAGAAACTATATACACCCAACGAAGTCTGGAAAGGTCACAATACCATTTCACAGTAAAGACCTTCCAAAAGGCACTGAAAACAACATCCGAAGGCAGGCGGGAATAAAATGATTCCGCATTTTCCCAATACAGGAGGTGTAAGCTATGTTATCGATGTATCCGGCTTGTTTCTTCAAAGAAGAACAGGGCTATTCCGTTATCTTTCCCGATTTGGATTTAGCCACTTGTGGCGAAACGATAAATGAAGCAATGGCAATGGCGATCGATTGTCTTGCCGGACGGCTACGCTGGCTTAGACAGGATGGCGAACCGCTTCCAGAACCATCGCCAATGAATTCTATCAAACTAACAGCTGTTGCAAAGGAGCTGGAAATCGAGCCGCAGGAGGCTTTCGTCAATATTGTTTCCGTAGATGTGGAAGCCTATGCAAAAGAACATTTTGACAAATCCGTCAAAAAAACTCTCATTATCCCGGAATGGCTTAACGCGGCGGCTCTGGAAATGAACCTGAATTTATCACAAGTATTGCAGGAAGCCCTGCTTGCGAAAGTCCAGGCTCGATAACCGCGCCGACTCTTTCCTTATTTACATCAAAAACCGAAACCAGTTCACCAATTTCAACGCCTTTAGCATCCGCTCCTTCTTTTTCCCAAGTTTTTAATCAGAGCAGGACAACGCAGAGGAATATTTTTGCCGCACCTACGCTTTGCCGATCACAATCGGAAGCGGCTGCTGGCTTGGCGGCGGCGTGATCGTGCTTCCAGTCGTAACGATAGGCGACGGCTCTCTATAATAACTGCACCAAAACGAAACTATAAAGAAAGAGATTTATAGCATTATGTTCTCACTAAGCAATTTTTTAGTTGGATTTTTGGATACTTTGACAGGGCATCTGGCGCTTACAGTCTTTCTGCTGGCGGTGACAGATGAACGGGCAGTGAAGCGGCGACTGAAAAAATTGCCTCTCCTGCTTCTATCTCCGCTTATTGCCGTCCTGTTTTCCGCCGGACTATATACCGTCCCGGCGCTAGAAACATCCCGGTATTTCATCAGCTCCTTTGCCATCCTTGTTATGTGCACCCTTTGGGTGCGGTGGGCGTGGCAGTTTAGATTCTGGCAGTCTCTTGCCGCTACCTGCATGGCGGGTATTTTCCAGGTGGCGGACGCTACTGTGTCCATGCTGGTTCCAATCTCGCTTGCCGCAACAATCGGACTGCACTTAGGTATCAGCATTGCCATTTCTCTATTGCTTTACAAGCTGCGGTTTGGAGCGTGGTTTTGCCTGCTATTGGAAAACAAATCCGCATCATGGCAGATAGCCCTCCTTCTGTTTGCTCTGGAAGCTGCTATGGAAATGCTTCTCCGATTGGCTTATGGCATCCAGCCCCGTTTCCTGACGTTTTACTACCTGCTGGCGCTGACGCTGGTAGTCCTGATGGCTGTGCTGATCGTCCATTTAGCCCAGCGGTTCGACACCGCCAGGAAAATTCAGGCCCAGCAGGATGTTATCGCCCAACAGCGGCTCTACGAGCAAGACCTGGAGATGATCCGCCGTGAGGTACGCACGTTTCGTCATGATTATAAAAACCTGCTGGCAAGCCTTGCCGAACAGGCAGGAGAGGGAGAATTGGAGGAACTTTGCCATACTTTGTCCGAATTGGATGCCGGGTTTGACCAGCGGCTTGGAAACAAAATCCAGCTGTCCACGCAAATTGGAAACTTACAGCTCCCAGAAGCGAGAAGCCTCCTTTTGAGCAAGCTCACAGCCATGCGGGAGAAGGGAATCGACTGCCGTCTGGAGGCGCTTTACCCGATCGCAGCAGTGGATATGGACGTATGGGATTTTGTCCGCTGCCTGGGTATTCTGATAGACAATGCTATGGAGGCTGCGTTGAATACGGAGCGGCCTTGGGTGGAAATCGTTCTGTTGGCCCAGGAGCGGCAGGTGTTTCTTCGGGTATCAAATTCCTATACAAACGTTATTGAGCCAGGAAAAATGTGGGACGATGGATGGTCTACAAAAGGAGCGGGCCGGGGATTGGGCCTATCCAGCTACCAGCGTATTTTAGAGAACTATCCCAATGTCTCGACTTCCGCCAGTTGGGAAAATGGTGTATTTGTGCAGGAGATGACAGTGGAGGGCAGGGCATGATCGGAATTTATTTATGCGATGACGAGGAAGTTGTCCGTCATCAAATCCAGACGGCTTTGGAGTGGAGGATATTTGTTGAAAACTATGATATGAAAGTTGTGTGCAGCGCTGCCAATGTCCAAGAATTACTGGCCGCAGCAGAAGGGGAAAGATGCGGAATTTACTTTTTGGATGTAGAATTAAATGATGAAGAATGGGACGGCTTTCGGCTGGGGCAGGAGTTACGGCGGCGTGACCCTCATGGTACGCTGGTCTATATCACCAGCTATGGTGATTTGGCTTGGCGCACCTTTCAATATCACTTGGAGGCATTCGACTACATCGTAAAAGAACCAGAGCAAATTGGGCCGTCTGTGTCGCAGTGTTTGTGCGAGATACATTCACGCCTATTGGCAGAACGCCAAGACCCAGCAGAAATGTTTACATTGCGGACAGGGGAAATGGTGCGTCATGTCCCCCTGCGCAATATTCTCTTTTTTGAGACCGCCTCCATTCCCCACCATGTTTTACTCCATACATCCAACAGCCGAATGGATTTTTTAGGAAGCCTCAATGAACTGGAAAGTCGATTAGGAAACCGCTTTGTCCGCACACATCGGGCCTATTTGGTGGCAACGGATAAGATTGAAACAGTAGATTTGAAACACAACAAACTGTGGGTTGGCGGTCACGAGTGTCTGCTTTCCCGCGCAGGGAAAACAGAACTTCGCAAAAGAATGGGAGGGAGCGAATGAGGTTTCCTCCCATTCCATTTAGGAAGTATTTCTGTTTGTTTAGGAAATTTGAAACACAACGCTCCGCTTATGTGGTATGGTCATACTGTCAAGCGGCAATACAAGAGAGGAGGTAAGCATATGGCGAAAGAACGTTTTGTTGAAGTCTACAGTCAAGGCATTGTAAACGTAGCAAAGGTCATCGTGGATACGGAAACCGGTGTGAACTACTTGCTGGCATCCCATAACAAGGCAAACGGCACCGGACTGACTGTGTTGGTCGACCAGGATGGCAAACCGGTTGTTACTCCCGTCAAGTAAAAAAGCAATCCGTTTCTTCCTCTCCGACAAAGCTGCCGGAACGCGAAGCGCAGCGAGCCGGAGGGGGAAATCAAGATAAGAGCCATGCTTTTTACATCAAAAACCGAAACCAGTTCACCAGTTTCAGCGCCTTTAGCATCCGTTCCTTCTTTTTCCCAAGCTTTTGGCGCTCTACCCCTTCCGGAATCTCATACTCTTTTTCATCGATCGCCTTTGCCGCCTGCGCCTCATAAGCCTGCATATTCTCCCGAAGCTGTTGATTCAACCCTTTGCTGTCTATTACAAGCATCAGTTCCGTATCCAGGTATGCGCTTCTCATATCCATATTAAACGAGCCGACCGCCGACAGACGCTCCCCCATCAAAATGCTTTTTCCATGGTAAGATACGCCGCCCTCATATTCGTAAACTGTAAGACCTGTATCCAACAGCCTGCCTTTGTTTTTCAAATAATCCGAAGCTCCGAAAGGATTGCCGTTATTTGCGGCTGAATTTGTAAAAAGCGACGTATTCGGATTGCCGTCACAAACCTCTCGAAAGGACTCGTACATCCAGTCGTTGCAGATAATGTAAGGCGTATGGATCATAACGCTTCCTTTGGCAGATTTCATGATCTCTGTCAGCGAATAAAATAAAGTCGGCTCCTTTGCGTATACATGAATTGGATTTGACAAAAGCGTTATTTTATTGACCTCAAATGTCATTTCCCGATAATCCGACTTTTCTAAAAGAAACGGATACTCTTTTTTCAGCTTTTCAAAACGGCTTTCCAATTCCCGCCGCGCCGTCTGCGCCTGCTCCATATCTTTGCATGAAAATACAGAGCATTCCTCCAACTCCCAGACAGATGCAAAATACGCTTCCAGCTGACAAAGGGAGCCGTCCCCTTTATCGTCCTTTTCCTTAGACGCGCCGCTATAAACAAGCACATCCCTGTCATAATTTTTATAGCCGTTGTCGCCTAAAAAATAGTCGTACGTATTTCTGCCGCCCAAAAGATACAGCCAATCGTCCACAATGACGTATTTATCATGAAGCCGCCCCATGCTTTTCCAGGGCTTTAGCAGGTTGACCCTGTTATAGATCTTAATTTCCACATTTTCCGACGCGGCCAAGGCGTAAAAATACGCGTTTCGATCCATTCTTAAAAAAGCCGTCGCCCCGTCTGCGAGTATCTGGATCTTTACGCCCCTTTTGGCGGCGGCAAGAAGCGCCGCAAGCACATCCTTGCCGCTTTCATCCGACCGAAACTCAAAGGTGGATAAGATCACGCGCTCCTTTGCCTGGGCGATCATCCGAAGCCTTTCATACAAAGCCTCTTCGTTGTCTTCTATAATGCACGCCCTTTCCGCTAAAGCCGTATCCCCATAGCAGTCGCCCACGCGAAACGCCGACTGATACTCCGCGCTTACGTCAGGCTGTTTTTTATACGATATCACAACGCCCAAAAAAACATATAAAACCGCAAACAAAATGCCAAAAATCGTAATCTGAATAAATTTCCGAACAGATTTCTGAACTATTTTTTTATCTGTTTCTTTATCTGGATTTCTGACAGCATTTTTAGCAGAATTTTTACCAGTATCTTTATCCGTACTTCTATCAAGATTTTTAATCGGTTTCTTTATCGGATTCTCTATCGGTTTCTTTATAATTTTTTTCATATGTCCATAGCCTTTATTTTTCAAAACGACTGGTTTTTTCTGTTTCTTTAAGCCTGCGTTCAGCCACTTCCAAGCTTAACGCATATCCCGCTTCGCCCGGCATAATGCGAAAGCCCCCGTTCCCTTAAATACCCATCGATAAACTCGTCCGAATCCCAGACGATCAGATAATCGTATTTTTTCAGCTTCTTTTTATTTTCCAAAAAATCATTTCGATTTACCGAAAGAATCTTTGGCGACCAAAGCTCATAGCGCGTCAGATAATAAAAATATCGTTTATCCGTATCGGTGGTATTGCTGTAAACGGCGCAGGACGCCCCTTTTTCTATCCCGGCCTGCTCCAATATCCGCCAAAGCTGGTTTCGTTTGGAATCCGCAAAGGCAGGCTTTTCCACTAAAGTAGGCAGCTGACGATTGCAAAAATTAAGCGGCAGCACGAATAGCAGACACGCTACGATCGCCACGGTAAAAGAAGCGGCGCTCTGGCTGCTTTGCAAAGCGCGAACGCCATACAGCGTAAAGATTACCGTCAGCCCATACATAAAAATGTAAATCGAAAACATATACCGGTCAAAGCTCGCCAGGCGGGAGGCTTCGGCGGGAGGCATGGAAAAAAGGTACATCGCATAGACTGATATCGTATAGACGATAAAACAGCCTACGTTCAGCGCTCCGGCGCAAAGCACAGCGTAAAGCGCCTGCCTGCTGCGTAATAAAAGGCTAAGCAGACACATCGCCATAAAAAACATCAAAAGCAGGACAAGCAGAACAAGCCCTTTGTTTGTCTGCATCCCGGCTCCCGGCGTTGTGCCTAATTTTTTAAACGACGTAAACTGCTTTAAAATATGGATGCCGATGGAACGCATCTCTTCGGCTGTTTTTTTTGCCGCCACCTGCTGAAAATGGGCAAGGTTCATGGAATGCTTCGAATCCATGCCCGCGGAAAACGAAAACGCCACATGCCGTTTCCATAAATACATCGAGCCAAGGGGCATAAGCAGGCTGAAGGAAAAAAAATATGCCCTGTGCTTTTTGCAGTAATCCCATGCGCCTGCCGCAAGGCAGATCACGCATACCGCATAAAAAAATATGCCGCTGTTTTTAATCTGGATCAGCAGGACAAACATCGCAGCCGAACCTAATATCGCTTTCTCAGACTCCTTTTTATAATAGAAAATATACGCAAACGCGCCGACTCCAACAACCGGCAGCAGCGTGTCCACCCGCAGCTCATAAATGTGGTTATTTGCCGTAAGCGCCCATATGCCATAAAGCAGCGTGGCCAATGCGGTATACAAATTCTTTTTTTGCGCGAATGCATAAACGCAAAAAAGAAAGCTCAACAGCATCAGCAATTGCCCCCATAAAAGACATGCGTCGGACGCGCCAATGATCTTACAGATATAATATATAAACAAAGAGCTGCCCAGCGGATAGGACTGGAACCGGATCAGGGAATCCTCAAAATTCGGCATACGATCTACGTTTAGCATGTCTTTTACAACCGTAGCCCAATGGCTGAAATTATCATAGCTTACAAAATGCGCGCCCTGCATCAAAATGAAAAAGTAGATCAAAAGCGCAAGAAAACCCACATACTTTAAGGCATCCTGCTTTGTGAAAAAATATTTTTTGCGGGCGGCTAACGCAAGCAATGCAAAGCCTCCGACAAAAAGCAGGAATACCGCAGCCGGCAGGCAGTTGATAAGCCCGGCCGCAAATAAAACGACGCTGCACCACGCGCAAAACAACGCGGGCGCAAACTCCACGCGTATATGGTATTTTTGCGTGACAAAAAGCGCGTACCCGCTAAACGACAAAATCAGCAGGCAAAATCGAAAAGCAAAAAGCATAGCATCATCCTTCCCGGAAAACCCAGTTTTTTTGTATCTGAAAGCTGACGATAAATAACAGCGCGTCTACCACAAGCTTTACGATCGTTTCAGACAGCCCCATGCCCTGACAGATCAGATATACAAATGACGCGCAGCAGCATAGCTGCGCGGCGCAAAGCGCATAATATTTAAAAAACGTCTTTTTTCTCCCTTTGTGGTTTTGAAACACCACCGCCATATTCACCGTATAATTATATAAGGAAGAAACGACTCTTGCCGCCGAGGCCGAGATCCAGATTTTTGTCTTTAAATCCAAAGCTCCAAGTGCGTAGATCAACAGGCAGTAAACGCTGTAATCGATCAAAAACGCGGATAAGGATGCCAGCAGATATTTAAAAAAGGTGGCAAAGATCAAATGATAAATGGCAAAGGAATCCGCCACTGGACGAAAATGCGTTTCGCTGTTTTCATTCACGTATACCGTATCGATTTCGATCTGTCGAACCGGCGTATGGGAATGCAGCGCGTCAATGAGCATATTCGTCTCATATTCAAACCGCTCCCCGTTTAAGGTCAGGTAACGTAAAATCAAAGCATTTGGTATCGCCCGAAGCCCGGTCTGGGTATCAACGATGGCTTCCTTTTGCTCTCCGCCCGTTTGCTCCGCTTTGCCGATCAATAGCTTCATGATCGTTTTCGTTAATTTATTTCCAAACCTGCTTTTAAATGGAACCGTCGGCCCATCAAAATCCCGAACGCCCAAAACTAGCGTTTCCGGGCAATCGCAGATCGCCGCGTCCAAACGCGTAACGTCCTTTGCCTTATGCTGCCCATCCGAATCCACGGTGATCACGCCAGAATAATCCTGCCTAAAATGCTGGCAGTAATAATTCAACGCGTCCTTTAGCGCGCGCCCTTTGCCCATATTCACCGTATGGACAAGCAGGTCGCATTCCGGCATCGCGCCCGCCGCGTCAAAGGTAGCTTTGCATTCCGGACGGCTCCCGTCATCAATCAATATGATTTTTTGAAAACCGTTTTTCACCAGGTCTTTTAAATATGGCAGCAGCTTCGCATCGGGGTTGACAGACGGGACGATCAGCACACAATTTCTTTGCATCCTCTCATCACTCCTTCCACAATGATTAGTTTTCAAAAAAACAAGCATATTATACCTCGTATTTTTTTAATTATCAACGAACCCGTAAATAAAAAATTCCTAAGATTTGCTTAAGTTTTGCTTAAGATTTGACGTTTGACCGCTGTCACGTTATAATTTGTAAAAAAGGAAGGATGGAAAAAAGAATAAAATGAAAGATTATATTGTAAGGGCCACCGCCGCAGACCATGCGATCCGGGCGTTTGCCATTACCTCAAAGCATCTGACGCAAGCCGCTACATCCTGCCACGACGCAAGCCCGGTCGTATCCGCCGCGCTTGGAAGGCTGCTTGCAGCCGGGGCTATGATGGGCGTTATGATGAAAGGGGAGGAGGACCTTTTAACGCTACAGATTGTCTGCGACGGGCCGCTAAAGGGAATGACCGTGACCGCGGACGCGACCGGGCATGTAAAAGGCTATCCAAATGTCGCAGATATCGAATTGCCGCCAAATAAAATGGGCAAGCTGGATGTAGGAGGCGCGGTCGGAAACGGCATTTTGCGCGTTATCCAGGACATGGGGCTAAAGGAGCCTTATATCGGAACGACGCAGCTTCAGACCGGGGAGATCGCGGAGGATCTGACTTATTATTTTGCCTCCTCACAGCAGGTCCCATCCTCCGTAGGGCTTGGCGTTTTGGTGGATACGGACTGGTCAATCCGTCAGGCGGGCGGCTTTATCGTCCAGCTTATGCCAAACGCCAGCGAAGAAGTCATTTCGCAATTGGAAGCAAATATAAAACGCATCCCCCCGGTGACGGAAATCTTTCAGTCCGGCGCGTCGCCGGAGGGACTGTTAGAGCAGGTTCTATCTGGCATGGATCTGGAAATCGCAGATAAAATGGACGCATATTTTCAATGCAATTGTTCGAAAGAGCGGGTGACAAAGGCTCTTATCAGCATTCCAAAAAAGGATATGCAGGATATGATCGACGACGGGGAGCCGATCGAGGTCAAGTGCCAGTTTTGCAAACACGCATATGTCTTTGACGTGGAAGAGCTAAAACGAATGATACAATAAACAATCGAAACCGGATGTATTATGGAAACTGGATAAATATGGAAACGTCAGTTTATAAGTAAAGGAGACAACATACATGGAGCATGGATACGTAAAGGCCGCCGCTTTTTCGCCAAAAATAAAAGTCGCGGAACCAAAATACAACGCCGCCGTCATCATACGGCAGATAAAAGAAGCCGCGCTGCGAGGGGCTTCCATAATGGTTTTCCCGGAATTATGCATTACGGGCTATTCCTGCGGGGATCTGTTTTTACAAGAAACTTTGCTGGACGAAGCGAAATGCCAGCTATTTAAAATCGCGGCGCAGACCGCGGAAACCGACGCTATTATATTTGTGGGGCTTCCGCTTGAATATATGGGAAAGCTGTATAATACCGCGGCGGCGATCTACAAAGGAACGATACTTGGCCTGATCCCAAAGACTTTCCTTCCAAACCACGCCGAATTTTACGAAGCCAGGCATTTTACAAAGGGCATGAAAAAATGCGTTCCGGTAACTTTAAAAGAAGGCGTTACCGTGCCGATGGGCACAGACCAGATCTTTGTATGCCAGTCTATGCCAAAGCTTCGGATCGCCGTAGAATTATGCGAGGATGTATGGGCGCCAAACCCGCCAAGCATCCGCCATGCGTTAGCGGGGGCGACTGTCATAGTAAACCTGTCCGCCTCGGATGAAGTCACCGGCAAGGATACGTACCGGCGCGATTTGATAAACGGGCAGTCCGCAAGGCTTGTCTGCGGATATATTTACGCATGCGCGTCCGACGGGGAGTCCACCCAGGACGTGGTATATTCCGGGCACAGCATCATTGCGGAAAACGGCGCTGTGTTAGCGGAAGCGAAACGGTTTCAGAACAATACGATCTCTTCTGAAATCGACGTGGCAAAGCTGTCCGCAGAACGGCGCAGGCTGTCCACATTTGAGCATGACGGCGCGGCCGATTACGTTTGGAATGAATTTTCGCTTACGCCAAAGCGCACAAAGCTGACGCGCCATGTTGACCGGGCGCCGTTTGTGCCTGGAAAAAAAGAAGAACGGGACAAGCGGTGCGAGGAAATCTTACAGATACAGGCAATGGGGTTAAAAAAGCGTTTCGAGCATACCGGCTGTAAACGCGCCGTGATCGGCATTTCGGGGGGCTTAGACTCTACGCTTGCGCTTTTAGTGACCGTGCGGGCGTTTGATCTTTTAAATATCCCCCACAGCCAGATTTTGGCAGTCACGATGCCGGGCTTTGGAACAACAGACCGCACCTATGACAACGCTGTGCAGCTTATCCGAAGCTTAAACGCGGGCTTAAAGGAAATAAACATTCAAAAATCCGTAACGATGCATTTTTCGGATATCGGACAAGACCCGGCTGTCCACGATGTAACCTACGAAAACAGCCAGGCCAGGGAGCGCACACAGATTTTAATGGATCTTGCAAACCAGTGCGGAGCGCTTGTGATCGGCACCGGGGATATGTCGGAGCTTGCGCTTGGATGGGCCACATATAACGGCGATCATATGTCAATGTATGGCGTAAACGCGTCCGTGCCAAAGACGCTGGTGCGGCACCTGGTTCGTTATTACGCGGATGCCTGCGATGACAAAGATCTGGAAAAAATATTACTGGACGTTTTAGACACCCCGGTAAGTCCGGAGCTTTTGCCGCCGCAGGAGGGCCAGATTTCCCAAAAGACGGAGGACATTGTAGGCCCATACGAGCTGCATGACTTTTTCCTGTATTATATTTTAAGGTTTGGCTATCCCCCGGCAAAAATATTCCGGCTTGCGAAGCTTGCGTTTGCAGGCGCGTATACGGACGATGTGATCTTAAAATGGCTAAAGACCTTTTACCGGAGGTTCTTTTCCCAGCAGTTCAAACGCTCCTGCCTGCCAGACGGCCCAAAGGTCGGGACTGTCGCCGTTTCCCCAAGAGGAGACCTTCGTATGCCAAGCGACGCAAGCGGGCGGATCTGGCTGGACGAGGTCGAAAAATTAAGCGCGCCAAATAATCTTTAAACCGTTAGCAAACCTTTTCATACAGTCTGTGCGGGTATGGATGTTGACTTTATCCGGCGGGCGCTCTACAATAGTATCCGGACGCGAAAAGCTTTTGCGCTTTAATAAAACCGCAAAGAAAAATTTAATGATTTAGAAGATTTAAAAGATTTGGAGGATTTACGATGGCGGATTTACGTCAGCAGATTGAAAAAAGAAGGACATTTGCGATCATCTCGCACCCGGATGCGGGCAAGACAACCTTAACGGAAAAATTCCTGCTTTACGGAGGCGCCATTAACCTGGCCGGCTCCGTAAAGGGAAAGGCGACTGCAAGGCATGCGGTTTCCGACTGGATGGAGATTGAAAAGCAAAGAGGGATTTCCGTAACGTCGTCTGTGCTGCAATTTCATTACGACGGCTACTGCATCAACATTCTGGACACGCCGGGGCATCAGGACTTTTCCGAGGACACCTACCGCACGCTTATGGCGGCGGATTCAGCGGTCATGGTCATTGACGCTTCCAAGGGCGTGGAGGCGCAGACCCGAAAGCTGTTTAAGGTGTGCGTGATGCGCCACATCCCGATTTTTACTTTTATTAATAAAATGGACCGCGACGCAAGGGATTCCTTTGAATTATTGGACGACATTGAAAAGGAATTAGGCATCGCGACCTGTCCGATCAACTGGCCAATCGGCAGCGGGAAAAATTTCAAAGGAGTTTACGACCGAAATACAAAAAAGGTCATGACCTTTTCCGATACGTTAAAAGGCACAAAGGAAGGCTCGATGCGGCATTTGGACCTAGACAGCGACGAACTCACCGCAGAAATCGGCGAGGATTTCCAAGCGCATTTACTCGAAGAGATCGAATTGTTAGACGGCGCAAGCGCGGAATTTGATCAGGAAAAGGTAGCAAAGGGCGAGCTTTCGCCTGTGTTTTTTGGCTCCGCGCTGACAAATTTTGGCGTGGAAACCTTTTTACAGCATTTTTTGCAGATGACGTACGCGCCGCTTCCTAGAAATTCGGATAACGGCAAGATCAGTCCGTTTATGGAGGATTTTTCGGCCTTTGTGTTTAAGATCCAGGCAAACATGAATAAAAACCACCGCGACCGCATCGCTTTTATGCGCATCTGCTCCGGCAAATTTACCGCGGGCATGGAGGTCAAGCATATCCAGGGGAAAAAGACCGTCAAGCTTTCCCAGCCCCAGCAGCTTATGGCGCAGGAGCGAAAGATCATAGAAGAAGCGTACGCGGGCGACATCATCGGCATTTTCGACCCTGGCATTTATTCCATTGGGGACACGTTAACGACCGCGAAAGAGGACTTTGCATTCGAGGGCATCCCAACCTTTGCGCCAGAGCATTTCGCAAGGGTGCGCCAGTTAGACACGATGAAGCGCAAGCAGTTTGTAAAAGGCGTAACGCAGATCGCCCAGGAAGGCGCGATCCAGATCTTTCAGGAATTTAAAGGCGGGATGGAAGAGATTATTGTTGGAGTCGTCGGGGTTTTGCAGTTTGACGTATTAAAATTCCGGCTGGAAAATGAATACAACGTGGAGATCCGCTTAGAAAACCTGCCTTACGAGCATATCCGCTGGATTGAAAATAAAGAAATCGACGTAGAGCGTTTAAGCGGCACGTCCGATATGAAAAAAGTTTTGGATATGAAAGGACGGCCGTTATTATTGTTTGTAAACGAATGGAGCATCGGCATGACGTTAGACCGCAATGAAGGGCTGAAATTGGCGGAGTTTGGCAGGGAATAAAAACAGCCTGTTATACGCCTTGGATAAAAATCAAACTGGACAAAGCAATTTAATCCAGCAAATACCCCGCCTGGTAGGAGTATACCGCTCGATCACCTCATCCACCACCTGCTCAAACGAAAGGCAGTCATTGACCCCAGCGTCATGCAGCTGCTTTTCAACCCCTTCCAAATGTTAAGCAATCAAGCGCGAACAGTGTGTGGAAACTAATCTGCAAAATCATTCACGATATAACTCGTATATACCGCCTGCAATATCCCCTTATCCGCCAGCAGCGCCCTTATCCTCTCCGCCTGCTCCATCCTGCGCGCATCGTCACATTTATTTAACACGACGTAATACTCCCTGCCGCCCACATCCTTTTTCGTCCCAGATTCCCCGCTTAAAATCGCAGCCAGATCCGCTTCTTCCATACAATGACATTCATCCACATGCAAAATTTCCATGACCCGTTCTTTTCGAAAACAAACTTCTCCAAGCGGCTTTCCTAAAGCGTCCAGCCCCATGACCCCAAGGACGATATCGCATCCAGGCAAGATCACAGGCTCCCACAACTCCGGGGCCTTACACGGCAATCGCTTTGCCCCGTCCGCTTCTATTAAAATAAGCCCCGCAAGCTTTTGATACGCGAAAAGCTCAAACCCATCCGGCATTTTTAACTTATTATTCCCCGCGTCCTTTCCAGCCACCACGATCGGATGCGTCCGCAAAAGCAGCTTTAGCGTATGGATATCCTCCGCAACCGGAAAATCGCACGGCCTTTGGATATGCGTAGTCGTCGTAACAATAACTTTTCTATCGCCCTGCGCATAAGCCCTTGCCAGCCCATACATAACCGTCGTCTTTCCGCCCGCGCCAACCAAAGACACGACATGCCCGGACTCCCGCAAAAATGGAAATTTATTTTTTATATCGCTTTGCCGCAACATTTATCCATTCTCCAAATCCGATGCCGTATCCACATCCAAAAGCTCTCCTCCCGGCAATTCACAAAGCCTTACCGCTTCCATAGACTTGCGCAAAACAGCCTTACCTCCCACATCCCCGGTTAATTCCTGTAGTTTTGGATAATATTTCGCCGGAAAGATCACCGGATTGCAGCATTCCCCGCGTTTTGCCGCCGCTATGATCTGATTTGGATACTCCCGCTGCAATTTGGCCATCTTTTGAAACGACCGCTCTGTAAAATAGGGCTGGTCTGCCACTGTAAAAAAACAGCCCTCGGATGCTTCTGGCAGTTCCAGCAGCCGCCGTACGCCAAGCCGGATCGAACTGGAAATCCCTATTTGCGGAGTAGGATTTTTCACGCACTCCATTCCTTTGAAATGCTTTTTGATATCCAAAAAAATCTCCTCATACTGGCTTACAACAACCACCTGCCCGACAGCCTTAGCTTCCTGCTGTCTAAAAAGCAGCTCTAATATATGCCGGTACATGGGTTTCCCTTTTATCTGAAACAATAGCTTGTTCTTTCCAAACCGCCTGCTGCATCCTGCCGCCAGAACTATCGCATCCATATTTCTTTACGCCTTTTTTAACGCGACCACTTCTATTTCAAGCCTTGCGTCCTGCGGAATGGCAGCTACCTGGATCGCGGAACGCGCCGGATAGTTTCCTTCCGTAAAAAACTCCTTGTATACCTCGTTCATTTTTCCAAAATCGTTTATATCTTTTAGAAAAACCGTTGTTTTTACCACATTATCCATGGTGCATCCTGCGGATTCTAAAATAGCCCTGATATTTGTAAGGGACTGCTTTGTCTGGCCTTCGATATCTGCCGCGACGATCTTTCCTACTGCCGGGTCGATTGGAAGCTGCCCCGATAAAAACAACAAATCCCCTGCCTGGATACCCTGCGAATACGGGCCGATCGCTTTTGGAGCATGTTCTGTGCTTAATACTGTTTTCATTTTTCCTCCTGGTTCCGGGATGTGTTAAAAATGCGCTAGTTCGCTTTTCGAGAAATTAGCATGGACTATTTCTTTTTCACACATCCCTGTTGAATATTTTGATTATTTGTAATTGTTTGAATCTTATGATGTAAATATATTGGTTTTCATATTTATGGACAGTATAGCAAATAATTTTCTTTTTGTAACTATATTTTTCTTTATCTATGCTTTGCTTGTGGCAGTTTCGTTAAATGGAGTTTTATTTCGATTCCGGACGCTGGGCGATGGGGGGCGGGGCTGGCTTCCGGCTTCAATTCCAGAATGCAAGAAGCTCTAAGCATCCTGCGTATAGGAATCACAGCCGGACGGACGCGGCCCCCAGTCCGCCCCCGGCTTACGCCAGTGGCTAAAGGAGCCGCTTACGGCTTCGCCGCCTGGTTTTCAAGCAGAATGCTAAGGGCTTCTAGCATTCTTCCATACGTCGCCGAAAGCCAGCCCCGCTCCCCATCACCCGGCTGGATTTCGTAATGTTTTACTTAAAATAGCTCGACTATTAACAATTGAATTTACGTACAAACATTTTCTGTAACGCTTTCGACTGCCAGCCGGGAGAGGGGATTTGCACGGTCTGCATGGCGCGTATGCAAGAATGTTTAGAAGTTCTTCGTATTCTGCTCACAACCAGGCGGCGCAGCCGTAAGCGGCTCCTTTAGCTTCTGGCGCAGCCAGAGGCGAACTAGGGGCCGCGTCCGTCCGTCTGTGAAACGTAAATGCAGAATACCTAGAACTTCTTACATTCTGGAATTGCGCCAGGCAGACCGCGCAAATCCCCTCTCCCAGCGTCCGCCTATCTGCAAATATTTCAAACCACGCAACCATCGTCCGGCTTAACAAAATCCCTCTGCCCGCATTATCATACAATCGCAATACAGCGCTACTTATTCAACACCCCCCGCAAATCCACAATCGCCCCTCTTGGGCACTTCACGACACACATCCCGCAGCTTAAGCAAACCTCTTCCTCAATCACCGCACAATGCCCTGCAACCCGCACAGCCCCCGCTGTACAAGCCTTCTCACAAGCCCCGCACCCAATACAGCTATTTTTACAAATATCCCGTGCCTGCTTCGCTTCATCTTGATTCGAGCACTCCACCACAATCGAATTTGCACACTCATGTAAATGTATCACCTTCCGCGGGCAGCTTTTCACGCACATGCCGCAGGCGATGCACTTCTTTTCATCCACCTTAGAAACCCCGGCTTCGTTTATGGAAACCGCGCCAAACCTGCATACCTCCACACATTTTCCACATCCCGTGCACCCATACGCGCAAGCGCAGCCCCCATCGTCCTGACAGCCGCCCTTACATGCCACGACAGCCGCCCGATATGGAAATTTCTTTTTTACTGCCATAGGCTATCCCTTCCTTTCATATGGCGTTGCGGTAATCGGCAGGCTGTAGCGCCGTTTTCCATCCAGACGGTAATAAGCGTCCGAAATCGCAGGCGCAGTCGGAATCGATGTGATCTCCCCGATGCCAATAGCGCCGCAGGCTACGTTTAACCCGGGCTTGTCGATTACGATGGCTTCGATATTTGGAATTTCATGGGAACGAAACAGCCCCAAAGAGCCATATTTTTCAATCGGCTTGCAGTTGTCATCTATCGGGTATCTTTCCCTTAGGGCAAAGCCCATGGACATGACCACGCCGCCTTCAATCTGCCCCTCGCAGGATAATGGGTTTACCGCCTTGCCTACGTCGTGGGCGGCTGTGATCTTTTCGATTTTAGCGGTCTTTGGGTCAAGGACGCACATCTGCGTCGCGTAGCCGTACGCCACATGGGATACCGGGTTTGGCACGTCCGCGCCCAGCGGGTCTGTCTTTGTAAGGTATTCCCCGTAAAATTCCTGCCCTTTCAAATCCTCCAACGTTTTCCCTTTTTTTGCTTCCATCAGCTTTTCACAGGCACGCCTGCACGCTTCCCCGGTGATCATCGTCTGTCGGGAGCCGGACGTGGTGCCGGAATCCGGCGCGATCCATGTGTTGCTGCGCTCATAGACGATCTGCCCTCTGGTCAGATCCGTATTGCTGACGACCATCTGCACCAGAACCGTCCCAAGCCCCTGGCCGATGCAGGATGCGCCGGAATAAATATGCAGCTTACCGTCGTCTTCTACAATAAGCTTCGCCCTTCCCCAGTCCGGGATGCCTACGCCTACACCCGCGTTTTTCATCGCGCAGGCAATCCCCACCGGTTTGCCTTCGGCCAGCGCTTTTTCATATTCCTCCTTTACCGCCTCCAGCGTTTCTACCAGCCCTGTGGACTCGTCTACGATCTGCCCGTTTGGAAGCGTCCCTCCCGGGCGGATGGCATTGCGGTAGCGGATTTCCCACGGCGTAATGCCGATCTCATCCGCCATTTCATTCAAAAGCGTCTCCGTCGCAAAACAGGTCTGGGTCACGCCAAACCCCCGGAACGCCCCAGCCGGAGGATTGTTCGTATAATAGGCTGTGCCTTCGATCTCAAAATTTTCATAGGCATACGGCCCCGCCGCATGGGTACATGCCCGCTCCAACACCGGCCCGCCCAGCGACGCGAACGCCCCGGTATCGGATACGGCCTTTGCCTTTACGCCTAAGATCTTGCCGTTTTCATCGCAGCCCATTGTAAAATCCATCACAAACGGATGCCTTTTTGGGTGGATCAAAAGGGATTCCTCCCTGGTCAGCCTGATCTTTACCGGCCTTTTGGTAATATATGCCGCAAGCGCCGCGTGATGCTGCACCGTCATATCCTCTTTCCCGCCAAAGCCCCCGCCTACCAGCGCGTTTTGCGCCTTTACCTTATCGGCGCCAAGCAGCAGGCTGCTTTCGTGCAGCGTACAGTATGCGGACTGGTCGGTGGAAATAATTTTCACATCCCCGTCCTCGTCGATATAGGCCACCGCGCATTCCGGCTCTAAAAACGCGTGCTCCGTCCAAGGAGTTTCAAAATGCCGGGTGATGACATAACGGGATTTTCGGATGGCTTCATCGGCATTGCCGCGGCTGACATGCTTGTGCGCCAATACATTAGACTCCTCCTCTTCATATACAAGCGGCGCCCCCGGGGCCGCGGCTTCTTCAATATTATGTATGGCAGGAAGCGCTTCATACTCCACCTGAATCAGCTTTTTCGCCTTTTCTACCGTTTCTAAATCCCGCGCCACCACCAGCGCCACCGCATCCCCCAGATAATGAGTCAGCCCTCCTACCGAGATCAGCGTATACTGGTCGTGCTTTAGATGCCCGATTTTATTTTCCCCCGGAATATCCTCCGCGGTGATCACCGCCACCACGCCAGGCAGCTCTTTTGCCGCCGCCATGTCGATGGAAAGCACCCTGGCCCTTGGATATTTGCTGCGCAGCGCGGAGCCATAGCACATGCCCTCCAGATAATAATCATCCGGGTATTTCCCCGTCCCGCACACCTTTTCTTCCACATCCAGCCGGTGTACGCGGGAGCCTATTTTCCAGTCATCCGCGCTGCATTCCGGTATTTTTCCGTCCCGCAGGATCTTTGCCGCCAGCTTTACAGCCGCAATGATCTTCACATACCCGGTGCAGCGGCAGTAGTTATTTCTAAGGGCATAACGGATCTCTTCTTCCGACGGATCCGGATTTTTCGCTAATAACGCCTTTGTGCAAAGCACCATTCCCGGAATGCAAAAACCGCACTGGACAGCCCCGGCTTCCCCATAGGCATAAGTATAAACCTGCGATTCCCACTCACTTAAACCCTCCACCGTCTCAATATGCTTTCCTTCCAGCGCGTCTGTACGCGGGACGCAGGCTTTATAAGCCTCCCCGTCTATTAAAACCGTACACGCCCCGCACGCGCCCTGGCTGCATCCGTCCTTTACAGACGTTAGATGCAGCGTATCCCGTAAATAACGAAGCAAGGGCTGTTTTTTTTCGACTGTAACCTCCTGCCCGTTTACATAAAATGCAGACATCGCCTTCCCCCCTTTCGCCCAAACTCCATAATCTGATATCGCTTCGCATTTCTTCATGAACGCTTCCACATCATCTTTATCGCATCCACTGCCTCATAATACTTCCATCCTGCTTACGATACACTTCTCATCTTCCAATGCCGTTCACATACCGTCCCTTATATTCCTCCCGGATCTTACCATTTTCCGCCGCCAGCATCCCGCGTAAGTATACCTTTTGCGTCGCTCCCTTAAGCTTCGTGCCCTCCAGCGGGCAGTAATCGCACGCGGACTGCTGCGTTTCTTTCGACAGCGTCCATTCCGCGTCCGGATCCCAGACTACGATATCCGCGTCCGAGCCTTTTGCGATCACGCCCTTTTTTGGGTACAGCCGATACAGCTTTGCGGGATTTTCCGCCAGGCAGGCGCACATCTGTCCCAACGTAATCCGCCCTTTTTCTACGCCGTAATGATAGATCAGCCCCGGCCGCTCCTGCGCCCCCGGCATCCCGCAGGGCGTTAACGCAAAATCGTCCTTCCCCATATCCTTTTGCTTTAAAGTAAAGCTGCAATGGTCTGTGGCGATCGTCTGGATCTCCCCCCTGCCAAGGGCAGCCCAAAGCGCTTCCTGGTCTTTTTTCGTCCGAAGCGGCGGCGCGATCATATAATTTCTTCCCTGTTGGTGCGGCAGCGCGTATCTGCTTTCATCCATTACCAGATATTGCGGGCAGGTTTCCACATATACCTTCTGGCCCTTTTGCCTTGCCCGCGCAATTTCCTCATAGCCCTCCATAGAGCTTAAATGCACGATGATCACCGGCGTATCCACGCATTTTGCGATTTTTAAAACGCGGCTTACCGCTTCCGCCTCCGCCAAAGCCGGCCTTGTGGCAGGATAATTTTCCACGTTCCTCCTGCCGCCCTCTTTACGCGCAAGCTGCTTTAGCCGCGCTTTGACTATGCCCTGGTTTTCGCAGTGCACGCCCGCAATGGCGCCTAGCTGCTTTAGCCGCGCAAATATTTCATAAATGCTCTCGTCGTCCAAAAACATCGCGTCATATATGGTATACAGCTTAAAGGAATGAATGCCGCCTGCCACAACCTGTTCCAGCTCCTTACTTACCCCGCTGTTCCAGTCCGATATAGCCAGATGAAACGCATAGTCGCAATTCGCCTTTCCATCCGCCTTTTCATGCCAGCGCTTACATGCATATTCCAGTGTCTCTCCCCGGTTTTGAGTTGCAAAGTCCACAATGCAGGTCGTCCCTCCGGCAAGCTCCGCCCTTGTCCCCGTGTCAAACCCATCGGCGGTCACCGTGCCGGACACCTCCAGATCCATATGCGTATGACCGTCAATAAACCCCGGAAACAAATATTTACCGGATACGTCCACTGCCTGCGCTTCCATATCCTGTACGTTCTCTCCAACCGCCAGGATGGTTTCGCCTTCAATTAATACATCCGCTTTTTTCGCCCCGCTGCCGTTTACAACCAATCCGCCACGAAATATCTGTCTCATTTTTCATCCCTTCCCGCTGTTTTACAAATATGCCTGCCACGCTATTCCAGCAAATAATCATAATCCCTGCACACCGCTTCGATGAAATGTCCAAGCGCAGGCGCGAGCTTTCCGTCCTGCCCGCTTTCCCAAATAAATTCATCGCCCAAAAACCGTACTTTGCAGCGCGCCTTATCTTTATCCAAAACAACAAAGCCCTGGTTTTTGCTGTTTTTCATATCCGCTTCGCTTCCAAATAAAGTAAACTTATCCAGATACGGCGAGCTGGCATACGGGCAAAAGCTCCTGCAATTCCCGCATTCGTTGCACATGCCGTCCACATGGAGGATCTGCGCCTTTTCCATGCCCGGTACTTGAATCGAAATATTCGCCCGGTTCGGGCATACGTCCACGCAGTTTTCGCAAACGCTGGAGCAGCTTAGGCACCTTTCGGATTCCCCGTCCGCAATTTCTTCCGGTTCTGCAAGGATTCCCTTCTTTTTGTAAACGCTTTCCGGCTGCGCCGCCTGCCCCATATCAAGGGACACGTACTCTTCCACAATCGCCTGCGCCGCTTTTTGCGCCTGCGCCATAGCTTTTACGACTAAGGACGGCCCGTAAAGCCCGTCTCCTATGACGTATACCCCTTTGATATTTGTTTCTAATGTAGTATCCGATACCATCGGGCGCCCCAATTCGTCTGTATGGATCCCGTTTTCTTCATAATAATCCGCAGGAACCTTTTCCCCGACCGCCGCGATCACCAAATCCGCAGGTATCTCCTGCAATACTCCGGTTCCCGTTACGCCGGCCCGTCCGGAAGCGTCCGGTTCCCCAAGCTTCATTTCCTCACAGATAAGGTTGCCGTCCATAATCCTGACCGGCGCAAGCAGCTCCTTAAACTCCACGCCGTCTGCAAGCGCAAGCGTAAGCTCATGCTCATCCGCAGGCATATACCGTTTCGTCCTACGGTATACCAGGTACACATGCTCCACCCCTTTGCAGCGCTTCGCCGCCCGCGCGGTATCCATAGCCGTATTCCCGCCGCCGATGACTGCTACATTTTTACCAGGCTCCAGCGCCCCCTTCTTTTCGTTAAACGCCTCTAAAAACTCCAGCGCGTTGTAAGCCTGCCTGCCCTCCAGGGACAGTTCCCCGCGTTTATACGCGCCCACCGCCAGCACAACTGCGTCATACTGCGCCTTTAACTGCGCAACCGTTGGCGCTTTTGTCCCGGTGAGTACTGTAACCCCAAGCTTATTTAAAAATGCGGCGTCCTTTGCGATCACCGCATCGTCAATCCGAAAATCCGGGATAACCGAGCTTACAATTCCCCCAAGCCGGCCGCGCTGCTCATACAGCGTCACATCCACGCCCTGCCTTGCCAGATAATAAGCCGCCGCCATACCGGCAGGCCCGCCGCCTACGACCGCCGCCTTTTTGCCGCAGCTTCCATACGGCTTTACCGTATCCAGCACAGCGTCATACGCCTTCCTCGCGCAAAGCAGCTTGGTATCTCGGATCTTTACAGGGGTTTCATAAAAATTGCGCGTACAGTGGCTCTGGCATCCGTGTGCGCAGATTGTGCCTGTAATAAACGGCAGCGCGTTTTGATTCAGGATTACCCGAAACGCTTCTTCGTATTTCCCTTCCCCTGCCAGCTTCATATAGGTGGAAATCTCCTGATGGATCGGGCACGCATCCTCGCACGGGGCCATAAAGCAGTCCAGCAACGGCACCGGCTCATCCGTCTTTCTGGAAACCGGAAGCTTGGCTGGCTTTACATGATGCGCGTCTGTCACCGCCTCTTTTGCCAGCTTGTTTAACGCCGCTGCATCAATGCCCTCAAAATCAGCCACCCCCATCTGATTTAAATTTTGCGCCATCTGCAACAGCCTTTGATACCCGCCCGGCTTTAAGATCGTCGTCGCCACCGTAACCGGCCATACGCCGCAGCCTACGATTTTATTCATATTAAACGCATCCGCCCCGCCGGAATAAGCAATCCGCAGCTTTCCGTCAAATTCCTCCGACAATTTCGCCGCCAGGGAAATGGACAGCGGGTATAAGGATTTACCGGACATGTACATTTCCTCGCTCGGAAGCTCCCCGGCCTTTACGTCTACCGGAAACGTATTTGTAATCTTCACGCCAAACTGCAAGCCCTGCTTCCCGGAAAGCTCCATCAGCCTTTGCAGCATCGGAACCGCATCCGCATACTGAAGGTCGTCTTCAAAATGAAACCTTCCGAATGAAATATAATCATATCCCATTTTATTTAACGTATCCCGCGCAAACTCATAGTCCAGAAGCGTCGGATTGCATTTGATAAATGTATGTAACTTCTTTTCCGTAAGCAGATACACCGCAATGCTTTCAATCTCCTGCGGCGGGCAGCCATGCAGCGTGGAAATCGTCGCGGAATTGCAGATCTTTGGCGAAACCGCCTCAATGTCCTCCCTCGTCATATGGGCAAACTCATCCGCATGGGCAAGCAGCGTTTCTTTGCAATGCTTAAAAATATCCGTTTCCCCCGCATCCATCATATGGTCAATAAAATCATTGATCTTTTTCGACTTTATGCCCGCCAGGTCATAGCCTACGCTGATGTTAAACTGAAATCCGTCCATAGCCCCAAGCCCATATTCCTTTGCCAGAAACGCCAGCAAAAACCAGGCTTTGATATATTCGCCCTCCGCCTGCGGCACATACAGCTCCGTAGACCATTCGCAGTTGTACGCTTCGTCGTCCGCCTTAATGCACGGCTTATTCACGCACTTTGCAAGCTCCGCGCCATCCATAATCTGTACGGTCTTTAATTCAAAAAAACGGCTCCCCGCGTAATAAGAAGCGGCTATATTTTGCGCAAGCTGGCTGTTTGGCCCAGCCGCAGGCCCGATCACCGTTTCTAACTTCCGCCCGAAAATCGTCTTGGACTTTTTGGCATCCGCGGTATACGGCCTGTGCACCCCAAACACCGTCCCTTTTTTCGTATGCTCCGTCCGTATCCAATTTAAAAGCTGCTCAAACGGCATACATTTCATAATATCGCTCATGCTCCACCCTCCTGTTTTACATTATCCATGAATGCTTTTTCCATCCTCCTGTTTTGCATTATCCGTTAATGCTTTTCCAAAGCTTCGCCGATTCTTCCCTGCATTTTGCCATGATCTTAGGCGCGTCCACGCACAAGATCTCCCGGCCTTTCATCAACACTTTACCGTTACAAACAGTCGTCACCACATCCCTGCCTGTCATGCCAAACAAAATATGCCCGTTGATATTGTCCTGATTTAACTGCGTAGGCGGATCGTAATCCACAACGATCACATCCGCGGCCGCTCCTTCCTTTAAAACCCCAAGCGGGGCTTTAAAATAACGGTTGGCAATCGCCGCATTATTTTCAAACAGCATTTTCGGAACTTCCGCCCACGCCGCGTTCGCATCGCATAAATGGTGTTTGTGCAGCGCGTTTGCCACCTTATAGGATTCCGTCATGTCATGGGTATAGCCGTCCGTTCCAAGGCCGGTCAAAATGCCCCTGCGCACAAGCTCCATCGTCGGCGGGCAGCCACATGCGTTTCCCATATTGGACTCCGGATTGTGCACCACCATCGTGTCTGTATCCTGAATCAGCTCCATTTCATGCGGGTTAATATAAATACAGTGCCCAAGCAAGGTCTTTTCCCCCAGAATGCCGCAGTCCATCAGGCGGTCTACGATGCGCTTCCCATATTTTTTCAGGCAGTCATGCAAATCCTCAATCCCTTCCGCCACATGGATATGATAGCCCGCCCCCTCCAGTTTGCTTGCCGCCGCAAGCTCCATCGTTTCGTCGGAAATCGTAAACTGGGCGTGCATCCCCATCATGCCCGCAAGCATGTCGGAGCCTTCCTTTTGCGCATATTTGATAAAGTCCGCGTTTTCCTTTACCGCGGCCCTTGCTTTATCCATGCCGTCGCGGTCTGAAATCTCATAACACAGGCAGGAGCGGATGCCCGTATCCTCCGCCGCTTTAGCAATTTCAAAAAGGCTTCCTTCCACCGCCCCGAAGCTTGCATGGTGATCAAAGATCGTTGTCACGCCGTTTCGGATGCAGGAAATCATCGTATCATACGCGCTGTAGCGAACCTGCTCCAACGTCAGATGCCTGTCGATCGTCCACCACTGTCCATCTAAAATATCCAAAAAACCTTTCGGATTGTAGCCCCGAATGCTAAGCCCCCTGGCGAACGCGCTGTATATATGCTCATGCGCATTGATAAACCCAGGCATGATCACCCCGCCTTTTGCATCGATGTATTCCGAATCCGGATATTTTGCCAAAATCTCATCATGTTCCCCCACATCTGCAATTTTTGCCCCATCCGCCGCAACCGCGCCGCATTCATAAAACGGATGGTTTTCCTCCCTTGTCACCAGCTTGCCATTTCCAATTACCAGCATTTGCCTTCCCCTTTCCTTATGATAATCTTTTACCGCAGCCCTTCCGCCTTTTCCATTTCCTTATTTTTCAGCAGGACTAAATTCAAAATAACCGATACGATCGTCGCCAATACAACCGGAGATTTTCCAAATACCGTCGTCACCCAGTCCGGGAATAACGCAAGCGCCGCATTTGCCTGGGTAATCCCCATGCCCAGGGCGATCGCAAGGCCGACGATCGTCGTATTTCGAAAATTCATCGGGGCAGTCACGATCAGCTTCACGCCCGTCATCGCGATGGAAGCAAACACCGATACCGTAGCCCCGCCCAGCACGCAGTATGGGATCGTCGTCAATACGGATGAAAATTTCGGGATCAGCCCCGCGATCAAAAGAATGCCCGCAGCCATTCCAAACACCCGCTTTGCCACTACCTTTGTGGAGCCTACGATTCCCACATTCTGGCTGTAAGTGGCGGTCGGCAGCCCGCCAAAAACCGCGCTGAACATATTGCAGATACCGCTTGCCACAATCCCGCCGCTTAATTCCTCCTCCGTCGGCATACGGTCAAGCCCGCCTGTCGTTGTCGCGGACAGATCCCCAATGGCCTGCACGGAATTGATCGCAAACAAAATCCCGATGGCAACGCAGGCAGACGGCTCAAAACGGATGCCAAAATGCATCGGTATCGGAAGCTGGAAGAAGGACGCATTTGCGATTGCCGTAAAATCCACCATCCCAAAGCAAAGCGCCAGCGCATACCCCGCTATAATCCCAATTAAAATCGAAGCCAGCTTTAAAAGCCCCTTCCCATAATGGTTCAATACCGTCACCACGATCAACGTGACAATTGCCACAAACCAGTTCTGCCACGAGCCGTAATCTTCCTTCCCGACTCCCCCTGCCATATAATTAATCGCCGTCGGATATAGAGAAAGTCCAATCGCAAACACAACCGTGCCTGTGATCAGCGGTGGGAAAAACTTATGGATCTGCTTAATAAAAATCCCCACCAAGACCGCGATCACGCCGCCTATGACCTGCGCCCCCAAAATCGTCGCGATATCAAACTCCCCGGCAATGGCCTGCATCGTCGGCACATAGGCAAAGCTGATCCCCATAATTACCGGAAGCCCACAGCCAATGGAAAACCGTCCGAATTTGATCACCGGATAAAGCTGCACCAGCGTCGTCAGCGCCGACATTACGAGCGCGGCCTGAATCAAAATTACAGAATCCCTTTCGGAAAGCCCCGCCACGCCTGCCACAATGATCGCCGGAGTCACACACCCCACAATCATCGCTACCACATGCTGCAACGCCAGCGGAAACGCCTGCCCCACCGACGGCTTCCCATCCACCTGAAACAACGGCCCTGAACCAGCCGCGCCTAAATTGTTGCTCATAACTACTGTTCCCCCTTTCCCTCTCCTGGCACGCTGCTAATTTTCCCGTTCCCCAACCATTTTGCCACCAGGATAATCGTGCAAATTTAACAATAACAAAATTCATTTTATCCATATTACCATCATTTTGAATAAATTGCAACTTATTTGCTAAAAAATTTTTATTCCAAAAATAATTTATTATCACAGTTTGCAAGGTAATTACAAGGTTGCTGTATCTGTAAATCCGTACAAAATCCAACTCTTGCATAATTGATGTACAAGTGATACCATATATACAACTCGTAATGCATACACACATTAAATAAGGAGGAACTGGAAATTATGAAACAAGGATTCAAGAAAAGAGCGATGGCGGGACTTCTAGCGGCGTTTACGGCGTTTGGGACGGCGGTGGAGCTGCCCATTACGCGGCAAACGGCTTATGCACAGGATGCGGCGCTTCCTACGCAGACCAATACCAGCTTTGCGACGGCAAGACCGCTGGTGTTTGGAACGTCCATGGCCGGCTCGTTTCCAGATGGCGGCGGCAGGCGGTATTATAAGTTTTCGTTGGATGAGGCAGGAAAGCTGGATTTGACACTCCAAAAAAACTATGCCGTACATACATGCTATCTAAAATTCTATGACGCCTCGCAGACAGAAATTTATACGCTGCAAACATATGAGCGCGGCGCATCTTGGAATGACCTGTATTTGACCGGCGGAAGCTATTATATGGCCGTACAATATTCCGATGACGTGTCATTCTCCTTCGTGGCAAACATGGACGTCGCAGGCGAGAGCTTCGTCGAAACCCAGGATTCCAACAACGACATGGCATCGAGCGCCCCTGAGATCAGTTTACAAAAAAAATACAAGGGCGTGCTCGCGGCAAACGACGATATCGATTATTTCAAATTCCAGGCGCCTGCGGCTGGCCAGATCACGTTAAATCTGACAAATTCCACGTCTGATGATGTTACCTTTGGCGTATACGACGATTCCGTGAATCCAACCTACACAAATACCTTATATAAAGGCAGCAAGGTTTCCCAGCCGATGCTTGTAAAGGCGGGCACATACTATCTCGCCATTGCGAAAAAAGATGTGAACAAGGGCATGGGTTCTTATACTTTTACAATTGACTACAAGAAGAAGAACACTGCGGCTCCGAAATTAAAGAGCGTGAAAAATGTATCGTATCAAACGATGACGGTAAAATGGGGAAAGGTGTCCGGAGCCAGAGGTTACGAGGTGTGGTATTCTACGAAGTCGGATTTCAAGGACAGCGGCCTGATGAAAAACAGCTATGATCCTTCCATTACCAGCGCAAAATATTACGGACTTAAGAAAAATAAGAAGTATTATGTCCGGGTTCGCGCCTATACGGTGGTAAACGGCATGAAGGATTACGGAAAGTGGAGCGGCAAAAAGGCGGTAGTCATTAAAAATTAAAAGAGGAGGGATCTGTCCTGAACCAGATCTGACAGAAAGAATTGTACATGATGAAGAAAAAAATATGGGTTGCAAAAACCATGCTTTTAGCGCTGATCGTATCATTATGCTTTGGAGTCAGCTCTCCCGCGCCGACGGCAGCCGCAGCCGCTCCAAAAAAAGGAACCATAAAATCGATTCAAAACACAGACGCGGGAAAGATCAAGGTTTCATGGAAAAAGGTTTCTAAAGCGGCAAAATATCAAGTTCAAACTGCCGCAAACAAAAAATTTTCAAAAGAAAAGCAGTTAAAAACCGTGTCCGGAAAAAAGACGTCCGTTTCCTTTTCGAAGCTGGCGCAGGGCAAAAACTATTACGTAAGGGTGCGTGCGGTAAGGACTGCCGGGAGCAGGAAAACTTACGGCAAATGGAGCGCCATAAAAAATATCCGGACAAAGAATTATCCTACCGACGGCGGTATCGTGACTGGCGGGGATACGGATGACGGCGACGCAAATCCGCTGTCCGAGGATGATTTTGATCTTTCCTTTCAAAGCGTCTATTATTATACCGGCAAGGAAATCAGGCCCGCCGTATATTCCATTTCTCTGACCGAAGGAATGGATTATGAGGTAACGTATGCAAACAATGTAAACGCCGGGAGGGCGACCGTCACCATCACCGGTATTGGAGCGTACCGCGGAACCATCACAAAGCAGTTCACCATCCATAAAGAGGTTCAATCCATTAAAGCTTCAGTGGCGGATACTACGATGGAGATCGGAAAGAGTCAAAAAATAAGCGTTTCCGGAACCTACGGCGAAGTGACGTATGAGGATTTCCCAAAGGGGATCGTCTCCATCAGCAAGGATGGCTCCATTACCGCCCTTAGGACAGGCTCCGCCACGGTTTATCTTAGCGCCGGTGGGGATGATAACCACCAGGCGTACGATCGTTATCCGATCGCAAAGATTACCGTCAAGGAAAAAGAAAAGGAAGCTCAGGAAATCAATGTGACAATCGACAAGACAATGGTTATCGGAACAACACAGAAAATCAAGATTACCGGTGCATACGGCGACCTGACGTGGAACTTTACCACAGAAGGGATCGTCTCCATCAGCAAGGATTTGACGATGACCGCCCTCAAAGAGGGAAAGACGACCATTTATTTATGGGCGGACGGGGACGATACCCACAAGCCATATAATAAATATTATGTGGGGACAATAACCGTAAAAAAGAAATATAAGAGTAACCAAAAGATTACGGCCGTGCTAGAAAACGAATATATGCACGTTGGAAAAAGCCAGCACATAGACGTTTCCGGAGCGTACGGCGAGGTGACATTTGAAGCGCTGACGGAAGGGGTCGTCTCATTTGGCCCGGATGGCTCCATAACGGGCTTAAAGCCGGGCTGGACAAAAATTTACCTCAACGCGGCCGGAGATGAGGAGCATTATCCGATTACAAGTCAGTACGTCGGTGGCGTGATCGTTGCATACGAAGAAGCGACCGCCTACGGATTTGACTGCCTTCCGGTGCAAAACCCCTACAAAAAGACAGCCTATGCCAACGTGAGGAAACCGGACGGGACGGCATCCCTTTCCGTTCATTTTTTCAGCAATTCGGATGAGGACTGGCTGGATGCGCACATGACGTTTGAAGCTCAGGACGCGACGGCTAACGCCTATGCGAAAATGTTTACCGATATGGGCGTCGCGTGGACGGAGCCGAGGGTGACGGTAACGTCCGCAACAGGCCAGATCAACCGGAATTCAAAATATCCGGAAAAGATCGTGCTTGCGTACAACGATGAGGGGCCGAAGCCCTGCAGTGAGCTTCAAGTCACCGGAAAGACAATCACGGTAAACGTGGGCCCGGGCACGAGAGTGGTAAAAGTCATCGCGAAAAAGGACGGAGCGGTCGTGGACTATATCTATCTTGGCACAACAAACAACAATCTGAAGGACGTGAGCGCGGCCTATGACCTTGCCCTGTACAAGCGGGTGAGGGAGCGGATTGAGGCGCAGCTGTGGACAGAAGAGATGTCAAACGGGAATAAAATAGGAAAGATTTGCGGTTATATCAATGCGACGACTCATTATCCCGATAGTGAGGCGACATTTCCATTTTCGAATCCGACCTACTGGAAGGATTGGTCGGTTGAAGGCAAAATTCTAGAATATTGGATGTTTGAAGATGTAACGCTCTCCCGCATCATGGCTTTCCAGGGCGGAATTACAGACTGTTATGCGGCCGAGATTTTAAAGGATGTTGCGAAGGAGGAGCTTAACTTGCCTTATCTGTTTGACGGGAATACGTTTGCAGACGGGGAAGGCGTGTGGATTGGCATGGGCTCTATGAGCAGCAATCCGGGCAGCCCAAGCCATGTGTCCCTGTGGTATCAGGATGCCGATGGAACCAAGTGCGCGTTTGACGCCGCAGGAATAACGGGGAAATACGGAAAGGGCGCAGATTGTAAGGATCACGATTGCAAGAGTAAGCTTTTGCCGTTGAATTATTAAACGGAGATGCTTTGAACGAAAGAATGAGAAAGTTACTGGTGTAAAAGCATATGAAACAAATAATTAAGACAATAAAAAAAATTACAGGGATTTTACTTGCCGCTGCGGTTCTCGCGGCGGGAGTCCCGGCTGTACAAGCGCGGGCAGCTTCAGATTCGGCAAAAGTCACGGAGGTTCTTACATTCAGGGAGGATGGAGATCTGTCAATGAATGTAGGGGAAACGAAAAAGCTTGTTTTTATCGGAACGGACGAGGAAGGGGCGGACTACGATTGTACAGACGGCTTTAAATGGAGCTCGACCAATAACAGGGTCCTGAACGTAAAGCTGTCGGAAGACGGGGGACGCGCTCATGTCGAAGTGGAAGCAGTCGGCTCCGGCACGGCGAAGATCGTCGGAAGAAAGGGCTATTACGATACGACTTCCGTACTTGTCACCGTGAAGTATATTCCGCTGGATATGACAGTCATTGCACGGAAGACAAATGTGGAAAACGCAGCGAAGGGCTGTATGCTCCTGGGTATCAGGGGTACATATGAAAGCGCCGCAAAGAAAAAGATTTTAGCCCGCATAAACGAAATACGCTATGAGGCATGCGAAAAAGGCTACCCGAGTCCGGTAAAGAACAATAGGAAATTGACACTGGACGACTATGTGCCGATCAAGTGGTCGTCTGATCTTGAGTGGATTGCCCAGATCCGTGCGGCAGAGTCTACGGTGAGGCATAGCCATACCCGGCCAAATGGAAGAGACAGCGTGTCCGTCACGCATAACGGCATCGTAGCATGGGGCGGATGCCTCGCGTGGAACAGCAGTGGTATTATGCATGGAATTGAGCAGTGGTATGAGGAAAAGAATGATTGGGTAAAGCAGAACCAAAACAAGGGAAAAGTTGTAGGACATTATACGGCTCTGATTTCACCGCGCAATACGCATGTGGGTATCAGTGGATTTTATCAGTCACCCGGCGACTATGGGGTTGCCGCTGAATTTACAAGCCAGGCAAGCGTCTTAGATGATGTGCTTGACACGGTACGGGAATTTCAGGGTGGAAACAATTATACGGACTGGGATGACAGCGACTGGGAGGGGATGTTTATCCCTGACCGGCCGGACGGACTGGATAGCCTGGATGATCTGTACCGGCTTTACGGTGTGAAAAGCATGGAGGAATTGCGCGAGCTGAAGCGTAGATCAAAAACCCTAAGTTTGCCTGAACAGCAGTCAGCCCTCAAGGGGCGAGTGATACAAGCGATGGAGGTTCGTACCAGCTCGCTTGGGAAGGCCAATCTGAGTGCACCGACGTCCATCAAAAAAGGCAGGAATGAGCAATTATTTGTCACCCGTGAAATCCGCTTCAGCGGCAGCGGTCTGTCAAAGGGAATCATCCTCGACACCAAGTGGAAGTCGTCAAACCCGTCCGTCCTTTCCATTAAAAATGACGGCACGATCACGGCAAAAAAAATTGGAAAAGCGACGGTTACCGCGAAATTCGGTGGGAAAACGCTGAAAAAGACAATAAAAATAACAAAGCAATAAAGAATAACCAGCGCAGCCTGCTTTGCCCAAAGAAATTTTAGCAGAGCAGGCGGAGAGGAGAAAGTGAATGAAAGCAAAAAGAAAGATAAGCAGTATTTTGAATGTAAAGACTTTATTTTTGAGCGCTGTTCTGATTTCGCTCATGGGCATAGGGCTTCTCCTTTGCTTTATGCGCAGTTGCCCGCCAACATAATTATAGCAAATCTGAAGCTCTTTTTGTATAAAATTGTTTCACCTATTGGATGAAAACGCCAAATGGCTAAAAACACAATACTAAAGCGGCTTGACACGGTATCGAGCATGCCGGCGTAAATAATTCAGGTTTAATGATTGCAGCAAATTCTTCCTGCTTCATACCACAGATTCTCTGCAATTCTTTATTTTGAGCGGCAGCATCCTGTACCTCCTTGTATAATGTATCTCGGGTTCAATAAGATTGCTCTTAAAATATTAAAAAATTTGTAGAGCTATGCCCTAACATTTCCTAAATAAACCGTATATCCACATCTGCTTCTAAGAAGCTTGTGGCAAAAGTATGGCGGAACATATGGGGTGTAATATGTAAGTCTATGGAAGCAAGGGAGGCATACTTGTTTATCATTCTGCGAACTGCCTGATCAGATAGGTTTTTGCCGGACTGGTTTACAAAAAAGTGTTGGCGGGCTTGAATTTCTGTATAAAAGTTTTCTTTATATTCTTTCAAAATATGAATCACGGAGTTATTTCCTATTTGAATTCGTCGTTCCTTGTCGCCTTTTCCGTAAATCAAGACTATACCATCATGTAAATTTACGTCTTTATTCTTCAATGAGCAAAGTTCAGAAATTCTCATACCAGTAGCGAATAAGAGTTCTACAACGGCGGCATCCCGTAGGGCATTTCGTTTCTGGTATATTGTCTTAGCCTCTTGGCGCTGTTTGTATATTGTAGATAGAAACATCTCAACGGTATGTAATGGTATTATTTTTGGCAAAATTATAGGTTCCCGAAAACGTATCTGTATTTTGCTAAAAGGATTTCGGTCAATAATCTCTTTATACTCAAGAAAGTGGAATAGGGCTTTTACAGAAGCAATTTTGCGTTTTGCAGTTTTAGGTTTGTAATTTTGATGAAGCTCTGCTATATAATTTTCTAATTCAAATGAAGTGATTTCTGTGGTATCCGAGGTTGTAAGCTGTTCAGAGAATTGTCGCAAATCAATTCGATATGCTTTTAGCGTTTTTGCATCTAAACATTTTTGAGTATTGCAATACTCTAAATAATTTTTAATATGTGCTTGTAAAATGTGCATTGTTAAGTCTCCTTTATTTGTAATTCGCCTTAAAAAAATATTGTATATGTGTTTTAGCTGACTTCATAACATATTTTACTTGACTTGAGCTGGACGAAGAACGAATTTTAGGCACTATGGGAGCAACTACATTTGGTATGGCAGTATATATGCTGATTTTAGCTAAAACGGGAAGCAATCTGACCAAACCGGATAAATCGCTTTTCACATATATGAATTATATTTCAGAGCAGAATTATAAGAAAATATATCAAATGCTTGACGTGGATGCATCTGGACAGATCAGTGAGGAGGATTTTATAAAGCGCAATTCAGCTATCTATGAAGGAATAGAAGTACATAACATGACAACCACACTTATCTCTTATGATGTAGAACCCCTGCGAGTATCCCTTTATGCCATTCGGAGATCAAGAGGAAAGAAACGTGGTGCAGTACCAGACAGCGTTTGATACTGCTGCGGGGAATATCAGCTTTGAAAATGAGGCATTTTTCCTTAAAAGAGAAGCTGGCGTGGAGCTTACGTTAAGTGATACGCTAAAACATACGGCATTGCGGGTATTGCCATTAGACGAGAAATGCAGGGAATTGAACCGGAAGTATATCCTGCCAGTCGGTTATAAACAAAACAATATTTTTCTTACGGATTAGAATGAAGAAGATATTGATCACTCAAGGTATCCCCGTCCAGAAAGCATTGCCTTTTTTGAAAGAGCAATTTCTAA
>CANDMI010000013.1 GCA_947385775.1 uncultured Eubacterium sp. | reverse complement strand
CAAGTCACATCGGGACAGGCCCCCGGCTTGCTTCCGGCTGGTTATCGAAAATTTAAACGTTTCAAAACTGCCTGCCAATAACTTGTGCCTTTTGCCAGTATAAAATTCCAGAAATATGCAATTGTTATATAGGATGAAAAATGGCGCTGGTTTGGAAACATAACGGAAAGCTTATGAAAAACAGCCGGAAACAGGCAGCAGGCCCGTCCGAATGTGACTGTGCAGGGATGTTAGAAGTTCTTGGCATTCTGTTTTCCGTACAGGATTTTCGGGCAGGGATGCCCGAAAAAGGGGATTGCGCCATGGATGGCGATCAATCCCCGATCCGTCCGGCATTGAAACCCTTGCACAGAATGCCTAGAACTTCTTATATCCCGGAGCCGGAACATCCGGACGGGCTTGCTGCCTGTTTCCAGCGTCCGGGTAAAATTTTCCCAATATTTTGCCTAATAACGCTCTATTATTGATGATTTACACATTAGAGCCCCACCCCATGAAAAGCAACTGCCAATTTGCCTTTTGTTTTCCTTTTGCAAAGCTTCCACAAATTTGCTATTGAATCAGAACATATATTCTGTTATAATAACAGGCATAAGCTTCGTATCAGGAGGTGTGAAAAATGGCGCAGGAAAATCCTGTTTATATCGCAATTGATCTAAAATCCTTTTACGCTTCCGTAGAATGTATGGAACGTGGGCTGAACCCTTTAAACACAAACCTGGTGGTGGCGGATGACAGCCGCACGGAAAAAACGATCTGCCTTGCCGTTTCGCCATCCTTAAAATCTTACGGCATATCCGGACGCGCAAGGCTGTTTGAAGTCGTACAGCGCATAAAAGAGGTAAACGCCAAACGTCTAAGTCGCGCGCCCGAGCGCAGATTTAGCGGAAAATCCTGGGACGCCACACAATTAAAGGAAAACCCTTCCCTTGCCGTATCCTATATCACAGCCCCGCCGCGCATGGCTCATTATATGGAATACAGCGCAAAAATTTACAACATCTATTTAAAACATATCGCCCCGGAGGACATCCATGTGTATTCCATCGACGAGGTGTTTATCGACGCCACCCATTACCTTCGCGCCTACCAGCTGGACGCCCGGGGGCTTGCGAAAAAACTGATACGGGAGGTCTTTTTAGAAACCGGGATTACGGCGACCGCCGGCGTTGGAACAAACCTTTACCTTTGTAAGATCGCTATGGATATTGTCGCAAAGCACACCATGCCGGATAAGGACGGCGTGCGCATCGCGCAATTAGACGAGCTGACTTACCGAAAGCTGCTTTGGAACCACTACCCACTTACGGATTTTTGGCGCGTCGGCAAAGGCTACGCCGCAAAATTAGAAGAAAACGGCATTTACACGATGGGGGATATTGCAAGATGCTCCCTCGGAGGCGTAAACGATTTTTACAATGAGGACCTGCTCTATCAGCTTTTTGGCATTAACGCCGAGCTTTTGATCGACCATGCGTGGGGCTTTGAGCCTTGCACGTTAGCGGATATCAAGGCGTACCGGCCTGTGGAAAACAGCCTTTGCTCCGGGCAGGTGTTGCAGCGCCCTTATACTTTTAGCGAAGGAAAGCTGATCGTGCGGGAAATGGCGGACCTGCTTGCCTTAGATCTTGTGGATAAGCAGCTTGTTACCAGCCAGATTGTATTAACCGTAGGCTATGACACAAAAAACCTCTCCGACCCGGAAATCCGAAAGCAATACCGCGGCCCTGTCACGACCGACCGCTATGGCCGCAGAGTTCCAAAGCACGCCCACGGCTCCGCCAACCTTGACTTTGCCACATCATCCGCAAAGCTTTTGATGGACGCGGCTGCTGCGCTTTACGAGCGCATCCTAAACCCGCATCTTTTCATCCGAAGGGTTACGCTGACAGCAAACAATGTGATTTACGAGGATGCCGCTCCCGCGAGGGAACCGGAATTCCAGCAGCTGGAGCTTTTTCCCAATGATAAGGACAACACAGAGCAAAAATCAAAGGAAGCCGCCTTAAATTTAGATTTAGATTTAAATCGCGAAAGGCGGATGCAGCATGCGGTTTTGGATATTAAAAAGAAATACGGAAAAAACGCGGTTTTAAAAGGGATGAATTTCGTATCCGGCGCAACCGGCGCGCTGCGCAACCAGCAGATCGGCGGACACAAAGCCTAAGAAACTGCTGGCGGCTGATCAGCCTGCACCCCGCCACCACGTCATAAAAGGTTTTCGACTCGTCCCCTTTTCCCACATCCTCTACGCCAAGGTTTGTAACGACTTCCTCCCCATCCTGCACCGAGATCACAAGCTCTTCGATTTCCGGAAGGGACAGCTCCTTATATTCCTTTATGATATTTTTTAAGATCGGGGCCAAAAATTTTATGTTGCCAAATAGCTGCTTAAATTTCTGGTCGTATGTATATTCGGATTCTTTTAATTCCATACTGGCTGTATGCCGCAATATTAAATTTCCCTTTCTTTGCGTATTGTTCTTTTAGATTTTTTCTAAAACCTGTATGATTCAGTTACAGTATACAATATCGCGCACATATATGCAATATCCCAAACTGTAACGAATATCCAAAAACCCCTGTATCTTTTCCTTGTCCCCCAAAAAATATTATGCTACAATAAAACCCACCACATGAAAACAAAAACAATCCACAAAAATAAATATTACATTTAACAATCACCCCTAACATCGAAAGAAAGGAGCGCTCAATGGGCATCTATTACACCGATAAACACCGCTATGACGATATTCTAAACCTTCCGCATCCAACCTCCGCCACACACCCGCAAATGGACAGGGCCGCACGCGCCGCGCAGTTTGCGCCGTTTGCGGCGCTGACCGGCCACAGGGAGGCGCTCAAAAAAACGGAAGAGCTTATGGAGGAACGCATGTCATCGACGTAAAATGTCCACCGTATGCGCGCTTGCGCCGATCAGATCCGGTCGCTCGCATACGGACATCTGGTATTTTATAAACAGTTCAAACGTTTCTGCATCCATCGCGTTCAAAGCCTGGCGCATATAGTTCGCCGGGCCGTCCGGCGCGATGATCTGTAAGCGTTTCAGCCCCGCCGCCTGATTGATCTGGTCGATATCTTCCAACCGAACGTAATCATATAGATCCTTTGGCGCGGACACGCACTTAAAATCCAAGGTCAGCCTGCCATCCGAAAGGCACTCTTTGACATTCCCGTCCCGAAAGCCATATAACAGCACTCCGTATTCATTCATACAATAGGCCGCCATAATAATTCCCCCTTGCCTGGTCACCCGTTTTGCTTCGGTAAGAACTTGCACCTTATCCTCCAGAGTAAATAAATGGTACATCGGGCCGAAAATCAGCGTCATATCAAAGGAAGCGTCCGAAAACAATGATAAATCCCTGGCGTCTCCCTGATGCGCCTTGACGCTGCTTCCCTTGGATTTTAACATACCCAGATTATATTTTACCAGCTCCAGCGCCGTCACATCATACCCTTCCTCTGCAAGCTGCACGCTATAGCGCCCGGTGCCTGCGCCGGTTTCTAAGATAGTGGGGTTTTCCATTTGTTCCAGGTATTTGTGTATATATTTCATCGTAACTTGATATTCCACCTGCCCATGGCGCCTGGTCAGGCGTTTTTCTTCGCTAAATTTATTGTAATATTGTTCCAGGTGCGTCAAGGTGTGCCTCCTTATTTTCTAAATCATAACGCCACAAAAACAGGGCTGCAACGCAGCCCTGCCCTCATATTAAAATTAATAACAGACTGTTTCGAATGAACACGAACTTTAAATCTCATCTTCCATTTCCACAAACACCTTCTGCAAATGCCAGATTTCATTCGCGTACTCTTCGATCGTACGGTCTGAGGAAAACTTGCCGACGTTTGCCACATTCAATATCGCGCTCTTTGCCCAGCGGGCTTCATCCTGATAAGCCTGCATTACGCGTTCCTGCGCCTGCGCATAGGAACGGAAATCCTTTAATACAAAATAAGTGTCCGCATAACGAGTGCTGTGGGTATTCAGCAGGGAGTTATACAGGTCGCGGAACAGCTCGGTGTCGTTGGAGGAATAAAAACCGTTGATCAGCTGCATCAAAACCTGGCGGATCTCGGAATCGCTGTTGAAGATTTCCATTGGGTCGTAATCGCGCTTTGTTTCATGGGCGATTACCTCGTCGGAGCTCATGCCGAAAATAAACGCATTCTCCTCCCCCATTTCCTCTACCATCTCCACGTTTGCGCCATCCATCGTTCCGATCGTCAAAGCGCCGTTTAACATAAACTTCATGTTCCCGGTTCCGGAAGCCTCCTTTGACGCGGTGGAAATCTGCTCGGAAACATCCGCCGCCGCGAAAATCCATTCCGCATTGGATACCCGATAGTCCTCTATAAATACAATTTTAATTTTATTATTAATGCCCTTATCGTTGTTAATAACATTTGCTACATTGTTGATAAGCTTGATCGTAAGCTTTGCGATCTTATAGCCCGCCGCCGCTTTTGCGCCGAAGATAAACGTCCGCGGTATAAATTCCATATTCGGGTTTTCCTTCAGCTTATTGTACAGGTACATCACATGTAAAATATTTAAAAGCTGGCGTTTGTATTCGTGCAGGCGTTTTACCTGTACATCGAAAATGGAACGCGGATCCACTTCTATGCCATTGTTCTCTAAAATGTATTTTGCAAGACGCACTTTGTTCTGGTACTTGATGTTCATAAATTCCTGCTGCGCCTTTTCATCGTCCGCATAGATCGCCAGCTTTTTCATATGGGAAAGGTTCGTAATCCAATCATTTCCAATATATTTCGTCACCCAATTCGCCAGCAGCGGGTTTGCGTGAAGCAGGAACCGGCGCTGTGTGATGCCGTTTGTCTTATTGTTAAACTTCTCCGGATACATCTCGTAGAAGTCTTTTAATTCCTCTTTCTTTAAAATCTCCGTATGGAGCTTTGCCACGCCGTTGACCGAATGGCCTGCCGCAATCGCAAGGTGCGCCATTTTTACCTGGCCATCGTAAATGATGGACATTTTCTTGATCTTTTCCCCGTCTCCCGGGAATTTCTGCTGGATCTCGAGCTGGAACCTGCGGTTAATTTCCTCCACGATCTGGTAAATCCTAGGAAGCAGCCTCGAGAAAATCTCAATCGGCCATTTTTCCAAAGCTTCCGCCATGATCGTATGGTTCGTGTACGCGCAGGTCTTTGTGGTGATCGCCCATGCGTCGTCCCAGCCTAAGCCCTCTTCATCCAGCAAAAGGCGCATTAGCTCCGCTACCGCAAGGGTCGGGTGGGTATCGTTCATCTGGATCGCTACTTTATCCGGCAGCATGTGGATATCCGGGTGGTTTTTCTTAAATTTTGAAATCGCCCTCTGGAGCGAAGCGGATACAAAGAAGTACTGCTGCTTTAACCGCAGCTCCTTGCCCGCGATATGGTCGTCGCACGGATAAAGCACTTCCACCAGGTTCCTGGCAAGGTTTTGCTGCTCCACCGCCTTGTGATAATCCCCTTTGTCAAAGGAATCCAGCTTGAACCCTTCGCTTGGCTCCGCGTCCCAGATCATTAACGTATTGACTACATTATTGTTGTATCCCACGATTGGCATATCGTACGGGATGGCCTTTACGGACTGGTAATTTTCCTGCACAAACTTTGTTCGTCCGTCCGGCATCCCTTCCGTGCGCACATAGCCGCCAAATTTTACCTCATAGCTGTATTCCGGCCGGTGCAGTTCGAATGGATAGCCGCCCTTTAACCAGTCGTCCGGCGTTTCCATCTGGTAGCCGTCGCGGATCTGCTGCTTGAACATCCCATAGCGGTAACGGATGCCGCAGCCGTACGCCGGATAATTCAGCGTGGATAAGGACTCTAAAAAGCAAGCCGCCAGCCTGCCAAGGCCCCCGTTTCCAAGAGCCGGGTCCGGCTCCTGGTCTTCGATGACGTTAATGTCTAAACCGATTTCCTTTAACGCGTCCTGCACTTCCTGATATGCGGTTAAATTGATCAGGTTGTTGCCCAGCGCGCGGCCCATTAAAAATTCCATGGACATATAATAAACGATTTTTGGATCCTCTTTATCGAACGTCTTTTGCGTCGCAAGCCATTCATCAATGATCACGTCTTTTACCGTATGGGCGACCGCCTGATAGATCTCCTTCTGGCTTGCCTCGTCCAAAGTCTTACGGTACAGATTTTTTACATTGTCTTTTACTTCCCTGATAAAGGTGTCCTTTTCGAACATTTTACTTTTCATTTGCGCCTCCTTCTAGCTTCTGGTTTTATGACTGCTTTTCCACGCCTAATGTCACTTTTTCGCCATTAATATCCCATTCCTTGGTATATCCAAACAGTTGTCCCGCGCACAGGCCGACCCCAAGCACATCGGACTGAATCTGTTCCCCGTATTTTGCAAAAATATCTGCGATCTTTTGCTGCGCGGCGTAGGAAATCTTGATCTTATCCATTACCTCAAATCCGGCTTCCTTACGCATCGTCTGAAGCTTGCTGATAAGCTCCCGCACAAACCCTTCTTCGATTAATTCTGATGTCAGGTTTGTATCCAGCACGACAGTAATGTTGGAATCCCCTTCCGCCTGGTAACCCGGCATCTGCGTCATCGTGATCAGCAGGTCATCCTCTGATAATACAATCCCTTCCCCGACGCTGTCAAGGCTAATGGAGCCATTCTCACGCAGCTTTTCCATCGCGGCCCTTCCGTCCAGGTTTTTCAACGCTTCTTGAATCTGCTTTAAATATTTTCCATATTTTGGCCCTACGGTCCGAAGCTGCGGTTTAAACGTATAATCAGTATATCCGCTGACATCCTCCGTAAATAAAACCTCTTTTACATTTAACTCATCTTCTATGATTTCTACGAAATATTCCGGTAATTCAAATGGAGCTTTTACAAACATCCGTCCAATCGGCTGGCGGTTTTTGATATTTGCCGAATTGCGGCAGGCGCGGCCCAATACAACCGTCTTTAACGCCAGCTCCATATTTTCTTCCAGTTTATTGTCAATCCAAGCTTCCTGCGCCTTTGGAAAATCGCATAAATGCACGCTTTCACATGCGCCCTTATCAATGCTGCAAACCAGGTTGCGGTAAATATCCTCCGCCATAAACGGGATCATCGGCGCCGCTGCCTTTGCCACGGTCACAAGCGCGGTATAAAGCGTCATATAGGCGTTGATCTTATCCTGCTCCATGCCCTTTGCCCAGAAGCGCCCGCGGCTTCTTCTGACGTACCAGTTAGACATCTCATCCACAAACGCGTCCAGCGCCCTTGCAGCCTCCGGAATGCGGTATGCGCCCAAATCGTCGTCCACGTTTTTCACTAAGGTGTTGAGCCTGGACAACAGCCACTTATCCATTACGCTAAGTTTATCATACTCTAACGGATATTTTGTTGCGTCAAACTGGTCAATATTTGCATATAGCACGAAAAATGCGTAAGTATTCCACAAAGTCCCTAAAAATTTCCGCTGCCCTTCCACTACGGCTTTCCCATGGAAACGGTTTGGCAGCCACGGCGCGCTGTTGATATAAAAGTACCAGCGGATCGCGTCCGCCCCGTAAGTATTTAACGCTTCAAACGGGTCGATGGCGTTTCCTTTGGATTTGCTCATTTTCTGCCCGTTTTCATCCTGCACATGCCCAAGCACAATGACGTTTTCATACGGGGACTTGTTAAACAGCAGCGTGGACTCCGCCATCAGGGAATAAAACCACCCTCTGGTCTGGTCTACCGCCTCGGAAATAAACTGGGCCGGGAACTGCTCTTTAAATAAATCCTGATTTTCAAACGGGTAATGATGCTGCGCAAACGGCATCGCCCCAGAATCAAACCAGCAGTCAATAACCTCCGGCACACGGCGCATCGCGCCGCCGCATTTTTCACAGGTAAACGTCACGTCATCGATGTACGGACGGTGCAGCTCTACCTTTGCATCCTGCGGGTTTCCGGTTTTTTCCGCTAACTGGCTTCGGCTGCCGATGCATTCCTGATGCCCGCATTCACATTCCCAGACAGGCAGCGGCGTGCCCCAGTAGCGGTTTCTGGAAATCCCCCAGTCCTGTATATTTTCCAGCCAGTCGCCAAAACGCCCTTTGCCAATGGACTCCGGTATCCAGTTTACGGTATTGTTGTTGCGCACCAGGTCGTCTTTGACCTCCGTCATCTTGATAAACCAGGATTCCCTTGCATAATAAATAAGCGGCGTGGAGCAGCGCCAGCAGTGCGGGTAGTCATGCTCAAACTTTGGCGCGGAAAACAACAGCCCCTTTTTGTCCAGATCCGTTAAGATCATAGGATCCGCTTTTTTTACAAACACGCCCGCATAAGACGTTTCCGCCGTCATCTCCCCTTTTCCATCCACAAGCTGCACAAACGGCAGATCATATTTCCTGCCCACCTGCGCGTCGTCCTCACCAAACGCAGGCGCGATGTGGACGATGCCCGTGCCGTCCGTCATCGTTACATACGTATCGCATGTAATGTAATGCGCCTTTTTTTTCTGCTTTTGTATTATATCTTTCGCAAAATCAAAAAGCGGCTCGTATTCCTTATATTCTAAATCCTGCCCTTTATAGGTTTCCAACACCTCATAGGCCGTTTCCCCTTCCTGCGCGAGAGGGCCAAGAACTTTATCTAAAAGCTCATCCGCCATATAATAGCGGTATCCGTCCTTTGCCTTAACCAAACTGTAAGACTCCTGCGGGTGCACGCAGAGCGCCACATTGGACGGCAGCGTCCACGGCGTAGTCGTCCAGGCAAGGAAATACGCATCCTCCCCTACGACCTTAAACCGTACAATAGCGGAACGTTCCTTTACGGTTTTATAGCCCTGGGCCACCTCCTGGGAGGACAGTGGCGTGCCGCAGCGCGGGCAGTACGGCACGATCTTAAAGCCCTTGTACAACAGCTTTTTATCCCAGATCTGCTGTAACGCCCACCATTCGGATTCTATAAAATTATCATCATAGGTAACATACGGGTCGTCCATATCCGCCCAAAAACCGACGGTCTGGGAAAAATCCTCCCACATGCCCTTATATTTCCACACGGATTCCTTACATTGCTTAATAAAAGGCTCCATGCCGTATTCTTCAATCTGGTCTTTGCCGTTTAGCCCAAGCAGCTTTTCCACTTCCAGCTCCACCGGAAGCCCGTGGGTATCCCAGCCTGCTTTGCGCGGGACATACTTCCCTTTCATGGTCTGGTATCTTGGAATCATGTCTTTAATGACGCGGGTTAACACATGCCCGATATGCGGCTTGCCGTTTGCCGTAGGAGGCCCGTCGTAAAACGTATACGTCTCCCCGCCCTTTCTTAATTCCATGGACTTGCGGAATATATCCTGCTGCTTCCAAAATTCCGCCGTCTTTTGCTCCCTTTCCACAAAATTCAGTTTCGTGTCTACTTTGCTGTACATGCTGTATCTCCTTTTGTCTTTTTAAAATCCGCCGCTCCCCGGCAGGCCATAGCCGGAATCATCTGGAAACGGAAAGTCGAAATCAAAATCAAAGCCGTCATGCCTGTCATAATCGTCGTCGTAATCGTCATAATCATGGCCAAAAGGCCGCTGTATCTGACTGCCGCTTTCATTATAATACGCCACTAACGGGCTCCACATCAATACTGCCATCAGGATAAACGCCACCACGGAAATCACAGAAGTCACGATCCCCACAATCCCAAAAACCTTATTGTCCGGCCTGCGTATCAAATGCAGCACGCCAAATACGACCGCCGCGATCGCAAGCGGGATATTGATGCAGGTGCAAAACAGCGCCAGCGACACGATCCCTAAAATCATAGACGCAATGCCAAAGCCATTTCCCCCTCCTGCGCCGCCATTTTGCTGGTAATTCCCATACCCGTTCTGATAATACTGCTGGTAGTTTCCAGCCCCGTTTTGATACTGTCCGTAATTTTCTGACCGGTTTTGCCCGTAGCCGTTTTGTCCGTACTGATAATTTCCCGACGCGCCCTGCCCATACGGCTCATTCCCGGATGGGCTTCCATAGCTGTAAGCCCCGCCCCAGCCTTCTTTTTCGTCCTGTCCTAGGCTTTGATCCGGCTCCTGGTTTTCCTTATTTTCCTGCATCGCGCAAAATCACCTCTCTACTATTTTATCTATACAGCATATTTTGTCAATCCCTGCCATATAAATCCCTCGTATAAACTTTGTCCGCCACGTCTTCCAGTTCACTGGAAAAACGGTTTGCCACAATGACATTTGACCTTGCCTTAAATTCCGGCAGGCTTTTTACAACCTCGCTGCCAAAAAAAGCGTCCGTCCCGGTAAGCGTCGGTTCGTAAACAATGACCGAAGCCCCCTTTGCCTTGATACGCTTCATTACGCCCTGAATCGAGCTTTGCCTGAAATTATCCGAATTCATTTTCATCGTAAGGCGGTATATGCCTACTGTGCATTCATTTCCCGGGACGCCGTTTTTGCCTTTGCTGTTATTTTCTCCAAAATAACCGCCTTTATTTAAAATCTGCTCCGCGATAAAATCCTTTCTCGTGCCGTTGGACGCTACGATGGCTTCGATCAGGTTTTCCGGCACATCCTTATAGTTGGCTAATAACTGCTTGGTGTCCTTCGGCAGGCAGTAGCCGCCGTAGCCAAAAGAAGGGTTGTTATACTGGTCGCCAATCCTGGGATCTAAGCATACCCCTTCTATAATGTGCTTCGTGTTTAACCCCCTGACCTCCGCATAGGTGTCCAGCTCATTAAAATAAGAAACCCGAAGCGCCAGGTACGTATTGGCAAACAGCTTTACGGCCTCCGCTTCCGTGGACTCCATATGAAGCGCCTTTACATCCTTTCTAAGCGCGCCTTCCTGCAAAAGCCCGGCGAACTCTTCCGCGGCTTTGCGCATTTTTTCATTGTCCTTGCCGCTTCCCACAATGATCCTGGAAGGATGCAGGTTGTCGTACAGCGCGTGGCCTTCCCGTAAAAATTCCGGTGAAAATAATATCCGGTCTGTGCCAAATTTCCGGTTCGCCTCTTTGGTAAACCCAACCGGAACCGTGGATTTTACTACGATCACAGCTTTGCTTACCTCTAACACTTCCCCGATCACAGACTCTACGGATGACGTGTCGAAATAATTCATCTTCGGGTCATAATTAGTAGGCGTTGAGACGATGACAAAGTCCGCGTCCCGATAAGCCGCCTTTCCGTCTGTGGTAGCCGTAAGGGAAAGCGGCTGGTTTTCTAAATATTCCGAAATTTCTTTATCAATGATCGGCGACCTTCGCTGGTTGATCATTTCCACTTTTTCCGGCAAGATATCCACCGCCGTCACCTCATGACGTATGGAAAGTAATACGGCTAAGGACAGCCCTACATAGCCCGTCCCTGCTACTGCTATTTTCATTTGTTTCCTCCTGTTTTTATTATCCCCACAAACGCGCCGGGTAAACGCCGTCAGAGGAAAGCTTTGCAAATGCCCGCGCAACCCCTTCCTTATCCTGTGCGTAAGTCACGCCAAACCACTGATCCGGCGTAGGCAAAACCTTAACGCTTGCCAAGGAATGCTGCAACATCTGGTCAATGACTTCCGGCAGCAAATATTCGGCCTTTAAATCCGACATGCCCTTTTCCTGTAAAAAGTCCACAAACCGCTCTTCCAACACCTCTAAAAATTCCGGCGTAAGCCCCCACATATTCATGGACACGAGCGCGTCGTCCGAAAAACGGTTCCCGTTTTCATCCTGCACAAGCCCGTTTCCTACGCTGTAGATTCCATGGGTTTCCGTTACCTTTTTTAAGTAATGGGCTTCATCCATCTCACAGACCCCTCTGGAAACCGGGCCGTTGTCGCTTAATGTATTGCGGGTCAAAAATCCCGCCATGCAGTATTCGTATTTTGTCCGGTCATGCTCTGTCAAAAATTGGTACACGCTTTGGAACGCGCTTTTTCCATAATAATCGTCCGCGTTGATGATCGCAAACGGCACATCCAAAACATCTTTACAGGTAAGCGCCGCATGCCCCGTCCCCCATGGCTTCACGCGGCCCTTAGGGCATTGAAAGCCCTGCGGCAGGTCATCCTTATCCTGGAACACATAGGTAACCGGGCAGATCTTTTCAATCCGTGAGCCGATCACCTGCTTAAATTCCTCCTCTATTTCCTTTCGGATAATAAACACCACTTTTGTAAATCCGGCTTCCAACGCGTCATGTATGGAATAATCAATGATAATCTCCCCGTTTGGCCCTACCTTTTGGAGCTGCTTGATCCCCTCTCCAAAACGGGAGCCAAGCCCCGCGGCCATAATTACGAGTGCAGCTTCTTTCATCAAAACTCTCCTCCTTTTCTTTTTCCTTGGTATATTATAACGCATTCTGTTTGCTTTTTCTATAGCATTTTGTTACAATCAAAGATATGCCGTATATATTCGGTAAATTATTTGCATACTAGGAGGTTTCCATCTTGATACATATATTGATCGCGGAGGATGAAAAACCGATTTCCAATCTTATTAAATTAAGTTTAAAAAACGCCGGGTATTTATGCAGCTGCGCTTATGACGGCGCGCAGGCGGCGGATATGATCGATAATCGTAATTTCGATTTAATTTTACTGGACATTATGCTGCCGGAGGTGGACGGGTTTGAGCTGATGGAGTATATCCGTCCGCTCCAGATCCCGGTTATTTTCATCACTGCAAAAAACTCCGTGTCCGACAAAGTAAAAGGGCTTCGCATGGGCGCGGAGGATTATATTGTAAAGCCATTTGAGATCATCGAGCTTTTGGCGCGCATTGACGTTGTGCTGCGCCGTTATCATAAGGCGGAAGAAACGCTTATCATAAACGGCCTTACCATCAACACCAGGTCGCGAAAGGTCAGCCGGGACGGATGCGAGATCGCGCTGACCCCAAAGGAATACGACCTTTTATTATTATTCGCCCAAAATCCCAATACCGCACTGTACCGTGAAACGATCTACGAGCGCATCTGGGAAAAAGAGTTTACCTACGGCAGCAAAACCGTAGATCTGCATATCCAAAGGCTGCGGCGAAAAGCCCACCTGGAAAAAGAGCTTTTGGCGGTAAACAAAATCGGCTACCGCCTGGAAGTGAACGACTGACCGAAAGAAGGAAAAATGAAATTTCAATTAAAGACTGTCTGCTTTATGATCATTTTAATGGCGCTTTTTTTCAGCGCCGGCAGCAGCGCGCTGATCTCCATTACCTTTCAGGCTTCCCTAGAGCAGGAAAAGGCGGCTGCGAAGGAATCCTACCGCATGATCTTAAACACGCTCCAAGTGGTAAACGGCATGGAGCGCTGGACTGAAAAAACGGATATTTCCAATATTTTCGAACAGCTTTCCGGGCAAAACGCTTCCTGGTCGGCGCTAAAGCTATATTCGAAAAAAAAGACGTTTTATTCCAAAGGCGACGCGGTCAACTTTTTTTTAAGCCTAAACCAAAAAGTTGACCCAAACCGCCTTGCCTGCGCGATCATTACCGCGCCAGAGGATTCACACTACCTCCAATTGTCCGGCTGTTTTTATGTGGGAAAGCAGCTTTATTATTTAGACGCGGCCTACCACATTGATTCCATTTATGAGGTGCGCGGGCAGTTGCAGGATATTTACCAGCAGATTTTTTCCATCCTGTTAATCGCATGCGCATGCGTTTCGTTTATCCTGGCGTTCTTCTTGACAAGGCCCTTAGCGAAGCTTTCCCGGGCGTCCCGTGAGATCGCCTCCGGCAATTACGCGTATCGAAGCGGCGTAAAAAGCCATGATGAGATCGGCTCTGTGTCAAAGGATTTTGACCTTATGGCAGACCAGCTGCAAGCAGGCATCGAGGAGCTGAAAACTTCCATCGAACAGCAGGATTTATTTATTGGAAATTTTACGCACGAATTAAAGACCCCTATGACATCGATCATCGGGTACGCAGACCTTTTGCGCAGCCAGTCCCTGTCAAAGGATGATATGACAGAAGCGGCAAATTATATTTTTTCCGAAGGGAAAAGGCTGGAGCGGCTTTCCCTTAAGCTGTTAGAGCTATATACGACAAAAAACGACGCGCTTTCCCTTGTAAAAGCCTCTCCCGCCGAGATCATCCAAAGCCTGGCGGAATATTTAAAGCCTGTTTTATCTTTGGAGGGAGTCTCGCTGGAATATAGGTGTGAACCCGGCTTTTGTATGCTGGATGGCGATTTTTTCCGCTCTTTGCTTGTAAACTTAATTGAAAACGCCAGAAAGGCGATATTAAATAACGGTTTTATAACGATTGTATCTGTTATGACAGAGCATGGCTGTAAAGTCACGGTAACCGACAATGGCATCGGCATCCCCCCGGAAGCCATCGGGCATTTAACGGAAGCCTTTTATCGCGTCGATAAGGCGCGCTCCCGTTCCCAGGGCGGCGCGGGGCTTGGGCTTGCGCTCTGCGCAAGGATCGCGCAATTGCACAACGGGGATATTTCCTTCCAAAGCACGCAAGGATGCGGCACGATCGCCACGGTAGACTTAAAGGGAGGCCGCGCATGAAAAAAAATCTGGGAAAATATTTGAATATAAAAAAAATTTTGATTACTGGTTTTTATTTTACCGTAACCGCTATCGTATGCGCGATCGGTTTTCGGCTTCCTTCCGCTTGGTGCAAATACCAGGACAAACAGATTTACGCAAAAATCGAACGCCCTAAGGTGGAGCCGATCACGCTGACCTACAGTTCCAGCTTATACGACACCCTGCAACTGCTTACGGGCGATTACTATTTTGTGGAATATCCTTACGCGGGCAGCATCCATACGGAAGCGGAAATCCATAAGATCGTATCCGCGCTCATTAAAAAAATGGAGCGCAGCGGCATCCTAACGCCAAATGCGCTCCCTTACTCTCCAAACGCCATCGAAGGACAGTCGGCCTCATTGTCATTGGCTATCGCGTCGGATTCCGGAGTCTACAATACAAAAAACGGCTTTCAGGCGGCTCCAACGCTTGGCGCGTCCGATTACAGAACCGCGTTCATCTGGGACTGCACGGTTTATTTTGAGGATACCAGCATCCTGCTCATGTCCATAGACGACAAAAGCGGCAAGCTGGTTGGATTCAATATTTATAATTCCAGGGAAATATCCGACTATATGACGGACATGGAGCGAAAAGGCGCCCCGCCGCACCTGAAATTTGCCAACGCGGTTGCGAAATTTTTAAAAAAACATTATCAGATGAAAACGAACGCGGTATGGAAAGAAACAAGAGAACCTGCCGACAAAAAAATTTATGACCAAAACGCTTTGCCTACAGAATACGTCTATTCCATAAAGCTCACCGATGATTCCGGCAACACGTTGCAGCTGCCGCTGACAAATAATTATCATCAGATCGATTTTAATTAGCGGCCACGCTTTTGTACTTTATAAATCTTTATTATATAAAATAAAGGAAATGAGAAAAACGATGCCGGATTGATGCAAACGTTTTTTATTATCATACTCATAACTTGACAAAACATAATCCAATCCAACAGGAACTTTTCGATAAATGAGAAATGACCTACACCCAGAAAGAGAGGTTTTCCATGTATATACAAAAGAACACACCTTATGGCGTTTATGAAACGCGGGCAAGCTACAAAAAACGGGCGCGAAAAAACCGCAGAAGAAGGCGCATGCGCAGGCTGCGCAATTGTTTTTTCGGCATCTGCGTCGCCGCGCTTACGCTTGCGGGCGCATCCGAGCTTCACCTGTTAAAATTACAATCGGATTCCAAACTGCGCCTTGCCACAGAAAACGTTTCCAAACAATCGAAAAAACAAACCTCCTCAAACGCGCCTGGTAACGACAAAGCTAATCTGACCGGGGAACAGCTTGCGGATACGACCGCGGAGGATGAGGTCTTACATATAAAATCTGTATCGGACAAATGGAACCTAGTGCTTGTAAATCCCTGGAATCCCCTGCCGGACAACCATGAGATCGTGACTGTGCCATTGGAAAGCGGGCAATCCATAGATATCCGCTGTTACACGCCGCTTATGGAAATGCTGCAAGCCTGCCGAAACGAAGGGTTAGACCCGCTTATCTGCTCCTCCTACCGGACGCATGAAAAGCAGGTGTCGCTTTTTAAAGAACGGGTGGAAGAGCTTCTGGCGCAGGGCTACGCGAAAAAGGACGCGCGCGCAAAAGCCGCCACTTCCGTCGCCCGCCCTGGCACAAGCGAGCATGAGCTTGGGCTTGCCGTGGATATCGTAGACCGCAGCCACCAGCTTTTGGATTACACGCAGGAGTATACTATGGTGCAACAGTGGCTTTTAAACAACAGCTGGAAGTACGGGTTTATTTTGCGCTACCCGAATGACAAAAGCTCTATGACCGGGATTATTTACGAACCGTGGCATTACCGGTATGTTGGGAAAAAGGCGGCAAAGAAAATTTTTAAGAAAGGGATTTGTTTGGAAGAATATTTGGAAAGGAAGGCTATGAAGAAAGGCGATGTGGGAAGGTAACCGCTGATCGGACGACAGGAGATGGAAAACCGACCTGCCCCCATCTCCCAGCGTCCAGTTAACATAATCGTAACACTTATCTGAACTGTAACCTAAATATTACAAAAAATACAAAAAACAGTTGACATATCCATCTCTAAATAGTATACTCTTTTATGGACAGTTGCTTAAGACAAAATTACACTGTTTGCAGGCTACCTTGGCGCAGTCGGTAGCGCGCATCCTTGGTAAGGATGAGGTCGGCGGTTCAAGTCCGCTAGGTAGCTCTAAAAAGAGTAAAATAGGGGCCTTTCGAAGTATATGCTTCGAAAGGCTTTTTTTATTACTGAACATTCGAAACGGGTAACCTGCTGCTTATATTTCTATACGGTTCTCCCTCTGGAAAGCAAGTAAATTCCTTTTCATCCACTCTGTGAGATTTCCCCATGAAGATAGAACCGCTTGAAATCGATTCTAAAAGGTCAGAGCCAGAAATGATTTTGTTAAAGAAAGATGAAACAGCAGGAACAGGCTAATGGAACGCCAGGGAATGACAGTCTGCGGACTGCTGTTTCTGGGTGTTTTTACATTTCACAACGTACATATTTAATCTTCTTTGTCGTGGAGGATTCCACCATTAACACATGTGTTTCGTTTTGGTAAGGATGAGGTCGGGCTATTTGCCTTCTATCATATATTGCAAAAGGAACCTTACATCCTCCGGCTCAGAAGCGATTAATTCCATGTCATTAATCAATGTATTGTCTGTAAAAAGCTTGCTAAGCGCGATATATTTCGTTAGCTCAGACTTTAAATTCAAACGATCCCCCTTCTCTGAAACAAGCTCGACACTGCCCTTGCACTGGCTGACTATATCAAGGAATTTTTCCGGCTCTTTTACGCTATACATTTTCATTTTCATTTTTGTTCCTCCATTCTGGCGTGAACGCGCATACACAATTTTTACTCTTTCCCTTTACCATATTTATTTTAGTCCCATCGTTCTGATTAAACAATATCTAATCTGCAACAAAATGCACAATTTCCCTTTTATTAATTTGTATAAAATGCACAATTTAAAAACAGACTTCCCATAACCCCAAAAAATCAAGAGCCTGTGGCCAGCTCACGCATCAGCGTCGCTACATCTGTAATCTCCGTAATCCTCCCAACATTCGCCCCGCAAAAGATCAGCCCTTCATCCAGGTTTCCTTTTACCGCGTTCACCAACGCCTGGGTGATACAGTATGCGGTTTCCTTTGGATTGCATTTTTTTATGCAATGGAAGCATTTTGTAACCGGAATCTGACCCTGCTCCGCTTTTCGGATAAACGCGTTTCGGATTGCCCGCCCCGGCATCCCGACCGGGCTGTTTATGATCGCGATATCCTCCTCTTTTGCCTGGACGTATGCCTGTTTATATGCCATGGAAGCGTCACATTCTTTTGTCGCTACGAACCTGCTGGCAATCTGCACGCCGTCCGCGCCAAGCTCCATCACATGACGGATATCGGACTGGTCAAAAATTCCGCCCCCTACGACGACCGGGATCAATACCCCATACTTTTGTTCATAAATCCTTTTTTCACGGATAATCTCTTTGATCTCTTCGTCATACGAAAGGGCCGGTATGTCACAAAGCGCGGAATGCGAAAACCCAAGATGCCCTCCCGCCTTTGGGCCTTCAACCACAAGCAGGTCAGCCGTCCGTTTGTATTTTTTATCCCACATACGCAAAATGACAGATGCGGCTTTTTTCGTGGATATGATCGGCGCGATCGCGGTGTCTGAATCTTTCACAAGCTCCGGCAGATCTACCGGAAGCCCCGCCCCGCATGCGATCAGATCCGCGCCTGCACAGACTGCGGCCTTTACATGCTCGGCATAATGCTGTAACGCCACCATAATATTAACGCCGACCAGCCCGCCATCCGCCTGCTGTTTTGCAAGCGCTACATGCTTTTGAATCGAGCGCGCATTGCATCCTTGCACATCCGCTTCAAAATCCGGCTCATCGTATCCAATCTGTGCAGAAGAAATCATGCCAACCCCGCCTTCTTTCGCAACCGCCCCCGCAAGACGAAAGCGGCTGACCCCAACGCCCATACCGCCCTGAATGATCGGAACCCGCGCTGTTTTTCTCCCGATTTTTAATTCCTGAAGCTCCATACGTAATTACCCATCCCTTTCAATTCTGATTTTAAACATAAATTTAATTCTATTTTTAATTCCAGTTCTTTCCAGGCTTAAAGCATAACAAGCCCTAAAATTTTACTATGTAATTATCTCGCGTTTATAATTATAACAATATGCTGTATTTATGTCAATTCTTTATAGAAATATTTACAATATAATGTAGTATTTAATATTACATTATGCCGTAACCATTGCAAACAATTTAAAAAGCGCAAAGCCATAGAAATTCCATAAGCTTTGCGCCGGATGGGGTAATTTTCTAAACAAAGGAAATCATCTTCGGATATAACAAAATGCCGTTGCCTGGGTTTTATCCATGCAACGGCATTTTAGGTAACTCTGATTCAATTTTCAATGTGTAAGCCGAAAAGTCCATGGCGGCGCGCCCTTAGTCCGTAACAGAATTTCCTATGCGTTCTTCTTTTTTCTGTTGCGTTGCGCAACGGAGCGCCGGAACGCCTTAAACATTGCCGGGGACAGTTCCCCATCTTTCGACTTCCGACCGCTATAAAAAAACACTTCTACATCTGATAAAACGCAAGATTATCCTGCATCTGCACCGTAATCTCGCCGCCAGCCTTTTGGTACTTATCATACAGCGCGCTAAGTCGCTGCGCCTTTTTCACATTGTCCCGCTCCAGCTTTGCAAAAGCGTTCTGATATACCGGATTCGACTTCAACTCCTCCCGGATCTCCGCGGTAAACGGACAATATAGGATCAAAATATCCCTGGCCACCTTATTCAGCCGGAAGCTCCCTTTGGACTCATATTTAATCCAGTTTTCATAATCCTTGGCAAACACTTCCCGGTAATTGTTTTTCGCCCTCGTAAGCGCGATTTTTAGCTTATCCTTTGCGTCCACAGATAAATTCTGGTTTTTGCGGTAAAACTGTAAATAGTCGCAGTATTCGCTGGTTAGCGATTTTTCGCGGATATCGTTCCAGCGCACGCCCTGGATCTTTCGGCACATCTCCCAGCGGAACCTGCCGATCGCTTCCATCATCATATCGTCCAAATCCGCGGCTGTAAAAATCGGGAATAAGAACCGGGCCGGCGTGTCCCTGCGTTTGTCCGCCGTCTCCTGCCACATCATAGACCTGGCCCCGGCGTTTGGCATTAAGATAATGTCCGGCAGCACCTCCAGCATGATCTGCTCGTGGTTTAAAATATCAAGCCCCGGGGACGGGAACTGTACTTCCCGATAAAAGACCGAATAGTCCACCATACGGGTTTTGTTCAGCGCGTCCTCTAATTTTTCCGCCGTAACCGCCAGCTTATCAATGGAATTGATTAAATCCGCTTCGCAAAGGATCGGGCAAAACGTGGTGATGCGCCCGGATGTGATACGGTTTGCGGAGGTAAACATGTTTTTAATCTCAAACCGCACCTTTTCCTTCTGGTCATGCTGCATTTTTTTGACCTGGTCTTCGGTCAGATCCCCGTTTTTGCGCTGCTCTAAAAGCGCCCCGAAATAGTCTAAGTCAAACTCATTTTTCGACGGCTCCTTTTCCCCCTTGTAAATGCTCTTTAGCCAGTTAAAAATCGTGTAAATATGCTCGGACTGAAACTGGCGCAGCCGTCCGGTTAAGTCATAAAGCGCCTTGGTGTACTCCTCCCCCGCAATTTGGACGTCCATAAATCCGAAGTTTAAAAACATTTCGATGATCGGGGACACTTCCTCCTCGTTTTCCACAGCCTGCATAAATACGCCAAAATAAACGTCATAAAAAGCAGCCGCGATCTGCTTGCGCAGCTTGTAAGCGTCAGAATCCGTAGACAGCATATCCGGCAGCGCCTTAAATTGTTCCACCGTAGATTTAAAGGCGTTGATATCTTCCTGCGGCAGACCGGAAAACTCTAAAATATGCCCAAGGCAGTCTTCTGACACCACGTCCATGCCTGTCGTAATGGAAGCCGCACCGGTGCGGGCAAAATCGTACTCCTCATACTGCTTCACCCTGGATTCGATCAACTGCGCGTCATAAATTTTCATTTTCTGCAAAAATCCGGTTAAAATCGAAAGCTGCTTTTTCATTGGGGCGATATCCAGCTGCCTTCTGCCCGCCCGGATTGCCAGGTCAAAATAAAGGCTGAACATGTCGCCTCCTGTTTCCGCCAGCAATATATCTTTATGGTAGGTTAAATATTTTACCATTTCCCGTACGCCAAGCATGGCGCGGTGCATCTGTGCAGATGCTTCCATGATCACACCTACGCTTAAGCTGTCATCGCGCCCCATTAGCTGTATATAGTCCTTTAAATAATTTTTCACAAGGCTGACGCTGTTTAGGATCTCCCACGGCTGGGCCTTGTGCTCCATTTCGATCATATTAAAATAATTCATCTGCGGGAACGCCTGCTCGTCCAGCCCTAAGCTGCTGCACATCGACTTGTAGTCATTGTACACAGTCTGTACAAAGGCATGGAACTGCCTGGTGCGCATGGATAAATCCGAATAAAGCGCGAACATCCTGTGCCTTTGCTCGATGGCCGTACGCAGGAAAATGCTGCGGTAGCGTTCGTTTGCCGCCAACAGCTTTTTTAAATCATCCGCGTTTTTACATGGGATGACCAAAAGCACGCTGTCCTCCCCCGCAATATAATCACAAATAAACCAGTCGCTTTCCAAAATCCCGACAATCGTATTTTTTCCAAGGGAAATCTCCGCAAACGAAAGCTTTTGTATGACCGAGCCTTCGGATACGAGATACCATTGTTTTACTTTTTCTTTCCGCTTTGCAATCGCCTGGCCTTTTTTTATTTTCAACACTTCCATTGTATGCACCTGTCTTTCTGTGTTATTCCGCCGCCTTATTCAAAACAACGGCCAAACGGTTTGTCCCGCCGGAAGTCATATCCACATATGCCCGTTTAGCATCGCTCTTTGCCTCATCGCCCTGTATGTACGTTTTGCTGCGCCCGAATGAATCCCGCACTGTCATCGTAAGCGCCTTCCTAGGCTCTTCTTCTGTAATTTCATCAGCCGCATCCTGCTCCTCTTTTTCTTTTTCGCTGTCTAAAGCCTCCGGCTGCTCTAGCTCCTTCCCGCTGATCTTTTCGTATATGATCTTCGTAAAAAGCTGCAAAAATTCCAGATAATCTTCATAATCAAAATATTGCTCCATAATCTGCTGTAAAGCATTTCCCGCGCCGCCTGCTGACTGTTGCGCTAAGGCGGACGCTCCATTCCCAGAGGCGCCCTGCACGGAGCCTGCGGCCTGTTGCGGGATATCCACGCCCTGGTTCAGATATTGAAGCACCTTCGCCACATAATTTTGCGTTTCATTAAATGGCGGGATTCCGCCGTATTTATCCACATTTCCGCCCCCGGCGTTATACGCGGCGACCGCATATGGTATATTTCCATTATATTTCGTCAAAAGCTGGCTTAAATACTTGGCTCCGCCCATAATATTCTGCTTTGGGTCGTAAGCGTTGGTAACGCCAAGCCCGGAAGCCGTCGCAGGCATAAGCTGCATGATCCCCATTGCCCCGCAGCTTGAAACGGCCTTTGGGTTAAAGTTGGACTCCGCCTTTGCAACCGCCTTTAGCAGATCCTTGGACACGTTATAGGTCTTAGACGCTTCATCAAATATCTGCTCCAAAGAACCAGAGCCGCTTGCCTGATCCATATATCCCGAAAAGCCGGCGTTTGACGCCCTGCTGTTATTTCCCGCGGCTGTCTGCCTTATATTTTCTGCCTGATCCGTTTGATTAATTGAACCGACGTTCATAACAATCCCTTTCCTTATTTCATTTTTTACTCCGCCCGCACCGTAACCGTCTGCGGCACCGCCGAGACGGAAAGCAGCTCGATCATCGCCGGAATCTCATCCTGCGTCATTAAAATAATCTCCGCCGCCTGGTTGATCTTGCCAAAGGCGTTTTCCGCGATTTCCTGTAAGCAAAGCGTAGAAATATAAACCTCTTTTAATTTTTTACACTGGTAAAACGCTTTTTTCCCGATTTCCTGAACATTTTCGCCAATCGTAACCGATTTCAGCTTTGAAGATTTCGCGAAAGCATTGTCCGATATGCGGATAACCTGAAATTCCTCCCCTTCCAGCTCTACCGTATCCGGCACCGCAGCGGCCTTTTTGTCCTTAACCATCCCGGCGCATTCCACGGTTTTTTCCTCCGCGTCCAGCAGGCGGTATTTTAAATTGTCTGCCTCATAGTCCCTATCCTCCATGATCACCGAAAGGCCAAAGGGCCTTGTGACATACCAGCAGCGGCTTGCGGATTCCACACTGATAGAAGCCTGGGAAACCGGATATCTGCCGGATGGGCTTCCATTGGACGGATCTGAACAGTAAAATACGCCGTCTGTATAATCGGTCACTAAAATCGAGTGCGGCTTATATGTATTATAGATCACTACGCCTTCCGGATGGTCTTTTAGCATGTTAATCAATTCCGTTTTGGATGACAGCGGCTTATGCGCCACGTTAATGCCCGCGGAGGTGAAATTCCACTTTAGGCCGACCCCTTCTGACCATGCGCTCTGGCGGACGTACTGCTCTGTAATCTTTTCCCATTCGTCATTTCCGGAAAGCATCGCCGCCCTGCGCACCATCATCGCGCTGGATGTCAGCGTGCATACATGGGGCTGTGATTCCTTTAAAAATACCGAATCGTCGTTTAATTCAGAAAACGTAACGGTATTTTTTTCCGCCGCGGATACCTGCGCCACAGCCGCGTCCGCCTGCAAAAGCAGGCAGATGGCCATCATCAGGCAGGCGGCGCGTAATGCAATGCCCGTTTTTGGGGCGGTACGCCCGCCTGCCTTATTTATCACGATTGGTTCTTCATTCATCTTTACGCTAAACCCCCTTAAATACAAATGAAAATTCCAGTTTCTTACTTACATCGATTAAATACTCCGGATGCACCGGCGCGCCCCAGCTGTCATCCCCGGCTACGCCCATCTGGGCAAGCGCCGCGCGGATATAGGTATGGTGTACGTTTGGCAGCTCATACGCGTGGGAAGCGTTTTCCATTTCATGAGGCGTATACGGAAGCGCGGAAAAATTGATCTCATCCCCCGCAAATAAAAGCCCCCGGCCCTTTGCGTCCGTCACCGTGGCAAAGCGCACGCCCATTTTATTGCCGCATTCCTGCGGGACAAGGTATTTTGCAAAATTGTCCATAACCTTGTTTTGATACAGCCCAAGCTTTGCGCCGTGTTTGCGGTCCGCATAGGTTTCCTGCGGCCCAAGCCCATACCAGGTTACATTGTCATAATCCGCGTTCATCTGGAACAACATCCCAAACTCCGGCATATCGCAAAGCCCCTCCACCGGGTCGTAGGACAGTTTTACATGCACGGCACCGTCCCCGGTTACCCTATAGGAAACCTCACAAGCGCTTGCAGGCTGTGTCGGCATCGCATACCGAAACGATACTGTAACGCCGCCCGCTTCCTCCTTTACATCGGTCATGCGCTCCTGCGTCCAATCGGAACAGCCAAGCAACAGGCTTGTGCTGGCGATCTTCCACTGGGCCTGCCTTGCCGGGCCGTGGTTTCCAAGGTCATTGTCCACAGGCGCCCGCCAAAAATTCGGCATCGGCATTTTTTCAAGCATTTCCACCCCGCCGTAACGGTAAGATACCAGCCCGCCGTTTGCAATGGAAAACAGAACTTCAAACCCATCGCCCTTTACGCCGATATTTTTCTTTCCATGGATGACTTTTAGCGCCTTACCGCTTTTTTCCCATACAAACGGCTTTTTATAAACCTTTTGCCCAAACGCCACCTCATGTCCGGCCTTCGCCCAGATCGTATCTTCTTTTAATAGGAAAGAAATCGTAACCGCATACTCCGCGTCCTCCTGATACACTATTTCCGCAAACGGAACTGGAAACTGGGCGCTCTCCAACGCAGGAACGGATACCGCAAGCTCTTTTTCCATAACCAAAACGCCGTTTCTTAATAAAACAGCCTTGCAGGCATAGTCGTCCGTATTTATAAACAAATTTTTATTCGTTACTGTAAAATGCTCCCCGTCCTCAAAAGAAACGGAAATATTTTGATAATTGTACTTTACATCCTGCATCTTTGGCGACTCGTCGCGCCCGCCGCCATATACGATGCCGTTTCCGGAAAAGCTGTAGTCAGACGGCCGCTCTCCAAAATCCCCGCCGTAAGCCTGATATGGCTCGCCGTAACGGTCTTTTTTCAAAATAGACTGGTCAATGTAATCCCAGATAAACCCGCCCTGGTAGCGCGGCTCCCGGTCTGACAGATCCGTGTATTTATGCATAGCCCCGCAGGAATTGCCCATAGCGTGGGTATATTCGCAGCAGATAAACGGCTTGTCTGTATGCTCCTTTAAAAACGCTTCGATGGAAGCCACCGACGGGTACATCTGGCTTTCCATATCGCTTGTATTGTTGTAGCGGCGGTCATGGAACACCCCTTCGTAATGCACCAGGCGGTGCGGATCTAAGGAGCGGAATTTTTCGGACATCTCATAAATGACCTTCCCGCCATAAGATTCGTTCCCGCATGACCAGATTAAAATGGAAGGATGGTTTTTATCCCGCTGATAGCAGGAATTGACGCGGTCTAGCATCATCGCTTCCCATTCCTTATGGTCGCACGGCACGATAAAATCTTTCTCCGCCCTGCCGCACAAATAAGCGTCCCATGTGCCGTGGGATTCCATGTTGTTTTCCGCGATCATATACAGCCCGTATTCATCGCAAAGCCCGTAAATCCAGGAATTGTCCGGATAATGACAGGTGCGGATGGCGTTGATGTTATTGCGCTTCATCGTCAGGATATCCTGTAAGGTTTCCTCTTTGGATACCGCCCGACCCGTTAAAGACGAAAACTCGTGACGGTTTACCCCTTTAAACACAATGCGCTTTCCGTTTAAGCACATCAGGCCGTCCTTCATTTCAAAGCGACGGAACCCTACCCTTTGTACAATATATTCACATACATTTCCATCGGAATCCATAAGCTCTAAGGACATCGTATATAAATGCGGCTCCTCCGCGCTCCAAAGCTTTGGCGAAAGCACAGGGTATGATAACGACAGCTCATGGTCAAGCTGCACCGTATCCTCCACAACCGCATCCCCGCCGTCGGATAGCGTAATATGCAGCTTCCCGGCCCCCTGCGCCTTGAAACAAAGATTTAAATCCGCATGGTCAAGCTCCGGCGCCACTACCGGCTCTGTCTTGATATCCCACAAATGCGCCTTTGGCACGGTATAAAGGTACACATCCCTGTAAATGCCGCTGAAACGATAAAAGTCCTGGTCTTCGCACCAGCTTCCCGCCGTCCACTTAAACACCTGCACCGCCAGCTTATTTTCCCCTTCTATAATAAAAGGCGTAAGCTCAAACTCCGACGGGGTAAAGCTGTCCGCCCCGTAGCCCACATAATGTCCGTTCAGCCACAATGCCAGCGCGCTTTCCGCCCCCTGGAAGGAAATATAAACCGGCTGCCCTTTCATGTTTTCCGGCAGCATAAAATATTTTACATAGCTTGCCGTCGGGTTAAATTCCACCGGTATCTCACCCGGGCGGATATCCTCCCAGCCGTCCCAAGGGTACTGCGTGTTCACATACTGCGGCCTGTCATAGCCCTCCATCTGGATATGAGCCGGAACCCGGATATCGTCCCATGGCCTGCAATCGAAATCCGCCTGTTCAAACCCCACAGGCGCCTGGGCGTAGTTTTTCGCATAGTGGAATTTCCAGATTCCATTCAAAGAATGCCGAAGGCTCGTCCCCCCCGCCATGGCCTCTTTTCTGTTTGCAAAGCATACGTGGTCGGAATGCGCTTCCAGCCTTCCTTCCGCAAAATACTGCGGATCTTTTACCCTTGTATAATCAAACGCTCCCATAATCCCCTCCTGAATTTTTTATTTCTTATTATATTTTTATGCATTTTTGGTATACTTGCAGTTCGGATAATTGGAACAGCCGAAAAATTCTCCAAACCTGCCCTTTCGTTTTACCAGCTCGCCGCCGCACTCTGGGCATACCGGAAGATCCTTTGGCAGCAGCTTCGCCATTTCTTCGTAGCATTTCTGGTTCATCATACAGTCGTTTAACGCCCGGTGCGCCCCTTTTGTATCAATCTGAAAATACGCCGCCACATCGGTAAGCTTATGATGCGAAAGCTTTGGCAGGCACTTCCTTGCCATATTTAGCGTATCTATGTAATCATTGTTTACCTGCCGGTCAAACAGCTTCATCGCATCGCGGCATATAAATTTCAGATCAAAGGTATGGATATTATGCCCCACCAGCACAAAATCCCCGATAAAATCCAAAAAACCCGCCAGCGCTTCTTCTAAAAACGGCGCCTGCGCCGTCATCTCATCCGTAATCCCGTTAATCGCGGAAGCCGCCGCAGGAATGCTCCGTTTCGGGTTTACCAGTGTGGAATAGGTTTCTTTTATTACGCCCGACACTGTCTTTATGGCTGAAATCTCTATAATATCGTCGCTTTTTACGCTTGTCCCTGTCGTTTCTAAATCGAATACTACATAATCCGGCACATACCCCGCAAGCCGTTTCCCCATCCTGCAATCCTCCTTTGTATCGTTACGCTATCTCTATTATAAGAAAGTTTCGGTAAAATAGCAACGTATTTTTATTGACTGCGTCAAAATACCCTGTTATACTTGAAAAGAGTTTGAAAACAGTTGATTTAAGGCTATACAGGCAAACATTATATCAGGGAGGGAGAACGGCATTTATGAAAATGTATACCGAAATGGATCAAAATGAGCTTTTATCCTTAAAGGCGAGCCTGGAAGAACAATTTAAAACGCAAGAGGCAAAGGGCCTTTCTTTTAATATGGCAAGGGGCAAGCCAAGCGTGGCGCAGCTTGCATTATCCACGCAATTACTAAATATCGTCAACAGTGAATCCGATATGCGCACGGCGCTTGGAAATGACACCAGAAATTACGGGGACTGGGACGGCATCGGCGAATGCCGCCAGCTTATGGCGGATATGATGGAGGTCAAAAAGGACAACGTCATCGTATGCGGCAATTCCAGCCTGAACATTATGTACGACACCGTTTGCCGCTCTATGGTCATGGGGGTAAACGGCTCTGCTCCATGGTGCAAGCTGGACAAAGTAAAATTTTTATGCCCGGTTCCAGGGTACGACAGGCATTTTAAAATCACAGAGCTTTTTGGCATTGAAATGGTAACTATCCCGTTAGGAGAAGACGGCCCGGATATGGATCTGGTGGAAAAATATGTAAACGAGGACGAATCCGTAAAGGGCATCTGGTGCGTCCCGAAATATTCCAACCCGACCGGCATCACCTATTCCGACGAGACAGTAAAGCGCTTTGCGAATTTAAAGCCAAAGGCCAAGGATTTTCGTATTTTTTGGGATAACGCATACTGTATCCACCACCTTTACGACGATAAGCACGATAAGATCTTAAATTTATTAGAAGAGTGCGAAAAAGCAGGCAACCCGGATATGGCATACATATTTGCCTCCACCTCCAAGGTAAGCTTCCCTGGCTCCGGCGTGTCCGCGATCGCGACTTCAAAAGCAAACATGGAATATATCAAAAAATTCATGACGACCCAGATCATCGGCCATGACAAAATAAACCAGCTTCGCCATGCGCGGTTTTTCAAAAACCTGGACGGCTTAAACGCCCATATGGAAAAACACGCCAATATCATCCGGCCAAAATTTGACGCTGTGCTGGAAATTTTAGACAGGGAGCTTACGGGCCTTGGGATCGGCTGCTGGATCAAGCCAAGGGGCGGGTATTTTATCTCTTTTGAATCCATGCCTGGATGCGCGAAAGCGATCGTTGAAAAATGCAAGCAGCTTGGCGTAGTGTTAACCGGGGCGGGGGCCACTTATCCTTACGGAAAAGACCCGCAGGATTCCAACATACGTATCGCGCCTACGTTTCCGACCGTGGAGGAAATGCGGGACGCTACGGAGATATTTACGCTTTGCGTAAAGCTTGCTTCTATTGAAAAACTATTGAAAAACTGTTGAAAAACTGTTGAAAAGCTGTTAGGAAAAATCGAGTAGGGAAGATCTTTCTTTCCCTACTCGCCGCGCCGGGCGCCCGTCAGCTTCCGCTGACAAATTTCACTTGGGCGCCCGTGTGCATAAAAAGCCAGGGCATTGTTTTATAAATGCCCTGGCTTTTTTCTTAGCCTGTCTTAATCTTCCAATGTCTGCTGCAAATTGTCCGCCACTTTTTGCAGTTTCTCCTTTTCTTTGCCTTCGTTCATGGTTTCCAGAACTTCTCTTATATCATCCAGCACAAATTTAATAAACCCTTTAAACTGGCTGTCTGTCATGCCCATATTCCCACCTGCTTTCTCTTCAAATATTTCTTAACGATATCGCGCTGTTTCCTAAATTATAACAAGCGCAGGTTTGGATGTAAAGGCAAAGAATCGGATTCCCGCAACCGCTGCTTTATCATACGGACTTTGCAGTAAATGCAAAGTCCTGGGCTGAACTGTTACAAACTTCCATTTTACGCTTTTGCGTCTCTTACTTTTGAATCTGCACTTTTGCTTTCGAGCTGTATTTGCCGTAAACCTTTTTGCCCGCATCGTCCAACGCATATGCGCGCACCTGCACATAATACGCGCCGCCTTTTTTCAGCGTCTTATCCTTCACCGTGCAGGACAGCTTCTTTGTTGTTACCTTCTTCACGCCTTTCATGTTTGACTTGGACGCATAGCGGATCTCATAGCCCTGCGCGCCTTCGGCCTTTTTGTAGCTGACTTTCAGGGTATCCTTTTTCGTGTTTTTCACAACCGGCTTCTTTACCTTGGCTGGATTTAACGCGCTTTGCCGCTTTTCGCCAAACGCTTTTTCTTCCGCCGTCAGGGTGTCCGCCCCGTCCGTCTGCATTAAATTAATATCGTCTACGACTGCCCAGCCGCCGTTGTTGCTGATCATGCGGCTTGTGATCTGAATGCTTTCCACATTTTCGTTGATCACGATGCCTTTCGCTTTCGCCTGATAGAACACCTTCCATGTGCCCGGAACCTGGATTTCCCCTTTATAGGTCTGGACAGAGCCGTCCTTATACGTTACCTGCGCGATCAGGCCGGATTCTTCGGATATAGTTCCCAAATTTGTGCCCTGATAATAGCCAAATAACATATATTTTCCGCTTGGCGGAAGCTGCTGGCCTGATATTGTCTGTCCGATCTCAAAATCAATCGTGGAGCCGCCTACGCCGTATACCTGATAGTAATTGCTGCCATCCTTCGCGTTGCCGCTGGCCCCGTCTGTCTTAAACGTAACCTCGCCCTGCTTTGTCCAGCCGTTTTCGCCTTCCTCAAAGCTGCCGTTTCTTACATAATTTTGCCCGGTCACAACTACGTTGCAGGTTGTCTGCCATTCGCCCGCTTTTACGGCAACCGTTTCACCCTTTGACTGGAACTGGAATTCCCCTATCGTCCCGTTGACGGTGTATTCGCCAAAATCCGCTGTCTTTAATGCCTCAAGCTGCGACGCGTCCCACGTAACCGGCACGTTTTCTACGCTTTGTTCATTATTCAGCCGAACCGTCGTCTTATCCGGCAGGGATGGTTCCCCTTTATACTGCATCGTACATTCCAACGCGTCTACCGATTTTACGCGAACCGGGCCGCTTGCGCCTGTGTAAATCCATTTGTACACATTGATGGATGGGAGCGCTTTGCCGTTAAAATCAAACATCGCCTGGTTATCCCACTCTGAACCGTGTGTAGCCTGGTCTTTCTTTACGCCCGGGTCATAGCCTTCGCCTTCCTTTTGATCGCCAACCGGGCCAGACCATTTGGACGCCCATCCGCAGCCGTATTTCTCCCATTTGTCAATGTTGTAATTTAACACTTCTTCCTTTTTAGAAGCGTCGGCGCCTGCATAATTTTGCACCGGAACCCATGCCGGTTCCCAGTAAAATGTGCCGATTCCCGCATCCCCGACTGCCGCGACCGCCGCAATGGCATCCCGCACCGCGGCAGCCTGGCCTTCGCCCTTTTCATCAATGGAGTAATCAAGCCCCGGGGTGTCCGCGCTTACGACATTTTTATGTCCGTCGCCATCTTCCAGCGTCGTGCAATAGGAAACCTCCGCCACCATAACCTTCTTTTGGTATGTTTTTGCAATGCCGCTTAATACGTTTGTCAAGTTCTCGGTGGAGCCATGCCAGAAGGAATAATAGGACGACGCAAACACATCGTAATCGATATTTTTATCCGCCAGCGCCTTTGCCCGCTCCATCTGGTAATTTTCCCTGTCCGGATTCGCGTAATGGATCGCGATCAGGATCTTATCATCCGCCGCGCGGACTGCCTTACAGCCTGCGTCCAGAAGCTTTGCAATATTATTCCAGTCCGCTTCGCCTGCCATACCGCCGTTAATTTCATTTCCGACCTGCACCATGCCTACGTCCACGCCGCCGTCCTTTAACTTTTTCATGCAGTCCGCCGTAAAGTCCGAAAGGGCTTTCGCTTTTGTGTCAATATCCATACCAGTCCATGCTTTTGGAGCTTTCATTTTGGAAGGGTCAGCCCAAAAATCGGAATAATGGAAATCAATTAACACTTTCATGCCATAATCCGTCGCGATCTTACCGGTCGCAACCGCCGTATCGATGTCACAGTTGCCCGCGCCGTAACCTTCCGGATATACGGTTTTGCCGCCGTCTTTTAACGCATATTCAAAATACCCGTCTTTATGCTGGGTTTTCGTCACCTGATCCTCATTATACTCATTTCCGGCATCGTCGGTATAAAGGATCTTCCCGTTTGCGTCCACGCGGTACGGGCAGTTCCAGACACGGAGTCTGATCCAGTTGGCGCCGCCGTCTTTAAAAATCTCAAACATGTTCTTTTCCACGCCGTTTTCATCCTTGTATTTTACCCCGCTTTGGATCTCGCTTAAATATGTGGAAACGTCAATCCCATGGATAAAATCTTCGGACAGCCCCGGAATCTTTTTGACATTAATCGGAGCTTCCACCGCGGTATCGGAATCCGCCGCCAATACCACATTCTGTGTCGTCCCCCCGTTATCGGACGCGCTGACAATACCCACACCGCTCAAAGGCGTAACCGCCATACATAAGCTTAATAGCACACTGGCTGTTTTCTTAAATCCGCTCATTTAAAAACCTCCCTTTTTAATCCCTTTATAAAACCCTTTTCTCTAATCCTTTTTCTCTAACCTTTATTCAAACCTCTCAAAATCCTCCATCCCATACCGCTTTTTCATATCCCGGTACCGGAACCGCGCCATTTGGTTTTTCGCAAGCACGTCTTCTTCCGTCCCCGTATACTGGCAGCGGATGCAGTAATACTCCTTTTTTTCCTTATCGTAAAACATATCCAGATCCAAATCCCGCATAAAACAGGACGGGCACCGGTAATTTAATCTGCCTTTTCCAGCCTGAGCCATGTCGTAAACACCTCCTTTTCACATAATTTCCCCGTATACCCCAGCGTAAACATCGGGCTGAAGGCATACCCTTCCCGGATAAAGCCGGACTTGCCGTTCCCTTCGCATTCCATTGACACAAGGGTCTTTATTGGCGGCAGCTTGCAGCTTACGCGGGCGGCGTTTTCCTTCAAAGCCTCCCTGCACTTGTATTCGTAGGAAAGCTCTTCTTTGTTTCCGTCCGCTTCCACCCACAAGGTCAGGCTGGACATATCCTCGCTGTACTCCGTCGTGCCGTAGCAGGCCGTCATGTATTCCTGAATCGTAACCTCCGCCTTCGGATTTGTGACGTTTAAGATCTTACGCTCGGTCTTAACCGCGCTCTCCCCTTCCGTAAATGTGATTATAGTCTGTAGCTTTACGGTTGTGTCCGAAAACTCAATGTCCACCGGATCTAAGGTCAGGATATGGTCTTTGCCCTCTTTCGAAACATGGGCTTTCGTGCGGCAGAGGCATAAATCCACCTCCTCCCCATTGCAGCAGACCTTGGCGCTTCGCACCGTCCCTTCCCCGGCGTAATGGGTGAAATACCCGGCGCGGTATTTTTCCTGGATCAAGAATGGATAGCTTGCGTCCTGGATATGCGGGGTTCCGATTCCAACCGGCCATGGCAGCTTTGCCACGTACGGCCTTAAATCCACGATGGCTCCCCCCTGGTCCATGTTGACGCAGGCGCGCATATATGGGTCGCAGTACCAAAACACCTGTTTTTCGCTTCCATATAAGATGTCCCTCCAAAGGGCGCATTCCGGCTCGGCGTAGCTTTTCTTCCCGCGGTAAAAATCCGCAAACTCCGCCATCGTCATGTCCGTAAGCTTCCCTTCCTTTTTCAGCTGACCATAGTAGGCGCAGCCGTCCTCATAGGATTTTTTTAAAAGCTCGTACGGCGCCTCCCAGCGGCCCATCTTGTTCATCCAGCCAGGCCCCACAAACATCATATTATATGCATACCCATTGTTGAACTTCGCCTGGTAGCGGAACTGGTCGATTAAATTATACAGGTACGGGTACTCCCCGTCCTCGTAGATCATGCCCCGCAGCACGTTTTGCGGGTGCGTCCCGAAATTGGAGCCGTTGCCGTCGTAGCAGGCGATCAAATCCCTACTTAAATGCGGGATCGCCACAATGCCGGAGTCCTCCGCTTCATTTGCGGCAGGCGCGTGGGTGTTTTGCTTTGACGGTATCCAAGGCGCCCAAGGGCCGCCGTCCATAAACGTGTACCAGCTGTTGTTGCAGGTGTGGTACGCCTTCGGCCCCTCCTCCCAGCAGGTGGCCACGGCGCATTTGACGGACGGATATTTTTCTTTGATATAATTGATCAGCTCCGCGTCCATATAGTACGAGCCTGTGGACTGCGGATAAAAGCCGAACCGCTCATAAAATTTGCCGAACACGTCGTTTACGATGGCCTTTTTGTCCTCCATGGAAAACATCCAGATGCAGAAATCCTTGGTCTTGTATTTTTCCCGGAACTGCTCGCATGGAAGCCCCAGCAGGGAAAGGGCGATCTCATCCCCGTACCGCTCATGGTGCTGTTTTGCCAAAGCTACGGCCTCTTCGTTAAACAGGCTGGCGTAGGTCATCTGGATCGTGGTCTTTAACCCGTTTTTATGGGCGCATTCCTGCTGGGTTTTAAAAATGTCCAGGCTTTCGGTTAACAGGGCCTTGCGCCCGATGTCCTCGGACTGCCCGTGCCCCGTGACTTTTTCCGCGTATTCCGGCACCATCTCCGGGCGGTGGATAATATTTACGATAAATTGATCCATTACTCTCCTTCTTTCTGCGTTTTTTCTATTACCTTCTAATACCTTTTTCTATTACTTTTTTCTATTACCTTTTTTCCATAAAAATTACAAAATAGCATGAAATAATACTTGCGAAGTCATTTTTTGTCCGATATAATAAGAAGATAAGGAGTCTCCTATGACAAACAACGATAAAAAACAAATTCAGCTAAGGTATTATAAAATCCCGAAAAACGTCCCGTTTCTGGCGTTGATTGGGGAAAAATGGGTGCAAAATTACGGCCGGGATATCGACTACCTGCATTTCCATAATTACCTGGAAATCGGCTACTGCTATGATGGAACCGGCAGCCTGATACTCGGGAACGAGGAACACCGCTACGTGGGCGGCTGTTTTTCAGTTATACCGAAAAAATGCCCGCATACGACAAACAGCGACCCGGATACGGTTTCAAGCTGGGAATACCTGTTTATCGATATTGAGGAAGCGTTAGACAACGCTTACCATAACAATATGCGGCATATAAACCAGACGGTCATCCCCCTGATCAACGCCCGCGCCTATTTATGCCCGGAAGCCGAAAAGCCAAAGCTTGGGCAAAAGATCCGCAATGTCTTAGACATTATGCGGCGCAAAGAGGCGTTTTACATAGAGGAAGCCACCGCGGAGGTGACCGCGCTGTTAATCCATATCGCAAGGGAAAACAAGGACAACGAGCTGTCAAATGAACCCCCCCCATATTGAGGTAATCCCGATCTCGCAATCGCTGGATTATATTTCCCTGCATTATATGGAGCCTTTAAAAATCGAGGATATCGCGGCAAACTGCCATATGAGCGAATCCCATTTCCGTAAAATTTTTTCCAGATACATGTCCATAAGCCCCATGGACTACGTCAACCTGATACGCGTCCAGGCCGCCTGCGATTATTTAAAGCGGACGGACGACTATATTATGGACATTGCAAACAAGTGCGGCTTTCCAACATTTTCCACCTTCAGCCGCAATTTTAAAAAAGTCACAGGCGTCTCTCCAAACGAATGGCGCAAACGCCCGGACAATTATGAGCAGCAGCTTTTAAAATCCCAGATCCATTCCGAAGAAGGCTGGTAAGGCTATTTGACTGCCCCGGTGATTCCTTCCGCGAACTGTTTTTGCAGTACGAAGAAAATGATCATCGTAGGAATCGAACAGAACAATACGCCGCACATCAGCATACCGTAATCAATGACATACCCGGTGATCAGGTTTGCGATCAACATCGGCATCGTCAGGGATTTGTTGTCTGTCATAATAACCTTTGGCCACAAATAAGAGTTCCATGCGTTCATAAACGTAATAACCGCGGCAGCCGCATAGGTGGATTTCATCGTCGGCATAAACATGCGGAAAAATATCTGCACTTCGCTTAACCCGTCAATCCTTGCCGCTTCGATAATGTCAATCGGAAACGACCTGGCATGCTGGCGGAACATCATGATCATAAACGGCGTGGATATCATCGGAAGGATAAAGCCAACCGTCGTATTTAAAAGCTTCGCCTTTGAAAACATCTGAAACAGCGGAACCATAGTCGCTACCTGCGGAACCATCATCGCCAGCAGCAGGATGGAAAACAGCTTATCTTTCCATTTGTCATTGTAAATCTCAAAGCCGTACCCAGCAATCGAGCAGATCAACAGGCAGACGATCGTCGTAACCAGCGCATACAAAAAGGAATTTCCAAGCGCCCGCCAAAGCGGCTGCTGTTCGGTCAGGTTTTTAAAATTTTCCAAAAAATGCGTCCCCGGCAGGATACGCCCCCTGGAAATCTCCGTAGAGGTGTTGGTGGCCGCGGCAATCATCCAGTACAGCGGGAACACGGAAAATATAGATACAATCGTAAGGAAAATATAAGTCGGTATCAGCCTGCGCTGAATCATGGAAGGATTCTTCTTAGTCACGCGTATCACCTACTTTCAAGTTAATTAACGCCAGGATGGCAACCATAAGGAAGATCAAAAATGCCATCGCGGATGCGTATCCAAAGTTCGGGACGTTGATAAAACAGGTATTATATACATAATGGGACATCGTGATCGTGGAATTTGCAGGCCCGCCCTTGGTCAGGTTGACGGACTCGTCAAACAACTGCAAGGTACCGTTGATGGATGTGATCACGGTCATAACGATAGTCGGCTTTAACAGCGGGACGGTAATCTTCCAAAACGTCTTCCAGCCGCTTGCCCCGTCAATATTTGCCGCTTCGTATACGGAATATTCGATATTTTGTAACCCCGCTAAGTAAAATACCATATTGTATCCCGTCCACCTCCATACCAGCGCTATGATAATGACAACCTTCGCGCTAAAGGAGTTTCCGAGGAAATTATACCCCTTGTCCAGAATATGTAAGTTTACCAGAATTGTATTGATCAGCCCTTCCTGCGCAAATAAGGAACGGAAGATCAACGCGTAGGAAACGAGCGACGTCGCGCACGGTAAGAATACGCAGGTACGAAACAGCCCTTTAAACCGAAGGTGCTGGTTATTTAACAACTGCGCCAGCAAAATCGCAAGCAGCAGCATGATTGGCACCTGTATCAGCAGGTACATGAACGTATTGACAATGGACTGCTGGAATACCTTATCCGCAAGGATCCTTTTATAATTACTGAATATCGGCTCCGCGAACCTCATATTCGCGCCGACCCCGGTCTGCAAAGATATGATAAACGCGCGGACCATCGGGTAAAAGCTCATAATCACGATCATCAGTGTCGCCGGGGTTAAAAATGTCCACCCGGCTATCCTTTGCTTGGCAACCAGCGTTAATCCTTTTTTATTTGAATTCACTTCAATGCCTCCCTTCTACTTCCTTTTTGGTAAAAAATGCGTCAACAAATATGGGGGAGCTGCGAGCAGTCCCCCATAAACGCCTTGCCCGCTTTGCAGCGCTTACTCAGTCATCTTAAATTCCAATGTCTCCTGAGCTTCCTGTAAGGCATCTTCTTTTGAAGTGCCGTCTACTATCTTGATGATCGCGGTGTTGACAGCCTCTCTTGCCTCATAATGGTACGGAGTCTTTGTAAATTCCGGAATATGGGAAGAATATTCTACCAATGTAGAATAAATCGGCTGGTCATCATAAAAAGCTACCGGCTCATTATATACTTTTGATTCGCCTGCTGGCAGGTAACATGCGATACCGGATGTTTCCGGAAGGATCGCATCATAAAATTCCGTGCTGGAACCAAATGTGCTTACGAGGAAATCCTTTGCCAGATCCACGTCCTTGCAGTTGGATGTAATATACCAAGAAGAACCGCCGTTGTTTGCATAATTTGTAGCAGTCTCTACGCCGTCAACCTTCGGGATTGTCGTAATCTGCCAGTTGCCCTTCTGGTCATCGATGCCTACCAGTGTCGCGTTCATCCAGTTCCCGTTTACAATACCGGCCGCTTCGCCGTCTGTTACGGTCTTTACATATTCATCCCAGTTATTTACAAGTTTTACAACATCTTTTTTCACCATCTCGGTGTAAAGGTCGATACATTTATCCGCAACGTCGTTGCCGGTTATGTATGCCTGGCCTTCTTCATTTACAAAGTTCGCGCCGCAGGACTGGATCATCAGCATGATCGTATCGCCGCCGGCCGCTTCACTTGTCAAAAGGTATTTGCCTGTTTTTTCATGCACTTTTTCGCCGATCTCAATAAATTTCGACCAAGTAATGTCTGTTAAGTCTTCGATTTTATAGCCGGCTTCTTTCAGCACATCGGTACGATAGAATGCCGCGCATACGCCGTTATCATAAGGAACGCCATAATGCTTGCCATCCGCCATGGAATAGCTCTGCTTAATGGTTGAAAAATCATCCCAGTTGATGCCGCAGTCTGTCAGATCGGTAAATGCGTCCGGATAGCTCTTTAAGAACTTCTGGTAGCTGTTGTCCTGCATCAATACGATATCCGCCATCGTGCTGTAATCGCCCGCATTTCCGCATGTTGTAAGCTTCGTCTGGCAGTCGTCGGAAGATGTCTCCACAACCTCGATCTCGAAATCCGGATGGTCTTTTTTATACTGCTCCGCCGCCATGTTGATCGCTTTGATATTAAAGGTCTGATCCCAAGCCCATACGGTCAGCTTTCCGCCGCCAGCGGAATCCCCGCCTTCTTCCTTATCCTGCTCCTTGTCCGCGGATGTGTCCGCATCGGACTGGTCTTTGTCTGTACTGCTTGTCTGTGAATCATCCTTTGTATCACTTCCTGAATCACCACCGCACGCTACCGCCGTAATCGACATCGCGCCTGCAAGCAATACTGCCATTAATTTCCTTTTCATATTGTTTTCCCTCCTTATTTAATTATTTGAGATGGGTATATTATAGCAATTCATAAGGCACTATAGATTGCATATATGATTATATAGATTGCATATTCGATTAATTGTATTCGCATTGCCTAATATCGGAGGAAATAACGAGGGGTTTTTATTAAAAATTACGATAAGGGCGGGGGGAGGGTGCGGAGGATATGTAGGAAAGCACAACTGGGCTAAAGAATATTAGAAGCGGTATTTATTAGCAATAATAACAGATTTCATCAAAATATTCGTACCACTTTTGTATAATTTCATTGCTATTTGCTTCAATAAATGCAATTACTTTCCTCAATTCTTTTGAAGGTATATGGGAATTATTGTTGCATATGAGCGCTTTCCCCCTCCTGGTTATCCACACTTTTGTTGAATTGGCTTTCGGATTATGTTTTGCAATATGGACATGGACGGGCTCTGTTGGCTTGTTCTCATTTGACCAAAAGAAAATTATATATCCACCAAATTTAAAAATTTGAGGCATTCTCAAAACCTCCTGCTTTTGCAAACTCTATGATTAAATGGGCGTTATTTTCCACAAATTCTTTCAAATATGCCATTTCCGTATCTGAAAATCCAACTATGCCTTCCCACGTATAGTCTGGCAGATAGCAGGTAGCATGATGAAATCCATTGTAAACCGATTTCTCAATATACACCTTTACCCTTCCATCTGGTTTCATTTCAGAATGGACAACTTCAGTTTCGTCGCTTAATGTTGCATATGGGTATACCATTGATTAAACCTCCCTTTATTTTGTTGCATTCGGTTCTAAATATTTTTGCGATATTTCTATCAAGCAGTAAAAATTTGGATAGGGTAGGAAAGCACAACTGGGCTAAAGAATATTAGAAGCGTTGCTTATCAGCTGCTCTGTTATTTTGATACTAAATTGTTACTTTGATTATGCTAACCAAATATTCTTTTAAGATATTCCTGTCCTTACAAATACGGATTGTTTCTTTCACTGTCTGCTCTGTCATTCCATACAGTTTTCTCTGTTCATCAAAAACTTTACAGAAAATCCTCAATGTCAACATCCTCACCATTAAAAAATTCTTTAGACAACGATATTGTGTCGGGTTTTCTTCCCCTACTGCCTGTATAGATGATATATAATTCCAAAAGATACGATATATCACACTCCTACCACACTTGAATTATACAAAAAACACGTCTTTACAATTTTAATGGTGGCTGTTTAATTTTCAAAATAGACAAACAGGGATTTAGCGTTTTCCTGTCTTAATAAATTCTATCAGTTTTTCCACATCGTCAAAATCATCGTAATCGCCAATAATTCCTTTACGATGATATAGTATTCCTTGCCTTTCATTTTTTTCAAGACAGTCAAGAAGGCTTTCTCTCCCATATCTTTTTATAAACAATGTAAAACCGTATGGCTTGATTTTGTTCAATAATCCCCTTTTACAATCCATTTCACAAGCATAACAGCCTGGGAATTCCTTTTCAATAGAGCATTTTCTATTCTCGCATTGTGCGTAGTCAGGACAGTTATCCGAAAAACAGCCATTGCATTTTGTGTTTTCTGAACACAGACAACAAGCAAGTCCACACCTTGCGATTCCTAATTCCCGTTTCATTCTGTATCCTCCTCATAGCCAGAATTTCATCAATCGAATAATCCGGCTCTTCATACCTCAATCTCCCCTCATGAAAGCATAACCTCATCACGCCAAATACACCCGATCCGGATACTTCCGCTTCATCGCCTGAAGCATATCCTCTTTCAAATCCAGCAGCAGCTTGATCTTTTGCTTATCCTCCATAATGATCATCGTATAATAAGGCGTATCCGCATCATAAGAGGTATAGTCATATTTCGGCAGCTTCACCGACCCCACATCCTTGCGGTACTTTTCAACCGCATGATGTCTGTTTGGCGCGACGGCTTCCAGCTTTCCAAGCTCCAGCACATGGGCGGTCTTGCGGTAGCGCTTCCCTAAAATAACGTCAATCGTAAACGTCGACCCTTCCAGCATATACTCGTATTCCTTCTGGCTTAAAACGTCATAAAAAAAATACAACAGCGCCAGCAACGCTCCCGGCAGCATAAAGCCCTGGGAGATCATAATGCCAAGCAGCACAAAAAACACCGCAAATCCAACCATCAACTTTTTTAAAAGCCCGGTCATTGCCTTGGGCTTTCTCACCACCTGTTCGGTAAGCTTATAATCGTTCATCGATTTACATAACCTCCATTTTTTGCATACAATTCCCAGGGACTATACAGGAAATGCAAAGTCCCTGGCCATACTGTAATTACGCTATTTCATACCACATGATCTGCCCTGCCTTTAATGTAAGGGAGAAAGAGCTTCCATCCCCTTTGTAGATCGTTGTGGACTGCTCCTTATCCGTGTTGTTCACGACGCAATACCTGCCCGTTTCCTCATATGCGTGCACATCCACATGATAATTTTTGGAATACCAGCGGCAGAGCTTTTCTTCCATGCCCCCGCTCCAGAGAACCGCGCGGTATAAAAGGCGGCTGTTTGCAAAGCTGTATGGCAGGCCGCTTACGTAAACCGCGCGACCGCTCCCAAATTCATTTACCGCCAACTGCACGCTTTCCTCCCGAACAGCAAGCGCTTTAGCGCCGTCCAGCGCATAAATGTTTTTCTTTCCCTCGCCAAAGTCCAACTCTGACGGCGTATCTTCTATTATAAAGTGCGGATGCTCCTGCCAGTTATATTTATCGTACCCAAGGGTAAACCCGCGTTCTTCCTCCACGCCAAACACATTGGAAAGCTGGAAGAAGCGTCCTCCTGCCTGATGGCCAGACGGCTCCCCTACGCCGATGATGCCGCCGCCCTCGTATACGAAACGCTTAACCGCAGCCGACACAACCGGGTCGCACCACCACTCCCCGCCTGTATGGGCCGTATCCGCATCCCCGACGTTGATCAGCACGTCAATGTCTTTTAAAATATCCGGATCGTCCAAAATATCGGCAAAGCTGATAAAACGAACGTCAAACGGCGCGCCGGACAGCGCTTCTATGACCCCGGCATAGGAATAATTTTGCTTATGGTAAATCGCATGGTGCACCATATGGCACCCCCAGGAGCGCATCTTACCCCAGCAGTTTAATACCGCCACCCTTGCGGCGCAGTACGGACGGCTACCCGCAATATTTTGGTACAGCATACGGAATTCCTCGCATACCGACTCCACATAATCTACAAAATCCGGAAAATCCAGCGCCAGCTTTAAATATCCGCCATACCCGATCCGGTCTACCGGTTTACGCAAAATCGCGCGGCGCGCTGTCACCCAGTTTTCCTTTGCTTCCTGCAATGGATTGCCGCCTTCATAAAACACGTCCGGGAAAAAATATGGCAAAAGCCGCCCTTCGGTATAGGATACGCCTTCAATGTCACTGATCAGGCGCAGCGTCGCCCCGTTTCCTACGCTGCCAACTACCGCGTCCACGCCCGTGCCCGCAAATTCTTCCATATAAGGCTCTGTGCCAATCCAGTGGTCGCCCAAAAACATCATGGCTTCTTTTTGGTATTTATGGGTGATGTCCACCATTTCTTTTACGATTTTTGCCACTTCCCGCCGCTGGAACGCTACAAAGTCCAAAAATTCTTTGGAAGGTATCCGGTACTGGCCGTTGTAATACCCCTCGTCAATGATATATTCCGGGCGGAACGGATACCCGGCTTCTTTTTCAAACCGCTCCAGTATATAAGGACTGACGGACGCGGAATAGCCGTACCAGTCCACATACTTTTCCCTGCACTGTTCGTCAAAAATAAGCGTAAACTGATGGAAAAACGTAGTAAAGCGCAGCACGTCCACATACGGATGCGACTTGATGTAGTTTTCCAGCCGCTGCAACGTAAACGCATGGGTTTTTGGCTGTCGAACGTCAAACGTCATCTGATGTTCTACGCCTTCCCATTGGTTCACCGTCGCGTTATACATATGCACCGGGTCCCAGATGATATACGCAAGGAAGCTTACCGTATAATCATGAAACGGGATACTGCGTATGACCGCCTCGCCGCTTTCTTCCTCAAAGCTCCAGCTTTCCGGCGGCACGACTTCCCCTATGCTTCGGTCTATGACCTCCCACCAGCGCGTAATGTCATCCCTTTTATTTAGCGCTAACATTTCTGGATTCAGTCCCTTCATAAGAGGGATGCGAAGTTTGTCATCCACAGCCGTATAGCGCGGCGTCATTACGTACATCTGCTGGATCTCCTCTGGATTTTTCTTCGCCCAGTCATTGTCCTTCCTTGTGGTATAATAGGTCGCATAGACCTTCATCCCCGCATCCTTTAGCGCAACTGGAAATTCCGTGCCGTCGCAGTCCCGGACTGCATCCGCCCCCCATTTTTCCGCCAGACGCACCGTTTGCGGAATTACGTCCATATCCGTAGGTATCGTAACCTGCCCCCTGGTTTTTTCCATTTTTTAAATCCTCCCTAAAAAAATTTTACAAAGACAAATCATTTCCCTCAAAGGTATATAATATTTTTCAGCGGCAGCTTTTGCAAACTGATTCGCAAAAACTGCCGCTAAGGAACTGTATATAACGCCTCTTAATCTGTTTATATCTATTTTTATCTATTTTTATTCCGAAGCGGAAAGCCGCGCCATCTGCTCCCATTTGCGCTCCATGTCCGCCACAAGCGCAAGCTGCGTCCTGCATCGGTCCAGGTTTTGCCGCTTATGGTGTATCCGAAAATAAGTATCCCCGCTCAAATAGTCCGTCAAAAACCGCATCCCGCACTCTAACGTCATAAGCTTCGCACCCATCGGCAGCATTTCCAGCTCTTTTTCCGTAAGGCTGCCGCTGCACCCAGACAAATACCCAGACGCGTACTGCCGATACAGCTCCAAATCCAGCGACACCTTCGATACGTCCGGCTCATCCTCCGCCGCCGTGTTCGCCCCAAAGCGAATCGCATCCCCAAAGTCGTAAGCCAGCGTCCCCGGCATGACCGTATCCAGATCAATGACGCACAAGCTTTTTTTGGTATTTTTGTCAAATAACACATTATTCAGCTTTGTGTCATTGTGCACGACCCGAAGCGGCAGCTCCCCATTTTCCAAAAGCCCCGTCAGCGCCTGCGTCTCGGACTTACGCTCCTTAATAAACGAAATCTCCTGCGCTACGGACGCTGCCCTGCCGCATCTATCCGCTTCCACCGCGTCGCAAAATGTTTCAAACCGTTTTGGCGTATTATGAAAATCCACGATCGTTTCATGCAGCGTATCCGCCGGGTAATCCGAAAGCAATTGCTGGAACCGTCCAAACGCCTTTCCGCTTTCGTATAATATGCCAGGCTCTTTTGCCGCATCGTAACTTGCCGCCCCCTCGACAAACCGATACATACGGTAATGATCCGCTCCGTCCTTCCAATAGCTGCCGCCGTCCCTTGTCTGGATTACCTGCAACGTTTCCCGGTCTGGATCGCCGCCCTGCTCCCTGATTTTGTCTCTTAAAAAGGACGTGACCGACACGATATTTTCCATAAGCTGGCTGACGTTTGCAAAAATCTGCGTATTGATCCGCTGTAAAATATACCTTACCGCCTGCCCGCCCTGGCTTAGCTCAATCAACTCCGTCCGGTTGATATGCCCGCTGCCGTATTCCTCCGCCCTGATAAAATCCCCTTCTACCGCAAATCTATTTACAATTTCCTTGCTCCCCATAGAATATCCCCCTTAAAATATCATCCTACTGATCTGCCGTTCTTAAAACAATTCAAATTTTTGCACCATATCATTTAACATCGTAGCCTGAGACGCCAGCTCCTCTGAAGTCGCGGATGTCTCTTGCGCCGCCGCGGAATTATCCTGCACTTTCTGGGCGATCTCTTCAATGCCTACATTAATCTGCTCCATATTGTCTGCCTGAGTCACCGCATTTTCCGCCGTCTTTTGGATCATCCCTTTCACATTGGATACCGCGTCTACCGATTTTTCTAAGGATTCCATCACATTGGAGGCAAGCCTGTTTCCCTTTCCGATTTCATCCATGGAAACCCCGATCAGATCTTTTGTCATTGTCGCAGCCTTTGAGCTTTCTAACGCCAGCTTCCCGATTTCATCCGCAACCACGGCAAAGCCTTTTCCGGCTTCCCCCGCCCTGGCTGCTTCGATCGAAGCATTTAACGATAACAGGTTCGTCTGGTCCGCGATCTCTTCAATGGTCTGGATGATGCCTACGACCTGCTGGGAGGTTTCCCGGATCTTATTGACCGCCTCCATCATAAGCTGCATCTTATCGTAGCTCTCCTGCATCATAACAGAAACCTGCCCAGCCGCCTCCGCGGAATCCTCGGCGATGGCGCGCCCCTGGTGAACCTGCTCCAACACAGCCGTGGAAGTTGCGGAAAGCTCCTCTACGGAAGCCGCCTGGGCGCCTGCCCCGTCCGCAAGTATCTGGGATGCGCCCGCAAGCTCCGAAGCCCCGACTGACACCTGCTCCGCGCTTTCATGAATGCCTTCCATAACTTCATTCATAGACCTTGAGATCTCCATCAGCGCAACCTTTAGCTTTTGGAACTCTCCGACATAATCCTGCTTTAAATCAATGCTTAATTTGCCCTGTGAAAGCTGCGCTAACACATCCGCCGTTTCGTCTATGTATACAATATACTCTTTTAACCGGTTCACCGTTTCGCCAATGGAATGCCCCAGCTCGCCGATCTCATCCTCCGCCGTAACCTGCAAATCTACGTCTAAATCCCCGGCCGCAAGCTTTTGCGCCGTGCTGTTTAATTCCTTGATCGGCTTTGTCAGCTTCGCCGCGCTCTTTTTAATATTGCGCACGATCAGTACCGTACCCAGTACAAATACTACGAGCAGCGCAATGACCAGCCAGAACAATACCTGGTAATATTCCGCCAAAGGCATCGTGCTCAATACGACATAGCCTGTATCTCCGGCTTTTACGATCGCGCCGTATTTGCGGTGTCCGTCTATTTTATACCGGATCATTTCATCCTCGCCCGCAGTCACCGCTTCCATCACATTGCTGGAAATATCAACCTCAGACAGTTTTTTTTGCAACAGCTCCTCTTTTGGATGATAAACAAACGTTCCGTTTTCTGAAAGCAGCAGCACATATCCATATGTCCCTATTTTATACTCACTCATAACCTTCATGACATGGCTCATAGAAATATCCATACCAACCGCGCCAAGGGCATCTCCGGTGTCTGAATCAAACACCGGGCATACCGCGCTAAGGACAAGCCCCCCTGTCACTTCGTCCACATAAGGCTCCGTCAACATGGATTTTCCCATTTCAAAGCAGGAATACCATTCGCGTGTGGTAATATCCCAGCCTTTTTCAGAGGTCACCCCATCCGACTGCAAAAACGCGCTGGCATCTAAATCCGCGATCCAAACCGCAAGCAGATTTTCCGAATCCGATTCCGCAAGCCGTTTAATGTTTTCTAACACCGTGCCCATATGCTCTTTTCCATCGATCAATTCCCCCTGTTTTGTGTTTTCCATCAAAAACTCTACTTCTGGATTTTCCGCAAGCGTCTCGATTGATTTTACATACTGCCCGAAAAAGGCAGAAAGATTATTGGACGCTGATCGTGATTGCAGCATCAGCTCTGATTTATTAGATGATGTGACCACAACGCTTATAATCGCAATCGCGACTACCGCTACCAGTATGAATACAGCTAATACGCTTTTTCCAACCTGGCGCAATATCTCGTCGGCAATCCGTTTTTTAACCTGGCCTTTTTCCTGTGATGGCCTTTTTCCCCGTCCTTTCATGATTTACCTTCTCCTCCTTGTTCATTGCCATTATTGTCATTTGCAATGTATAATTTCATTATAACAGTCTGTAACGGATGTGTCTACTTTTTATTTTAAGTTGGAGTGGGGAACGCTGGGAGGAATGTTGCTTTTCACGGGAGGTGGGGCTCTGCGGTATAAACGATCAATAATAGGCAATTATTCGGCAAAATGATAGGATTTTTTGTTTGCCGGACGCTGGAAACAGGCAGCAGTCCCGTTCGGATGTTCCGGCTTTGGGATATAAGAAGTTCTAGGCATTCTGCGCAAAGGTTTCTATACCGGACGGACCGGGTATTGACCGCCATCCATGGCGCAATCCCCTTTTTCGGGCATCCCTGCCCGAAAATCCTGTACGGAAAGCAGAATGCCAAGAACTTCTAACATCCCTGCACAGTCACATCCGGACGGGTCTGCTGTCTGTTTCCGGCTGTTTTTCAAAAGCTTTCCGTTATTTTTCCCCACCAGCGCCAGGTTCAACTCATATGGCAAATGCAGTATACTCTTGGAATTTTATACTGGAAAAGGCACAAGTCATTGGCAGGCAGTTTCGAAACATTTAAATTTTTGATAACCAGCCGGAAGCAAGCCGGGGGCCTGTTCGGATGTGACTTGCGCAGGGATGTTAGAAGCCCTTAGCATTCTGTTTTTAACAGGATTTTCGGGCAGGGATGCCCGAAAAAGGGATTGCCGCCATGGATGGCGATGCAATCCCGGTCCGTCCGGTATCGATAACTTATAAACAGAATGCTTAGGGCTTCTTACATCCCGGAGCCGGAACATCCGGACAGGCCCCCGGCTTGCTTCCAGCGTCCGGGTAGCACAAACCTTCAAATTATCCCAAAACCAAACTGCCGGATAACGCTCTATTATTTATCATTATATACGGCAGAGCCCCCGTAAAAAGTAACTTGTATATGAATATCAGCTCTACATTACGCGTTTTCTATCTGTACATTTCGCAAAAATTTAGATATAATGAAAATAAGATAGGCATGATGTTTCAGAAAAGATTTTCTTGTAGTATAGTGTATCAGTATCAGCATACTGGACTTCAACCTTTTTCCGGATGAAACAGAATTTTATTCCTGCTTCCATATCCGGGAAGACACGCGCAATTTTGTTTATACCGAAAAAATGGAGTTCCATTTAATCGAACTCCCAAAACTGCCGAAAGAGCTAAGGAAAGACTGTAGCGACATTGAGCTTTGGGCAAAGTTTATCAATGCGGAGAAAAAGGAGGAGTTTGATATGCTTGCGCAAAAAAACCAATATATCGAAACCGCGTATGAGCGGCTACAGGCCATCAGTCTCGACAAAGAAAAGCGTCTGGAATACGAAGCGCGTGAAAAAGCGCTTTTGGACTATAACCAGACAATCTTAGAGGCGGAAAAACGTGGCGAGGAACGTGGCAAGGAACGCGGTGAAGAACGTCTGAACAATTTATATGCTTTTCTGATACAGGACAAACGCTTTGACGATTTAGAACGTTCTACAAAAGACAAAGATTTTCGGAAACAATTAATGCTGACTTATGGGCTCTGAATCAAGACACGTTTGCCTGATCATGCAAAGCAGCCAAAAGACCGCAAACCCAAAAGTGAGGCTTACACATGAAGAAAAACACCCTTGAAAACCTTCCGCTGGAAGACGCTTTCCATGCGGACGACGAATGCCCGTTTTGCTACCTTGAGCGCGCCGCGGAGCAATACGCCATCGCCTTTACCCTCGGCTCTTCCTACATGGAAGACTATGTCCGCGAAAAAACAGACGCGCTGGGCTTTTGCCGCCGCCATTACAAAATGATGTACGACTACGGCAACCGCTTAGGCAGCGCCTTAATCCTAAGCACGCACTTAAAAAAACTAAATGAAGAACTGGAAAAAGAGCTGCAAAGCTTTACCCCTGGAAAATCCTCTGTTTTTCGCCGCATAAAAAAGGCGGGCGTATCCGCCTCCCCATCGAAAACCTCAATTGGACAGTGGATTGACAAAATGGAATGCTCCTGCTATGTCTGCGGCCGCATCCAGCAGATTTATGACCGTTATCTGGAAACATTTTTTGACCTGTATCGAAAAAGCGGCGATTTTCGCGCGGAATTTGAACAAAGCAAGGGATTTTGCCTGCCGCATTTTCGCGATTTAATGGAATGCGCCGCGGAAAAACTGTCAGAAGCGGAAAGAAAAGAATTTTTTCCAAAAGCGTCTGATATCATGTTGAAAAATATGAAACGCCTGCAAGAAGAGGTCGCCTGGTTCGTAGAAAAAAACGACTACCGCAATAAAGAAAAGCCCTGGGGCAATTCCGCGGACAGCGTACAGCGCGCCATGCAAAAATGCGCCAGCGGCTATCCCGCAGACCCGGTATTTGAACAGGAGCCTTGAAAGCTCGACTATAACAAATCCGGCCCTTTAACTTTTGCAAAGAGCCGGATTTCGAACTGCCTTTTTACAACAGTTCCTTTAAAATCTGGTTCACCATCCCCGGGTTTGCCTGCCCTTTCATCGCTTTCATAGTCTGCCCGACTAAAAAACCAATGGCTTTCTGCTTCCCGTTTCGGTAATCCTGGACGGACTGCGGGTTCTCCTCGATCACCTTCTCAACGACCGAGCGAAGCTGCCCCTCGTCATTGACCGATTTTAACCCTTTTTCCTCCACATAGCTTTTCGGATCTATATCTTCATGGAATACAAGCGCAAACACTTCCTTTGCCACCGTGTTTGTAACCGTGCCAGAATCCGCAAGGTCCACAAGCTTTGCCAGGTTTTCGGCGGAAAAGGAAATATCCTCCCATTCCTTTCCTTCCTCCTTTAACAGCCGCATCGCCTCCCCCATCAGCCAGTTGGACACTTTTTTTGGCTTATGGCAGATTTCCGCGGTCTGTTCAAAAATATCCGCAAGCTTTTTGGAAGCGGTCAGGATTTCCGCGTCGTAATCCGGCAGGCCATACTGCTTTTTATAACGCGCAAGCTTCTCCTCCCGAAGCTCCGGCTGAGCCGCGCGAAGCTGATCCAGCCATTCGTCGCTGATCTCGACCGGCGTAAGATCCGGCTCCGGGAAATATCGGTAATCCTGTGCGTCTTCTTTGGAACGCATCGCATAAGAATATTCCTTTTCATCATCCCATCGCCTGGTTTCCTGAATCACCTTTTCCCCGGACTCCAATAAATCAATCTGGCGGTTCGTCTCGTTTTCAATGGCCCGCATAATCGCTTTAAATGAGTTCAGGTTTTTCATTTCGGTGCGGGTGCCAAATTCCTTTGCCCCGGCCTCCCGTACGGATAAGTTTACATCCGCCCGCATGGAGCCCTCCTGGAGCTTGCAATCGGAGGCGCCAAGGTACTGGATCGTCATCCGAAGCTTGTCCAGATAGGCGATAACCTCATCTGCGGAGCGCATATCCGGCTCTGAAACGATTTCAATTAACGGCACGCCGGAACGGTTGTAATCCACAAGGGAAATGTCCTCCCACTCGTCATGCACAAGCTTTCCGGCATCTTCTTCCATATGGATCTCATGTATCCGCACCGTTTTTTTGCCGGACTCCGTTTCGATTTCAATATGTCCGTTTCTGCAAATCGGCAGATAGAGCTGGGAAATCTGGTAGTTTTGCGGGTTGTCCGGGTAAAAATAATTTTTCCGGTCAAATTTGCTGTATTTTGTGATCTCACAGTTTAACGCAAGGCCCACGGCGGCCGCATATTCCAAAACCTTTTTATTCAAAACCGGAAGCGAGCCTGGCATCCCAGTGCAGACCGGGCAGGTATGCGCGTTTGGCTTTGCGCCAAAGGCAGTGGAACAGCCGCAGAATATTTTTGTTTTCGTCGCCAATTCTACATGGACTTCCAGCCCAATGACGGTTTCATAATTTTTCATTCGCCTGCCCCTCCTTCCTGTTTCGCAAATGGACAGCGCACATAGCCCCTTGTTTTCTCAAACGCGTAAGCCGCCCGGATCATCTTTTTTTCCTGAAAGCAATCCGAAAGAAGTTGCATCCCGATCGGAAGCCCTTTATCGTCCGCGCCCACCGGGATGGAAATGCCTGGAAGCCCCGCCAGATTCGCGGATATAGTATAAATATCGCCCAAATACATTTTAATCGGGTCAGACAAACTTTCTCCGATCTTTGGCGCCGTAGCAGGAGCCGCCGGGCCTAAAATGCAGTCGTATGCCGCAAACGCTTCATCAAACGCTTTTTTGATCAACGCCTTTGTCCGCAGCGCCTTTAAATAATAAGCGTCATAATAGCCGGAGCTTAATACAAAGGAACCCAGCATAATGCGGCGCTTAACCTCCGCGCCAAAGCCTTCCGAGCGGCTTTTTTTATACATATTGTGCAGTCCCTCGTAATCTGACGTGCGGTAACCGTATTTAATCCCGTCAAAACGCTCCAGATTGGAGCTTGCCTCGGCGCAGGCTATGACATAATAGGCCGGGATCGCATAGTCTACCAAGCTTAAATCAAACTCTTCTAAAATAGCTCCCTTATCCTTTAAAACGTCCGCCGCCTTTAACACCGCATCCCTTACTTCCGGCTGTACGCCCTCCCGAAAGTAATCCCGCGGGATCCCGATCTTCATGCCCTCCACATCGTCTATTAGAGCGGACGTAAAGTCCGTATCCGTACGTTTAATCGAAGTGGAATCCTTTTGATCATGGGAAGAAATCGCTTCTAAGATAGCCGCGCAGTCCGCCACATCCTTTGCCACCGGCCCGATCTGGTCTAGTGACGAGCCGTACGCGATCAGCCCGTAGCGGGACACCGTGCCATAGGTTGGCTTTATGCCCGTAACGCCGCAAAACGCGCTGGGTTGTCGGATGGAGCCGCCGGTGTCAGAGCCAAGGGTGTAGACGCACTCCTCCGCCGCCACCGCAGCGCAGGAGCCGCCGGACGACCCTCCTGGCACATGGTTTCGATCCCACGGGTTTTTCACCGGGCCGTAATAAGAAGTTTCCGAAGTAGAACCCATGGCAAACTCGTCCATATTCGTCTTGCCCAAAACCACGGCCCCGGCTTCCTTTAAATTACAAACCGCTTGCGCCGTGTACGTTGGCACAAAATTGGACAATATTTTCGAGCTGCACGTCGTAAGCAGCCCCTCGGTGCACATGTTGTCCTTGACAGCCGCCGGAACTCCGGCAAGGGGGCCGGATAATTCCCCCGCGTCTATCTTTTTTTGCACCTCGCCCGCCTGCTTTAGCGCGCCCTTTTCATCTACGGTCACAAAGCTGTTTAGCTTCGGCTCTTTTTTTTGAATCTGCTCTAAGGCATCCCGCACTGCTTCTTCCACAGAGACTTCGCCTGCCTTAATTTTTTTTCCCAATTCTACAGCAGTTAAGCTCGTAAGGCTCATGGACATCCTCCCATCCTTTAGTTAAATGTTTTTGGCACAGCAAAGCTGCGGTCTTTTTCCTCCGGCGCATTTGCAAGCGTTTCCAGATGCCCGTCCCCGTTGGTGACCACATCCTCGCGCAACACATTCGAAGTATGGAACGCATGTGACATAGGCTCCACGCCTGTAGTGTCCAGCTCGTTTAATTTATCGATATAGTCCAACATGCTCTCCATATCCTTTTTCGCCGCCGCCTTTTCTTCGCCGGAAAGCTCCAATTTCGCAAGGATGCCCACATACTCTAACGTTTCATCCGAAATTACATTTGCCATATGGCTGGCTCCTTTCTATTTCTATATCTTCTATAATTAAATACGATGAAAAGCGAACGATACCGTTTCTAAGTCCCATGTTTTAATCCCGTATTTTAATATGGGTTTCCCGAAGCTGCTGCTCCGTAACTGCGCCCGGCGCATTGCACATTAAATCCTCCGCATTGCCGTTCATCGGGTATGCAATAACCTCACGGATATTTTCCTCTCCGCGTAACAACATGATCATCCGGTCTACCCCAGGAGCCATCCCCGCATGTGGCGGCGCGCCGTACTGGAACGCATTGTACAAAGCCCCGAACTTGCTTTTTAACTCCTCTTCGCCATAGCCCGCGATCTCAAACGCCTTTACCATAATCTGTAGATCATGGTTTCTTACCGCCCCCGAGGACAGCTCCACGCCGTTGCATACAATATCATACTGGTACGCTAATACATCCAGCGGATCTTTCGTATTCAGAGCCTCCAGCCCGCCCTGCGGCATAGAAAACGGATTATGGGTAAACCCGATCTTTTTTGTGTCCGGGTCTTTTTCATACATCGGAAAATCATTTACATAACAAAAACGGAACGCGTTTTTCTCAAGCAGCTCCAGCTTTTCTCCAAGCTCATTGCGGATCATGCCCGCGTAATAATTGGCGCGCTCCTCACGGTCCGCCATAAAGAAAATCGTATCGCCGGCTTCCAGTCCTGAAAGGGCGCGAAACTCCTCTTTGCAGTCGTCCGGGATAAACTTGTCGATCGGGCCTTTATAAGAGCCGTCTTCTAACGCCTCTAAATAGCCAAGCCCGCCCATGCCAAGTCCCTGGGCGAATTTTAACAGCTTTTCATGGAAGCCCTTGGACATTTTTTGCTGTACGCGGATGGCGCGCACGGTCTTTCCGATAAAAGGCTTAAATGTGCATTTCTGGAAAAACTCTGTCACGTCAATAATGCGCAGCGGATTGCGCAGATCCGGCTTATCCGTGCCAAACTCTAACATCGCCTGCTTGTAACTGATGATCGGAAACGGCGCCTTTGTCACCGCATAATTTTCCGGCGCAAACTTTTCAAACGTGGCGGTCAGCACCTCTTCCCCTGCGGCAAACACGTCCTCCTGGGTCGCAAAGCTCATTTCAAAATCCAACTGGTAAAATTCACCCGGGGATCGGTCGGCCCTTGCATCCTCATCCCGAAAGCATGGCGCGATCTGGAAATATTTATCAAATCCGGACACCATCAAAAGCTGCTTATATTGCTGCGGAGCCTGAGGCAGCGCGTAAAATTTCCCTTTAAATTTACGGGAAGGCACAATATAGTCCCTGGCCCCTTCCGGCGACGACGCGCAAAGAATCGGAGTCTGGATTTCCAAAAATCCCATTTCCGTCATCTTCTGGCGTAAATAGGAAATCACATTAGACCGGAAAATGATATTGTCCCGCACCTTCGCATTCCTTAAATCCAGATAGCGGTATTTTAAACGCACGTCCTCCCGCACCTCACGGCTTGTCTGGATCTCAAACGGAAGGTTTTCATAAAGCTGCCCTACGACGTTCACCTCATGTGCTTCCAACTCAATCGTCCCGGTCGGGATTTTCGGGTTATAAGTCTCTTCATCCCGCTTTTCAACTAAACCTACGATCGAAACCGCCTGCTCCTTTCGGATGCCGTTTAACAATGCCGTATCACGTATGACAATCTGCATGACCGCATACATGTCCCTTAAATCTAAAAACGATACGCCCCCGTGGTCGCGGATATTTTCAATCCAGCCTGACACGCGAAGGGTCTTTCCTATGTCTGCCTCGCTCACCTGCCCTAAGTTCCTATCCCTGTAAATGTTTCCCATGTCTGATTCTCCTTTTTTGTGTCGAAAGCCTATGATACCGTCTCCTCAACAAACTCATTGTCTGTATAAACAAGCTTATTTTCCGTTGCCTGGAACAGGTCATATTTCGCCAGCCGGAAGCACTCTAAGATCTTATCCGAAAATACGCCGCATTCGCCGTCAAAGATCATGCGTACGGCTTCATCCACCGCGTAAGGCTTTTTATAAACGCGCTCCGTCACCAGCGCGTCGTACACATCCACGATGGAAACAATCTGCGCCCAAATCGGTATCTCCTCGCCCTTTAGCTTATCCGGGTAGCCGTTTCCGTCGTAGCGCTCATGGTGGTGCCTGCAAATATCATAGCAATAACGGTAAAAGTCGGTATCCTCCTGCTTAAACTGCTCTAACATCTCACAGCCATACGTGGTGTGCTTTTTCATTTCCTCAAATTCTTCTCTCGTAAGCCTGCCCGGCTTTAATAAAATATTGTCCGGGATCGCGATCTTTCCAAGATCATGCAGCGCGGAAGCGTCCACAATTAGTTTTGCCTGATCCTCTGTCATTTTATACTCCGGATAGTACCTGCGCAGGTATTTTAACAAGATCTTCGTAAAATATTTTACCCGTCGGATATGCTCCCCGGATTCTAAGCTCCTATATTCTACTACAGAACTTAACGCGTTGATCAAAAACTCGTTGCTCTTTTCTAATTTTTCCTTGCTTTCCCTTAACTGCCTCGTGCGTTTTTCCAGCTTCTTTTCCAGATCCATGCGATGGGCGAACAATTCGATAATGTTCATCGCGCGCCGCATGACCACCTTTGGCGCAAACGGCTTATAAATAATATCCGAAACGCCGTATTCGTAGGCTTTTTCGTCAGACGAATCCGTAGCCTCCCCGGTGATCATAATGACCGGGATCGAATCCATATACCCTTTTTTCGTCATAAAATCAAGCACGTCCATGCCGGATTTGTTTGGCATAAGCAGGTCAAGGAGGATCAGCACGATTTCCTCGTTATACTGCTCTAACGCCTCCATCGCCTGCTCTCCGTCCACCGCTTCTATTATCTGATATTGCTCTTCGAAAATTACTTTCAACACCTCGCGGTTGATTTCCTCATCGTCGGCAATTAAAATCATGTCCCTTTCCATAAACCTCCCTACCTTTATCCTGTAGTTATTTATTCGCAATCACATCCGACATATCGTACATGCCCGCTTCCCGTCCCGCTAAAAATTTCGCGGCTTCTACCGCGCCTTTGGCAAAGACCGCCCTGGAATAGGCGCTGTGCTTAAAGGTAATGACCTCGTCCATTCCGGCAAAGATCACCTCGTGCTCGCCGACAATGTTGCCGCCGCGCACCGAAGAAATCCCGATCTCGTTTTTGCCGCGCTTTTGCCGTACCTGGCTCCGGTCATACGTATACTCGTACGCTTCGTCCATCGCATCGTTCACCGCGTCCGCCAAAGCAAGCGCGGTCCCGCTTGGCGCGTCCAGCTTTTGGTTGTGGTGCTTTTCTACGATCTCCACGTCAAAACCTGCTGGCGCAAGCGTCCTAGCGGCTTTTTGCAGCAGGTTTAAAAGCGTATTAATGCCAAGGGACATATTCGCGGATTTTAACACCGCTATGCTTTTTGCGGCCTCCTTCGCCTTTAAAAGCTGCCCTTCCGATAACCCGGTCGTACAAAGCACGACCGGAAGCTTTTTTTCCACACAGTATTCTAACAAGCCCTCTACCGCGCCCGCCGTAGAAAAATCCACGACAACGTCCGCCGGCGCGTCACAATCCTTTAAGCTCGTAAACACCGGATAGCTGTTTTCGCCGCCTGCCGCGTCAACGCCCGCAACGATCTTAGTCCCTTCATCGTCCGCGCACAATTTCGTAATGACCTGCCCCATCTTTCCATTGCAGCCATGCATAATGATCTTCGTCATGTTCTTTGCCTCCATCTTATGTAAAAGCCGTAAAAGCCGCTTATCTTTTATAAAATGCCGTACTCTTTCATGGCGGCTTCTAATTTTTGCGTCCCCTCTTTACTCATCTCACAAAGCGGCGGGCGCAGGGAGCCTGCTTCTTTCCCCATTAGATTCAGCGCCTTTTTCACTGGTATTGGATTCACCTCGGAAAACAACGCGTCTACCAGGGAAAGCCCTTTTCTTTGCAGCTGTCTTGCGGTTTTTAAATCCCCGTCAAAAAAGCTCTGGCACAGGTTGTGCACATCCGCCGGCGCAACGTTTGACCATACCGAGATCACGCCCAGCGCGCCGATTGCTAGAAGCGGGAGTATGATCCCATCCTCGCCAGAATACATATCCAGCTTTCCGTCCGTTAGATCCATGGTCTTAGAAGCCTGCGCGATATTCCCGGTGGCTTCTTTTAAGCCGACGATGTTTTCCACATTTTGAAACAAATGCGCCACCGTCTGCGGCAGTAAGTTGCAGCCCGTACGCCCCGGCACATTATACATAATGATCGGAAGCTTTACCGATTCCGCGATCGTTGTATAATGCGCGATCAGCCCCTGCTGCGTCGCCTTATTGTAGTACGGCGTTACAATCAAAAGGCCGTCCGCGCCCGCCTTTTGCGCCTCCTGTGATAAATAGACCGCTGTCCTTGTGCAGTTTGATCCTGTTCCCGCGATAACCGGTATCCGATGCTTGGTAAAATCCACGCAGGCGCGTATCACGTCTAAATGCTCCTCCTCCGTCATCGTAGACGCTTCGCCGGTAGTCCCGGTAATAATGATCGCGTCGGTCCCGCCTGCGATCTGCTCGTTCACCAGCTCTTCCAGTTTATCATAATTTACATCCAGATTGTCTTTCATCGGCGTAACGATCGCGACGCCCGCCCCTTTAAAAATTGCCATATAGCTTCCTCCTGATTCCTTTGTTATTATCTTATGCATTTGCAGCTGTCCAGAGCCAAGGTAATTTCCATAAATCTGCTTATTTTACAACTAATGCGGATAAAAGCCGGCTCAGATGAGCCGGCTTAGACTATTCACTTGAACCTTAATTACTATTCACTATAGCACTGTTTTCCTTATCTGTCAAGCTTCACGGCTTGTTTTCACTGTAATACTTTTTTTGCGTGCGTATCTGGTAAATTTCATCCGCGCATTCCCGAAGCTCCCTTGGCAGCACGCGCCCGGTTAAGATCAGCTGCGTGCTTTCCGCCTTCGCAGCCAAAAGCGCTTTGACCTCTTCCACAGACACTACGCCGTTATCTAACACCCCTAACAGCTCATCCAATACCAAAAGGCTGCACTCGGCTGTCATAAGCACCTTCCTTGCAAAGTTGACCCCGTTTTTCAAGTTTATATTCTCTTCTAGTTTTTCCTGGTCGGACAGGCTTTCATAACGCTTTATGGATTTCTCAAAACGAAACACCTTGATCTCAGGCTCTAACCGCTGTATAAACGCCGACTCCACTTCCATCCTGCCTTTTAAAAACTGGATGATAAAAACATTTTCCCCCGCGCTCGCCGCCTGCAACGCACACCCTAACGCGGCGGCGGATTTCCCGCGGCCCTCTCCATAATAAATCTGAACCTTGCCTGAATCCATATTTTCCTCCTCTAACTACAAGGGTATGCGCCCTGCCCGATACATCTTACTTTCCTCCCTAAAATACAGTGACTGCGAAAGATCTTTTTTTATCTAACTATTATAATCTAACTATTATAACTATTCTAACTTTTTATTATCAAGTTTTACATTATCAAGATTTTTTTACCATACCACATTTTGATATAAAATGCAACAAAAATGTAATTCCTAATAATTTTTGTCGTCTATATATTCAATCTTGCTGACGGACACTTCATATGCGACTCTTTTTTCCGTTTCAAATTCATTTAATTTTTTCACGTATTCACGGCTCTGTATCCTGCCAAAGACCTGTACATGGGAGCCAACCGAAAACCCGGAGGCAAACCTCGCGTTCCTTCCCCAGCAAATGCATGGGATGTAATCGGATTTTCCATAAGAACGGTTGACCGCGATCAAAAGGTCGGCGATCTCACGCCCAAGCGGAGTCTTTCGATAAATCGGCTCCTTGCATATATAGCCGTCTAAGAAGATCTGGTTGCTTTTTACGTCTTCCTCCTCCTGCTCCATAAAGCCAAGCTCCCTTGCAAACACAGACAGCACAAGCCGGTTCTTCTTTTCCTCGTGCCGGTTATAGGAGCGGAACTGGCCTGCCACATAAATGTATTGCCCTATGTAGTTTTGGCTCGTGTCGATCAACCGCTCCGACACCATGACCGGAATGTAATCCACAAAATTGCTAAGCCGGTCCACGGATACGTCCACCATATAAAAGCCTTCCCCGTACACCTCGTGGCTAAACTGGAAATCCGATACGATTTTTCCCGCGATCGTTACCTGGTTGTTTTCAAAAATTTTATCTGCCATGAATTTATTTCTCCCTTCCTCTTTCCAAACGTGGTCTATCTTCAGCCCTGCATGCCGGTCTGATTTTAGCTACTAACAATGTATTCTCCCATTCTCGCATTTATACCCGTGCAAGACAGAATTTAACATGTGACAGTTAAAAAACTTCTCATTTCATGTCGATAATCTAACATTTCCCACATTTCCCAAAATCTTGCATTTCCTAACAGACAAAGTGTATACGTTAATTTAAAAAAAATCAAGACTGTTTCCAATAAATTTTCGATAATCAAACTCCATTTCCAAGATTTCTGCAAATTTCTGCAAATTCCATGCAAAAAAGATTGCACTTACAAAAAAATGTGCTAGAATAAAAAAGCTGGCGCCGCGCTATAGCAATCGCTTATGCAGCTGCGCAACTGCGATCCATATCCATAAATCCATAACTGCAATTTAATATAGAAAGAAGGTTCATATTTATGAAAATAACAAGAGATGATGTCCGTAATATCGCGATCATCGCCCATGTTGACCACGGCAAAACGACCCTGGTCGACGAGCTGTTAAAGCAAAGCGGTGTGTTCCGCGCCAATCAGGAAGTCCAGGAGCGCGTAATGGACTCAAACGACATTGAACGGGAACGCGGCATCACCATCCTTTCAAAAAATACAGCCGTCTTATACAAAGACGTAAAGATCAACATTATCGACACCCCGGGCCACGCCGATTTTGGCGGGGAGGTGGAGCGCGTTTTAAAAATGGTCAACGGCGTTATCCTTGTAGTCGACGCGTTTGAAGGCGCGATGCCGCAGACCAAATTCGTTTTAATGAAAGCATTAGAGCTGGATCTTCCGGTCATCGTATGCATAAATAAGATCGACCGCCCGGAAGCGCGCCCTAAGGAAGTCATCGACGAAGTGTTAGAGCTTTTGATGGATTTAGACGCTTCCGAAGAGCAGCTCGACTGCCCATTTGTCTACGCTTCCGCAAAAGGCGGCTATGCCTTAAGGGATTTAAACGACGAGCCAAAGGATATGACGCCGTTATTTGAAACCGTCTTAGACTATATCCCTGCCCCGCAGGGCGATCCAAACGCCCCTACGCAGGTTTTGATCAGCACGATCGACTACAACGAATATGTAGGGCGCATCGGCATCGGGAAAGTGGACAACGGCTGCTTAAAGATCAACCAGGACGCCATCGTCGTAAACCACCACGAACCGGATAAGCAAAACAAGGTAAAGATCAGCAAACTGTACGAATTTGACGGCTTAAACAAGGTAGACGTACAGCAGGCCGACATCGGCTCCATCGTAGCCATCTCCGGCATCGCGGACATCCGCATCGGAGACACCATCTGCTCGGTGCAGGAGCCATGCGCGATCCCGTTCCAGAAAATATCAGAGCCTACGATCTCCATGAACTTCCTTGTAAACGACAGCCCGTTTGCCGGACAGGAAGGAAAATACGTCACATCCCGCCACCTGCGCGACCGGCTTATGCGTGAACTAAACACCGATGTGTCCCTGCGCGTGGAAGAAACCGAAGATACTGACTGCTTTAAAGTGTCCGGACGGGGCGAACTGCATTTATCCGTATTAATCGAAAACATGCGGCGCGACGGCTACGAGTTCGCGGTCAGCAAAGCGGAGGTTTTATATAAAACGGACGACCGGGGCAAAAAACTGGAGCCAATGGAGATCGCCTACATCGACGTGCCGGACGAATTTACCGGAGCCGTCATCGAAAAGCTCGGACAGCGCAAAGGAGAGCTGCAAAACATGCATTCCATCTCCGGCGGCTACACAAGGCTGGAATTTTTAATCCCATCGAGAGGCTTAATTGGTTATCGCGGCGATTTTCTAACGGATACAAAGGGCAACGGCATCATCAACACCATATTTAACGGCTACGAAGAATACCGCGGAGACATCCAATACCGCAAGCAAGGCTCTTTGATCGCGTTTGAAACCGGCGTTTCCGTCGCATACGGGCTGTTTAGCGCCCAGGACCGCGGACAGCTTTTTATTGGGGCCGGAGAAAAGGTTTACGCCGGCATGGTCGTAGGCCAGTGCGCAAAAGCGGAGGACATCGAGCTTAACGTATGCAAGAAAAAACATCTGACTAATACCCGCTCCTCCAGCGCGGATGAAGCCTTAACGCTTACGCCCCCACGCATTTTAAGCTTAGAGCAGGCCCTTGATTTCATCGACACGGACGAGCTTTTAGAGGTCACTCCGGAAAGCCTGCGCATCCGAAAACGGATCTTGGACTCCACCATGCGAAAACGCGCGTCGATCAATAAAAAATAAAATGAAATAAATTGAAAATACTGAAATCAAAAATAAAATGCATTTTGACAGACGTGCGTCACAATTTGCGGGAGATTTATTTGCGCCAAATAAGGGAAGCGTACAGGCTACGTTGACCGAATTTGGCACAAATATGCCGCAAAGTGGGGCGTGCAGACAGTAGCATGATTTTTCAAACATCTACCCCTTATTTACTTTTCTTTTCGTTCCAAAATCGGAAACACCTTGGAAAAATCCACCGTGTAACCAAAGTCTTGCTCTTTCATCGGCGTGCGGATATCCTCTATTTGCACAAAAACGCTCCCCGCCGCCTCATCCTCTATTTTTTTCGTTACAAAGCCCTCCCGCAAGCATCCTAAATTCAGCTCCACTTTCGCGCAAAACGGCTCCTTTTGGTAAATCTCAAAATTCCTTTGTATCTCCCGCGCGATCTGCCCGGGCGTTGCGCATGTGCTTTCAATGATCAGGTCATAGTTGCTCGCGTCGTAATAATCAATCCCATAAAGCTGAAAAAAGCGCTCCTTTTCCAGCCTGGCCCGCTCCTTAAGCCCCTCCTTCGCCTGCTCTATATTCAGATAAGCTTCCGCGTCGCGATTTTCCCCGTCAAACACGCGCCTGGCGGCTTCCTTTGTGTCCACAAGCAAAAACAGATCGGAAGAGCACACGTCTGAACTCCAGTCACTACCGAGGATC
>CANDMI010000012.1 GCA_947385775.1 uncultured Eubacterium sp. | reverse complement strand
GGGATTTGCTCGTCATGATCTGCCCGATGAATTTCTGCTTATTCTCAATGAGCTGGTCGAGTAGGTCAGCGGTATTACTACCGCCTTCCCCTCTAAGAACCGTGCATGAGAGTTTCCCCTCACACGGCTCAAGCAATTCAAAGCATCTACCAATATAGATGCCGGCTAGTCAACTAACGATTTTGTTTATAGCATTTGTCATGCACGAGATAACGGACAATCTGCCCATTTTCTTTCTGTTCCCGTACATTCCATTGTGTTTCAGCAGTGATTGGCTGACCGCATAGCGGACACTTTCTTTCCTGCTTATTCCACATATAAAGCAAAGATTTTCTTCCTTTCAGAGACAACAGCATTTTGTATGTCATTCTCTCCTCAAAATACTCCTTCCACTCTGCATCAAACGGGTTTGCTTCACTCTTGATTGTCTTATGCCGTAGGATTTTAGTCTCAAAAGCAAGTTTCAATGGAAAAATATCTTTCTTTGCATTCTTTTCTGTTTCCACAAGGAATCTCCACCGTCTTGTCTTGTAGATTCGTTAGAATAAGATTGTCCTTTAGGCGCTATATTAGGTTGTTCCTCTACATCATCAAGTATTATTCAGTACCATTGGGTAAAAAATTGATGTACAATTGATGTACTAACCCTATTTTGATGTACAACAGAAACTCTTTTTACTCCTCAAGAAGCTTCCGTTTTCTCTCAATCATTTCGTTTATTTTTTGTATATATAGAGCCACATCCTTCACATTCTCGCTTCGCTCGATCCGCCCGCCCGGGTACACCCTTTTGGAAATCGAACCGGCTCCGCAGGCAACTATGGTCTGTTTCTCCTCCATAATCAGCACATTATATATCCCTTCCTTCCCCTCCTTTGCATACCCGACATTTTCAAAATTCCCCGCCATGTTTTTCTGTCGGTATAAATAATACGGGCGCATTCCCATTTGCTCGCACACCTTTCGCGCCGCGTCTAAATGCTGTTGGGTGTTTACGATCTGTAAGCCCGCGTATGCCTCTTTTTCCATATTCAGCCTGGAGGTGCGTTTGAGCGCGAGGGAGTGTACGGTGATGTTATCCGGCTGCATTTCACGCAGCTTTTCCATTGTATTTTGCACGTCCGAAAGGGCTTCGTTTGGCAATCCCATGATCAGATCCATATTGATATTTTCAAACCCCATGCTTCGTGCCAGCCAAAAGCTCTCCTGGGTCTGGGTGACAGTATGGCGCCTTCCGATCAGATCCAGCGTCTGCTGCTTCATGGTCTGTGGATTAATGGAAATCCGTTTGATTTTATGGGCGCGCAGCGCCTTTAGCTTTTCTTTTGTAATGCTGTCCGGCCTGCCCGCTTCCACCGTATATTCTATTAAATCCGAAAAATCAAATTTAGATTCAATGCATGTCAAAAGCCGCTCCAGCTGTCTTGGCGTTAGCGTTGTCGGCGTTCCTCCGCCAATATAAATGCTGTTTAAACATTTTCCGGATAACATCTTTGCGACAGCGCAGATTTCCTTTTCCAGCGCGTCTAAATATTCGTCCACGCGCCCAGCCCACTCGAAAACCGGATACGAGGTAAAAGAGCAGTATAGGCATGTGCTCGGGCAGAACGGAATGCCGATGTATAAGCTGTATCCGTTTTGATAATCTAATTTTTGCAAAAGCCGCAGCTCTCTTTGCGCGATCTGTATGCTTAAATCTGTTTTCTGCTCCGATGTATAAAAGGTACGCATCATATGCTGTGCGATATCCCGCTTTGTTTCTCCGGCTTCAAGCATTGCCATTGGGATTTTCACCGGCCGCACCCCGGTCAGCGTCCCCCATGGAAGCTCCTTTCCTGTATAGGAAGATAAAATACGATATAAGCTTTGCTTTACTATATTTCTCGCCGACTTTTTATCTGAATAATTAATTGCAGAATAAATTTCTTCCTTTCTCTCCCATTTTTCACTTTTTCTTAATTCTTCCCTCAAAAAATCCGCATCTTTCCATATATTCTTAAAATCTTGTGCGCATAAATCCCGCTTTCGCTCCTCCATATTGTCTGTTTCGCATAATTCCGTATCCGCCTGTTTGTCCCCCTCTTTTTGCTCCTGCGTGGAGCCGCTCTCATTCAAGCTTCTTTCATACAAAGCCATAGAAACCCGCTCCTTAAGATGATCCACCCAAAGGACTAAGCCTGCCGTATTCGTTTCTTGAAAAGCGCCCGACTTTTGGCGCTTATCCGCAATGCAAACAGAAACATTCTCTGATGGAAAAAAAGCTTTCACCAGAGAATGTATGTCATTTTGAAATCCTTCTTTATTTAAATGTACGAAAACCATACCGCCCCGCCTTTTAATTCAATCAAATCCCATTTATCCTAACGACTATAAAAATGGATTTCGCACCCTTTCATTGCCAATCGTAGTGTTTTCTCCATGGCCAGTCAGAACCTTTGTGTCATCCGAAAGAACTAACAGCTTCTCCTTGATGCTGCGCACGATCTGGCCCATGCTGCCTTTTGGAAAATCGGTGCGTCCTATGGATTCAAAAAACAGGGTATCGCCGCTGAATAATATGCCTTCCTTTTGCGCATAATAACATACGCCCCCCGGCGTATGCCCCGGGGTATGAAATACCTCCAGGTCAAAGCCCGCTAATGTAATATGGTCTTTTTCGCCATGAAAGAAATGGTCTGCGTGGAACGTAAGCCGCTTTCCGATCATGCCGCTGCAATTCCAGGATGGATTTTCCATAATCTCCTGGTCTTGTTCGTGCGCGTAAACAGGTATTTTATAATGCCCCGAAAGCTCCTCTGCCGCCATGCAATGGTCAAAATGCCCATGGGTCAGTAAAATCGCCTGGGGAATGTTATTATTTTTTTCCATATATTGTATCAAAGCGTCCGCGTCGTCTCCCGGATCCACCACAAACGCTTCTTTTGTGTCGCCATTGACCGCCACATAACAATTTGTTCCAACCACGCCTACCATAAACTGCTCTATTTCCATCATAACCGAGTGCCTTCCCGCCTTTCTAAATATCTATATAATCCGCAGACTTTCTTTTTTTCTATCATAAACATCCTGCATCATCCGCAGACTTTCTTTTTTTCTATCATAAACATCCTGCATCATCCGCAGACTTTCTTTTTCTATATAAAATAAACATCCTATCTTCTCAAGCATTTCTTGCTCAAACACACGCGCTCTTTTTATAAAAACCCTCATCCCTTCGCCCGCTCGATATCGATCACTCCGTCCACCTGGCGGATGATCTCTATGATCCGGTTTAAATGATCCTTCCCCTCTGTCGCAAAGGAAAGCGATACCGAGGCAATGCCCTGCTTGCTGACCTTGGAGCTTGAGGCGATGATGTCAATGCCGCGCTCTGATAGGATTCTTGAAATATCGTTTAAAAGCCATGTACGGTTCCTGCAATAAACGCAAAGCTCGCCGATATAGGTCGCCGCTTCGGCGCTGTCCCCTTTTGGCCATTCCGCTTCGACGATCCGCTCCTTTTCAGACTCCGAAATGTTTATCATGTTGTAGCAGTCGGTGCGGTGAATCGTGATGCCGCGGCCCCTGGTAATGTATCCGCAGATCTCATCCCCCGGAAGCGGATTACAGCATTTTCCATAACGCTCCCCGGCGCCGTACATTCCTTTTACGATGATCCCGTTTTTGGTCTTTTTCCTGCCGGCGGCCGGCTTTGCGCCCCCAAACAAAAACTGCCCGTCCGCGCCCTGCATCGGATGGTCTTTGCAGTATTCGTCATACATTTTGTTGACGACGCTTGCTTCCTTTATGCCGCCATGCCCGATCGTCGCAAGGCAGGAATTCCAGTCATGAAAGCCATATTTACGGATCGCCTTATCCTGGTAAATCGTCTTATTGAGCAAAGAGATGTCGATGCCCTTTGATTTACAGTATGCCGCCGCAAGCTCTTTGCCGTGTATGATATTTTCTTCCTTTAATTCGTTGCGGAACCATTGATTGATCTTTGTCTTTGCCTGCGTGCTCTTTACGATGTTTAGCCAGTCATGACTTGGGCCTTTGGAATTTTGAGACGTAATGATCTCAATGCGGTCGCCGTTTTGGATTTTATAGTCAATCGTCACAAGCTTCCCATTGACTTTTGCGCCGATCATCTTATTGCCGACCGCGGAATGGACGCTGTAGGCAAAATCCACTGGCGTAGAGCCGTTCGGAAGGTTTTTTACATCCCCGTTTGGCGTAAAGCAAAAAACCGCGTCCGAAAACAGGTCCAGATCGCTTTTTAACAGGCTCATAAACTCCTTGTTATCCGACATATCCTGCTGCCACTCTAATATCTGGCGCAGCCAGGTCAGCTTTTCTTCCTCCTGGTTGCCGGTGGATTTTACGCCGTTTGCGGCTTCCTTGTACTTCCAGTGCGCCGCGATGCCGTATTCCGCGATGCGGTGCATCTCCACGGTGCGGATCTGGATTTCAAACGGCTGCCCGTCCAAGCCCATCAGCGTCGTATGAAGGGACTGGTAACGGTTTGGCTTTGGCATTGCGATATAGTCTTTAAAACGCCCCGGCACCGGCACATAATTTTCATGGATCACGCCAAGCGCCGCATAGCAGTCCATGACGTTTTTTACAATAATGCGGATCGCGAACAGGTCGTAAATCTGGTCGATGGTCTTATTCTGGTTGACCATTTTTTTATAAATGCTGAAAAAATGCTTCGCCCGCCCGCCGATCTCCGCCTGGATGCCCGCGCATTCGATATGATGGCGGACTTCATCGGTCAAGCCGCGGATATAGTCGTCCTGGGCGGTCTTTCGCTGGGCGACCTGCTCTACCAGTTGCGCATAGGCTTCGGTCTCCAAATATTTTAACGAAAGGTCATCCAATTCGATCTTTATCTTTGAAATCCCAAGCCGCTGGGCGATCGGCGAATAGATGTCCATCGTCTCACGGGCGATCTCTTTTTGCTTTCCCGGGCGCATGTATTTTAAAGTGCGCATATTGTGCAGCCGATCCGCAAGCTTGATCAGTATCACGCGGATATCCTTTGCCATCGCAAGAAACATTTTACGTAAGTTCTCCGCCTGTATCTCTACCTTATCCGCATCATAAGATAAACGCCCCAGCTTCGTAACCCCGTCTACAAGCAGCGCCACCTCTTCTCCAAACTCCGCGGCAATTTCTTCATCCGTCATAACCGTGTCTTCCACCACATCGTGCAAAAGCCCGGCTTCGATCGTCTCTTTATCCAGCTCCAGCTCCGCTAAAATGATCGCCACGCTAAGCGGATGGATGATATAAGCCTCTCCGGATTTGCGCTTTTGCCCCTTGTGCGCTTCAAATGCAATTTTATACGCTTTTTCCACCTGTGAAATATCGGTAGACGGATGGTATTTGTAAATGCTGTTTTTCAGCTCCTGGTACAATTCCTCTGGCTCGATAAAATCCGCAAACTTTCGGATGCTGTTTCGCCTTGCGCCAATTTTCTTTTCTAATTTTTCAATCTCTTCCAGATCGCTGTACAATCCATCTAATTCGTCCGATTCATTTTTGCCTGCCATTCCGATTTTTGTTTTTTCTGTCATACGCGTCACCATTTTTTGCACTCTAAACGTTGAACTTTTCTCTGAAGCGAACCCGCGCCAATCATCCCTGCGGACATTTTTTTCGTCTGCCCGCGGAAACGCTGTAACGCCGAATAGTTAGTTACATTATACACAGTTTTTTCAAAATTGCAATAGATTGTATATCGATTTGAATCAGATTAGAAAACGAAAATGCGGGCGAAACCTCGCCCGCAGCTTTATGATTTTTAATCCACGTTCTGAAAGCCTGTGAGAAAATAATACAAGCACCCGGACATTTTCCCAACCGCCACCGCTCCGATCATCCATTCCAGCCCGATCTTAAGCTTCAGCCTGCGGTATAAAATCGGGTACGCGTTAATGATCTCCGCTAACGCGACCGCAAGGCAGCCTACAAAAATCCCGGAGCAAATCCCATATGCGCCTAAAAACAGATGCCCCGCCGGAAAGCGGATGTCCTCAAACACGGATAGGATATTGCCGCATATCCCGCCTAGTATCGTGGCGTTTTCATAAGTTAAAACATGCCCCGCCGTTTTGGATTTGCCCGCCATTTGCGGTATGATCCCAAGCTTTACCGCAAAGGCAAAGCTTCCAGAGGCGACGGACAAGCCAAATATCAGCCCAAGCAGCCCTAACAAGGCATGGTTAATCCACATCGATATCATTCCCTTCCCGGCTGGCGTTTTCGATAAACGCGTCGTCCACATCCTGCTCGTACTTTCGCATTTCCACCTGGATCGGCGTTGGGTCCGGCGTGATCTTCTTTTTCCCGATATGGTTGTAAAATACAAAGATCCCGATCGGCATTCCGATGGCGTAACAGATTTCGATCTCGGTCACGCCCTTTGGCTTTGCGCCCATGACCTGGGTATATAATTTGGTGAACACATCCCCTACCCCCACGTCGTTGTTAAATGACATAATCGTAAACGCCGCCCCAAAAAATATCACGACGCATAAGACGACGGTCTTTAACATATCCAGCCAGCCATTTTTTAAATCCGCGGAAAGCTCCAGCACAAAATCCGTTTCTCCCATGTTTTGGACTTCCAACTGCGGGTAATCCTCGTGTATCTTTTGGATGACCTTTAAAACGGAAAACACAACGATGGGCCGCTTTTTTTTCCGGTCGGCGTCTTTTTCCTGGAACGTATAGATTTTTTTTTGTTTCAGCTGCCTTAAGACCGCTTCGTTTGCGCATTCCATTTTGGCGATATCCCGCAAATACACCTGGGCGCTTGGAACCTGGATATTCCGGTCGATTTTTAAATACAGTGTATCTGACGTTTGCGCCATGGCTTTTTTATCCTTTACGCCGCCCACTGTTCTTCTTCCTCGTAATCCATTTCATTTACAAACGTGCCTTTTTCGATCATCCCATCGTCCTTTAAATACGCGTAATAATAATACGCGCCGCCTGCCGCCGCAAGCGCTAACAATAAGGCTAAAAAGATCCTGTAAATCGTCTTACCCATTTCCGCTCCTTTCCTGCTACGCCAATTTGCGATAACCCATTTTTCTGCCAATTCTGGTTTTATTTAGTGATTCATTGTTAAATAAAAGTATCTCCCTTTTTTTGTGTTTTATTCAGCTTCCCGTCATAATTTTTAACAGCTCAGCCCAGGACTTTGCATTTACTGCAAAGTCCGTATGATAAAGCAACGGTTATGGGAATCCGGCTCTTTGCCAACGGCAAATTTTGAATGAGCCAGATTCCGTTACAGTGAAGCCAAAGGCTGAACTGTTACCATAATTTCTGGAAATTAACACTTTCGTATTTTCAACCCGCTTATTATATGCTAAAATAGCCAGTGATACATTAGAAGCAGGAGGGCGCCAACAAATGAAAAACATGAGATTGTGGATACGGAAATTTTTTCTTATATGCTATGATATATGCGTGGTCATCGGTTCTTGCATGCTTGCGCTGCTTGTCCGGTTTGACTTCCACGTACGGAATATCCCGGACAATTATTTAAACACCGCGTTAGATATCCTTTGGATCGCTTCGATCATTACGTTTATTTGCTTTTACTGGTTCCGGCTTTATTCGAGCCTTTGGTCTTACGCCGGCTCGATTGAATTAATGTACATTTGCTGCGCCTGCTTTATAGACGCGATCCTTCTTGCGGCGTTTATGAACTGGCAGCACAGCGGGCAGGCTTCCTATCCGGTGCCGCGCAGCTTTTACTTTTTATATGGGATTTTTTTATTGATCTTTACCACCCTCGGGCGTTATTCCTATCGCGCGGTTCGCATTGTAAAGATCAAGCTGTCCGGGCAAAAGGATGACCGCAAAAACGTGCTGATCATCGGCGCGGGCGCGGCTGGAAACGCCCTGATCAAAGAGATCGTTTCGAGTAAATATGTAAATATGAACATTGTCGGCGTAATCGACGACGATATTTTAAAAAAGGGAAACTTTATCCATGGCATTAAAGTGCTCGGCGACAGGCATATGATACCTGAGATGGTGGAGATCTTGCATGTGCATGTCATCATCATCGCGATACCGTCCGCCCCGGCAAAACAGATGAAAGACCTTTTGGAAATCTGCAAGGAAACCGGATGCGAATTAAAGCGACTGCCTGGCATATACCAGCTTGTAAACGGTGACGTCAGCGTCACAAAGCTAAAGGACGTGGATGTAAACGACCTTCTTGGGCGCGACCCGGTTTCGGTGGATTTGGCTTCGATCATGGATTATGTCAGCGGCAAGGTCGTATTGGTCACAGGCGGAGGCGGCTCTATCGGAAGCGAGCTTTGCCGCCAGATCGCCTCCCACCATCCAAAACAGTTGATCATTGTGGATATCTATGAAAATTCCGCATACGATATCCAGCAGGAGCTTCTCCATTCGTTTCCTGGGCTAAACCTTGTGACGCTTATCGCAAGCGTGCGAAACACAAAGCGCATGGACCAGATCTTTACGACCTACCATCCGCAGATCGTTTATCACGCCGCCGCCCACAAGCATGTGCCGTTAATGGAGGACAGCCCGAATGAAGCCGTAAAAAACAATGTATTGGGAACCTGGAAGGTGGTGCAGGCGGCGGACAGGCACCATGTCAGCAAATTTGTGATGATCTCCACAGACAAAGCCGTCAACCCTACAAACATCATGGGCGCCACAAAGCGCGTCTGCGAAATGATCATACAAACTTACAACAACCACTCCAAGACCGAATATGTGGCTGTGCGTTTTGGAAACGTGCTTGGGAGCAACGGGAGCGTAATCCCGCTTTTCCAAAAGCAGATCGCGCAGGGCGGGCCGGTCACCGTCACCCACCCGGATATCATCCGCTATTTTATGACGATCCCGGAAGCGGTTTCTCTCGTGCTACAGGCAGGCGCCTATGCAAAAGGCGGGGAGATCTTTGTACTGGATATGGGCGAGCCGGTGCGGATTTTAGACCTTGCCAAAAACCTGATCTTATTGTCCGGGCACAAACCGGGAGAGGATATTCAGATCACGTTCAGCGGGCTTCGCCCTGGCGAAAAATTATATGAAGAAATGCTTATGAAAGAAGAAGGCATGCAGCAGACCGCGAACAAGCTGATCTACATAGGAAAGCCGATACAATTTGACGAAGAGCGCTTTTTAGAGCAGCTGGAAGCGTTGCGGGACTATGTCGTAGAAGAGCCGGAGGATATCCGAAGCTTTATCCAGCGTTTGGCGCCTACTTATTCTATCCAGGGCAAGGAGTGAAAATATGTTTCGAATCGTAAAAAAATTCCGCGGCGTGTTAACGCGCAGCCAGCAGTTTCAGATATTGCTGCTTGGCTTTTTAATGGTCATTGGCGGCATTTTGGAAATGCTTGGCGTATCCTTGATCGTGCCGCTTATCACCGCCGTCATGGACAAGGACTTTATGAAGTCCTCCTATGCCAGCTTGGCGGCGCGGCTTTTTCATATTGACACGTATTACGGCGTGATGATGCTTTTGCTTGGCATACTGATCTTTATTTATATTTTTAAAAACGCCTTTTTGTTTGTGGAATATTACCTGCAATACCGGTTTGTCTGCAACAACCGGTTTGCCGTGCAAAAGCGGCTTTTGCGCGTATATATGTACCGCCCTTATGAATTTTTCCTAAACGCGACGACAGGGGAGATCACCCGCGTGATCAATACGGACGTGACAAACGCGTTCAACCTGCTTACGACTGTATTGACTTTCTTTACGGAAGCCACGGTAAGCGCGGCTTTGATCCTGATCGTGTTTCTCATCGACCCGGCGTTCGCCGCTATGATCGGGGTTATTTTAGGCGCGATCATGCTTTTAATGTTTAAAGCTGTAAAGCCAAAGCTTGGCAGGGCGAGCGAAAAATTTATGAAAAACACTTCTCTTTCAAATAAATGGATCTTACAGTCGTTAAACGGCATTAAGGACATTAAGATCCATCACAAAGAGGAATATTTTATAGACGAGTATGCGATCCACGGGAAAAAAGCCATTGACGCGGAAAAATTAAACAGCGTCGTTACGATGCTGCCGCGCCTTTTGATCGAAGCCGTCAGCATGTCCTCGATTTTAGCCGTCATTATGATCATGGTCTCCCTTGGACAGAGCATTGAAAGCTTAGTTCCCCAGCTTGGCGCGCTTGGGGTCGCGGCGATCCGCCTTTTGCCAAGCACGACCAGGATCAGCGGAGCGATCAACGCCGCCGCTTTCCAGGAGCCAATGTTAGACAACCTGATCAAAAACTTAAACGCCGCAAAAGACTGGGAAACGCAGGCGCAAAGCCAGCAAAGTCCAAAAAAACAGGATAAATGGAAAAATCAGGATGATCCAGATTCAGACACTCATATTCCTGACGGTTCCTTAACTTACGAAAACCAGTTTGCGCTTTCGGATATCTGCTTTCATTATCCAAACGCGAATAAAAATGTGCTGGAAGGCGCGAATATGACGATCCCGGCCGGGAAATCCGTCGGCATCATCGGCACGTCCGGCAGCGGAAAAACAACGGCGGTGGATATTTTGCTTGGACTGTTAAAGCCTCAGTCCGGCATGGTAAGCGCGGACGGCAAAAATATCTTCGACGATTACAAAGGGTGGCTTTCCCATATCAGCTATATCCCGCAGGCGATCTATATGCTGGACGACTCCATCCGCGCCAACGTCGCGTTTGGGCAAAAAAAAGACCGGATCGACGACGCGCAGGTATGGAAAGCGTTAGAGGAAGCCCAGCTGAAAGAATTTGTGGAAAGCCTTCCGGACGGTCTGCATACCCAGATCGGAGAACGCGGCGTTCGGCTTTCCGGCGGGCAGAGACAGCGCATCGGCATTGCCCGCGCGCTTTATTCCGACCCAAAGCTTGTGATCTTTGACGAAGCGACCTCCGCTTTGGACAACGAAACAGAAGCCGCCATTATGGAATCCATCAACCATCTGCACGGGAAAAAGACGCTTGTCATCATCGCCCACAGGCTTACGACGATCGAAGAATGCGACCTTATCTTCCGTGTGGAAAATGGTAAAATTATTCAGCAAGACAGGTTGTAAATAGAGCCCAATTGTGGTAAAATATGGTAGTTCTTTAACTATATAAATCACAAAAAGGAGGTATCTATGTACAAAAAAAGGTACAAACAGATGAAAAAAGGTCTGGCATTCCTTTTCGCGGCAATCTTTTTGCTCACTGGAATGCCCTTTCCTGCGCAGGGCGCAACGTCTCCTGCATTTTCAAAAACTTATACCATGCTGTATGAAAACGGCACAAACAAAGGCGTTTATAAGCTTAAGGTCAAAAATTTGAAAAAAGGGTATATTACAAAATGGAGCGTCTCCAAAACAGGAAAAAGATACGCTTCTTTTGATACAAACCGCATCGTCGCAAAGTCCAAAAGCGTGACAAACGTTTTGACCGTCGACAGCATGGAGGAAGCTTCGTATTCCGCGGCGCCTACGCTTCAAATACGCGTGAAGGTATATACCGCAAAAAAAGCGTTGATCTCAGAGCTTTCCTTTGAGCCTACGCTGCACCGCAAAGCGGAATCCATCCAGTTAAATACATCCAAGATCGAAAACTTGAAGCAATTGGCTCCAGGAACCGCCTACCAGTTCCAGGCTTCCATGTATCCATCCAATACGACCAGCAAGCTATGCTGGCAGGTGACCGGCGCGGATGGAAAGGATTACTCCAAAGAGATCACATCCGACGGAAAATGGACTCCAAGCGCGGAGGGCAATTATACAGTAACTGCATACGCCCTTAAGAAAAATTCCTCCACAAAGCTTTGCCCGCAGTCCGTGGAAGCAAGCGTTGGATGCTATTTGGCCTCCGTCAGCCAAAGCGCGGCAAACGGCGTGCGCGTAACCTTTGGCTCCGACGTGTCCGCCCGTTTTAAAGAAACAGACTATAGCATACGGTCTGGCGAATCCATTCTGCCGATTAAGCGGTTAAAATATTCCGAAGATGGAAAAACCGCATACCTGACCACAACGCAAAATTTTGTAAACGGCATGTCCTATACCGTATACTGCAACGGCAGCGGAAAGGAATTTAAAGCCAGCATGGGCGCGCCGGCAGAGCTTGCGATCTTAACCACATCCATACCGAGGGAAAGGTTTACAACGATTAAATATCAATTGTTGGACGCAAACGGGATCGACGTAACCGACAACGCGGACGGCGTTTTTTATTGTACTGGAGACATTAAAAACGGATACTTAGACGAGCCTTCCAAACGCGTTTACATGAACGTCTTAGGAAGCCAGGGCACGATTACGATGACCTACGCATCCAAGGACGGTTCGATCAAGCTTTCCGACACCAAGCAGATCACCTGCGTGGAGCCAAAAGCGCAGCAGGCGGCGACCACCCACTTTACGTTAACCACAAGTCCGCAAGAGCCGCTTTATAAAGACGCGGATGTGCGTACGATCACAATTGGAGATACGATGTACGCCCATTTCCAGGGCCTGGATGAAGATGACAATGTGATCACCTATGACAGCGTAACCTACCAGTCCTCCGACCCGGACAAGCTGATCATTTCAAGCGACGGGCGCATCACGCCGATCAAATCCGGCAATGTCATGGTGGTGGCGACGGCAAAGCAGGGCAGCGATTCCATCGCTTACCCGTATTCCATTACCGTGCGGGACGCAAAATTTCCGTCGAATATCCAAATGGAGCGCACTTATATTACAATGTCAAGTTCAGCTGATGCGGATTATTCGGTTAAGGTGCCGGTAACGGCATATGACCAGTATGGCAGCAAATATACGCTCGTAAACGAAACCGGCACGATCACGCCTGCGTTTACATCTATATCTAACGGTGCAACAGCCACATACGACAGCAACGCAAACTGTGTGGAAATTACCGCGCGCGATGCAACTCCAACGGTATATAATTTTACCTTAACGATAGCGGCAAATAACCGGAACCTGTCCCAGAGCTTTTCCGTTTATGTGACAAAGCCAACGACAGGCACACCGACCTACCAGGTGGAAGCGACTCCTTCGACAGTCGATCTGTCGATTGATGAAAATACTGTTGAAAGCAGCCATGATGTAGAGGTGCGACTCGCTGAATACATTGGGGGCATTTTCAAAGAATATTTAAAGTGTAAAGAAATTACAATACAAAAAGGCGTGAAATACTATAACGAAAACCTCCAGCAGATTACTTCAGGCAGCAGCAATCTTGTGGCTAATTCTACGACTACGTCTGGAAGCGGCATAGCGTCGAATGCAAAAACCTTGAAGATCAAACCGCTGCAATTTACCTATGGCATAGGCAACGCCTATGGCACATGCACGAAAGCGGAAACCGGCACTTACCTGATCACAATGACTGCAACAGACGGAACATCTCGTACGCTGAACCTTACCGTTACAGACAAGCAGTCCGCTCCGGCTTACAACCTGCGCAGCCTTACTCCAAATGTGTCGGTATCGAACGCGCTTGACCTTGTGAAAAACTGCATCCAACTGCCAGACGGCGGGACGATCTTAAACTGCACCGCAACCGGAACCTCCCAAACAGGCGGCAATATCCTGTTGCGAAGCGGCGAAATGATCCACATTGAATATGTCAGAGTCAGTTCCGTTGTAACGATCGCGGGAGGCCAGCGGATCAGCGTGGAATCCGACCTTTGGATCGATAAGACCTTTACAAACCGTTAACGCATGATTTACAAAATAATGCAGTGCGATCGAGTAGTGGAAGCTCCATCTTCCACTACTCGCCGCGCCGGGTGCCCGTCAGCTTCCGCTGACAAATTTCACTTGGGCGCCCGTGTGCATAAAAAAACAGGCCGGGGAAAATCCCCAGCCTGTTTTTATACACAGGAAAACGAAAAAGCAAACGCTTAGTCATCCTCCGTCATATCGTCTGTAATATCGTCTTTGCTGTCCGCGTCTTCCGCTGCTTTGGAATCATCTGCATCGTCTGACTTTTCATCTTCGTCTTCGAAAAAATCATCGTCAAAATCATCGTCGAAGTCGTCTTCAAAGTCTTCCAGATAATCTGGCGCAAAGAAACGGTAAATGCCGTAAATCGCCGCCGCCGCGACTGCGCAAATGCCAAGCGCCGCAAAAACCTTTACGGTTTTGCTCTTTTTCTTTTCGTCTTCTTTTTCTCTTTTCAGAAGCTCTCCAACCTTGGATACATTTTCAGACAACAGCCCGTGCAAATCATCAATTCGATTCATAATACGTATTCTCCTTTCCGCTCTATTTGAAAGCACAATAAATGCACTTATTTAATCTTTTTTATTATAACACATTTCCTTCCCATATAGCCAGAAAAAATTTGTAATTTATGATTTTTTTATATATTAAACTGCAACAGCTCCGCCCGATGCTTCCATGTGTGAAACTGCCGCGCCATTTCCTTTGCCCGGGACGCGATCTCATAAACCGTCTCCGGCTCCTTTAAAAGCCCCGTCACAATGTCCGGCAGCTTTTCCAGTTCCTTTAGGCTGTAAAAGATCAGCGTATCCCGGTCTTTGAAATTTTCTCTAAGATAACGGCTGTCATCCGTAAGCGGCGCCGCGCCTTGCAGCATCGCGGTAAACACTCTGTCATGCGCCCCATCCTTAAACCAGGGCATGACATTCAATCCAAGCTTGGCGTTTGCCATCGCATTTACGCAGCAGGCAGAGTCAACCGCCTTTTTGCTGACCGACACATTTTTCGGAATCTTCCAGGACACCCGCTCCCAGTCCTGCCCGTAAATGCGTATCAGAATCCCGCTTTGGGCGAGTATTCGGACTGTCCGTTCCCGAAAATAAGTCCGTATCCATAAATCCACAGCCTGCATCGTGTTCATCGCTTCTAATAATCCCTGGTCGGTAAGCTCCGGGATTTCCCGGCGCATATAAGGCTCGATCAAAGACAGCAGATCCTGGTCCGGGTTACGGATAAACCCATTTATAATCTCATAATAAAAGTCCCGGTACTCCGGCTCTAACTGGTCTAGTTGGTTTTCAATATTGAAAAGCGGCACGTAATTTGCCGTAAACACAAGCGGATAGGGGCGCTTTTCCCACTCCGCATAAGGCTCCATATCCGTATCCTGCGTAAGCTCCTTATTTCCCGCCAACGGCAAAAATTCACAAGGTATTTGCGGATAAAACCGATGCATATACGCCACATGGTCTTTATCGACCGCAAACGTCTGCATCCCAGGAACCGTTTTTAACAGCGCCTTATAATAATAGATCGGGTGATCCACTAAAATGTTTAAGCATTGCACGCCAAGCCGCTCCCAAATGCAGGTGGAGGGCATGCCCTGCTCGTCAAACTCCCAAAGCTCCTCCTCCCAGCTTAGCCCGATAAAGTTAAAGGTGACAAGCACAGCCTCCCTTCCCTTCACCGCCTGGGCAAGCTTCCAGGCCCCAAGAGAGAGCATGTCAAAATCCATCCAGAATATCTCATAGCCCCATTCCAAAAACGCCTGGGCAAGCTGCCTGGAAAAATAAGTCAGCGTCTCTACCGCATGTTCGCAAAAAATGATTAGTTTTGATTGTTTTGATTTTACCATGATCCTCCAGCCATTTGATTTCCAGCCCTAGAGCGTGTTTGAAAAATCATTCCCGCCATCTGCATCCCCCACTTTGCGTGATATTTGCACCAAATTCAGGTTGCATAGCCCGCTATGCGCCCTTCATTTGGCACAAATCTCCCACAAATTGTGGAATACATCTGTCAGAAAGCATTTTTCAAACACGCTCTAGTTTTTAAAACTATGGATCGGCGCGGGAATCCTGCCCGCGCGGTTGACAAAGCTGCTGCATCCATATGGGTTTACCGCCATAACAGGCGCGCGGCCTAACAGCCCGCCAAATTCTACGGATTCCCCAACGCCCTTTCCGATCACTGGGATCAGGCGCACGGCCGTGGTTTTCTGGTTGACCATGCCGATCGCCATTTCATCCGCGATGATCCCCGCTATGGATGTATCCGGCGTGTCGCCAGGGATCGCGATCATGTCAAGCCCCACCGAGCACACGCAGGTCATGGCTTCTAATTTTTCCAGCGTCAGCGCGCCTGCTAAAACGGAATCGATCATCCCCTGGTCCTCGCTGACCGGGATAAACGCGCCGCTAAGCCCTCCGACATAGGAAGATGCCATTATGCCGCCTTTTTTCACCTGGTCGTTTAACAGCGCAAGAGCCGCCGTCGTCCCAGGCGCGCCCGCATACTCCACGCCGATCTCATGTAAAATATCCGCCACGCTGTCGCCGATGGCAGGCGTAGGCGCAAGGGACAGATCGATAATGCCAAACGGTATCCCAAGCCGCCTGGAAGCCTCCTTTGCCACCAGCTGACCTACGCGGGTCACCTTAAAGGCAGTCTTTTTGATCGTCTCGCAAAGCGTCTCAAAGCTTTCGCCCCGCACCTGCTCTAACGCGGTCTTTACAACGCCAGGCCCGCTTACGCCCACATGGATGACCGCGTCCGCCTCCGTCACGCCATGGAACGCGCCCGCCATAAATGGATTGTCATCCGGCGCGTTGCAAAATACGACCAGCTTTGCGCAGCCGATCGAATCCCGATCCGCGGTCTGCTGCGCGGTCTGCTTTACGATGCCGCCCATCAGCCGCACCGCGTCCATATCGATCCCGGTCTTTGAGGAGCCAAGATTTACAGAGCTGCATACAAAATCCGTCTGCGCCAGCGCCTTCGGGATCGCCCGGATCAGCATTTCGTCCGCGGGGGTCATTCCTTTGGATACTAGCGCGGAAAAACCGCCGATAAAATTCACTCCCGTTTTTTTCGCCGCTTCATCCAGTGTTTTTGCGATCTCCACAAAATCCTGCGGACGTTTGCACGCCGCGCCGCCCACAAGCGCGATCGGCGTGACGGAAATCCGTTTATTGACGATCGGTATGCAATAGCTGTTTTCAATTTTCTGCCCGACGGACACAAGGTCTTTTGCATAAGTCGTTATTTTATCATATATTTTTTGTTTCAGCTTTTCCAGGTCGGAATCTATGCAGTCCAACAGGCTGATGCCCATTGTGATCGTGCGCACATCCAGATTTTCCTGGTCTATCATTTTATTTGTTTCGATTACTTCACCAATATTTATCATCGTATTTCACCAATATTTTTCTCTACCAATTTTATACCCGGTGCATTTTTTCAAAGATCTCTTCCTTCTGACATCTTATGGCAACGCCAATCTCCTGCCCGATCGTATCTAAATCCTTTGAACAAACCGAAAACGGGACTTTGGAGCCGTTCATATCCACGATCATCATCATATTAAAGTACCCCTGGACGATCGTCTGGGAAATGTCCAGGACATTAATGCTGTTTTCGGACAGATACGTGCAGACCTTCGCGATAATGCCCACCGTATCTTTCCCAAGCACCGTAATAATGATCTTATCCGCTGTCTTATCCATTTTGACCTCTTTTCCATTCTTTTTTATATTTAAGAAAACATAAAAAACGATTCACAAAAATCTAAAAAACTATGCGCACAATACCTTGGACGGCTCGGCGCGCTTTGCTACGGATATTGGAAAATCATCCGCCTTATAAGGGTTATCTCCCATTGCAACCTCCAGGCGCACCGTCTCATACGCAAGCTCCGCATAATTGTTTTCCTTGCTTAAATGCCCAAGCAATACCGCCCGCAGCTTGTCATGCAAAAGCCGCCCCAAAAGCTGACCGGACAGCTCGTTTGATAAATGCCCCCGTTCTCCCAAAATACGCTGCTTTAGCGGATACGGGTACTTTCCGGTCTGTAGCATACGCACATCATGATTCGCTTCCAAAAGCAGGATATCTAAATCTTGCAGCTTTTCCACCAATCCCTCGTCATATGTGCCTAGGTCTGTGATCACCGCCGCCTTTTTATCCTCATGGGAGATCATATACGCCACTGGGTCTGCCGCGTCATGGGAAATAGAGATCGGATGCACCATAAGCTCTCCTATCGCAAACTCCCGCCCCGGCACAATTTCATGCAGCAGCGCTTGATCGATCTTTCCGATGGAAGTCGACGCAAGCGCCGCGTCCAGCGTTCCCTTTGTCCCATAAATCGGCAGGCCATAACGGCGGGCGATGACCCCCAGGCCCGCAATATGGTCAATATGTTCATGCGTAAGCAATACCGCCCGCATCTCGCAGGTTTTCAGCCCAATGGAATTTAACCCCATCTCAATCCGCTTCCCGCTGATGCCCGCGTCCACAAGCAAATGGCTCCTCGGCGCGCCGACACAGATGCAATTCCCACTGCTGCCGCTTGCAATACTGCATAATTCCATTTTACTTATCCTTCCAATATATATCAATCCGATCGCCAGGAGAAAGCGGCTGCGTATACTGCGCGTCCACCCCGTTTACCTGGGTCACAAGTATACGCCCTAGCGCCTTCGTCGTATCGAACTGGATATGCTCAAACACATCGATAAAAATATTTGTCTTTCTTTTTTCCAGCACAACCGTCTTTCCATTTACAGTGACCTCAAACGGCGCGTCCTTGGACGCATGGGCGCTTTCCCCGGCTTTCTTTACGGACGCATCCACGCTTTTATGAATCATGCTTCTGTCAACGCTTCCGTTTTCCTGCGCGGACGATGCGGTTTCTTCCACCCCAGGCTGCGACGACGGCACGATCGGCCCCCTGCTGCCGTTTAAGCTAAAGCGAAGCGGAAATTCCAGCTCGCCTGAAGCGGCTTCTTTCGCCGAATCCGCATCCTGTCCGCCTTTTGCCTGATCTGACGCGTTTTCAGCGTCTCTTTGCGCTACGCGGACTTTTTCCTGTAAGCTTTCTTTTGATAAGCTTTCTTTTGATAAGCTTTCTTTTGCTGTCCAAACGGCGTTTTGCGTGTTTTCCGCGGTTGCCTGTGTCGTGTTTTGATTTAAATTTTCTGGGTTTAAACTTTTTATATTTAAACTTTCTTTATTTATATTTTCCTGATTTAAACTTTTTTGGTTATAGCTTTCTTCATTGAAACCTTCTGAATTTAAATTTTCCGCATTGAAACCTTTTTGGTTTAATCTTTCTGGAGTTATACTTCCTCCGGTTAAATTTTCTGGTTCTAACTCTTTTTGATTTATGCCTTCTGGCTTTATACTTCCTCCAGTTAAATTTTCTGCGTTTAAGCCGTTTTGGTTTATATTTACCTGATCTATACTTGCATTCGCTTTATTTGCGCTTGCATTAAGCTCCTGCCCGATTCGCGCTTCGCTTCCTCCCACGGCTTGCGCGTCTGCCAGACCGCCTACGACCTTTACGCTTACCGCGTCGTCATCTTCCAAATTCGGTATCCTTGGTTCCAGCTTGCTGTCCAGATACACGTCCTGCTTGGTGGAGCGGTACGTGATGACTGTCCAGTCCACGCTGAAATTTTCATAGACAAGCGCCTGTAAGTCCTCCACCCGGTTATTGACAAAAATGTCCGCGTCCGGGTCAAGCTCCACATCCATAAACTGAGCAAGCTGCTCTACCGTATAAAACCCTCTGGTCACCACCGAATCGCCCTCTTGAATGCCATAGGACGGAGGCTCTAAAATCCCGTTGACCTCCACGTAACGCGGGCATGTGATCAGCTTACCGTTTACTTCAAACGTGATCGTGGAATTGTGGTATTCATCCAGCTCCCCTACCGTACAGTGGGCCTCAGCCCCTGCCGTGGAAGGCTCGATCGTAATAAAGCAGTTTGGCTCGATCGGATCGTTGATCGAAGCCGGGCGGTCGTTCATCGTAACGACTGCCGCCTCCCCAGGCTCGCCCCGGATAATGCGCGGCCTGCCATTGACCATAAAATTAATTTCCCGCCCCCGCTTTGGAAACAGCTGGTCGTTTGGAAACCCGGCCTGGATCGCGGCGTCCACGATCGTCAGCTTGTTGTTGTCATACAGCTTTAGCCGCTCCCCGTTAAAATGCACCATAATAAAGTTGTTTTTCTGCTCGTAATAATTCAGGCAAATGCCGACTGGCGTTACAAGCAGCGGGTCTTTTTCGATCTCATCCTGTAAAAACGTAACTTCTTTTAAAACCTCCGCCCCTCGCAGCGCGACGCGCTCCTGCGGCAGATCCAGCTTTTGCGCCAGCATCTCGTCAAACCCGTGGATCTTTCCGCCGCCCCCTACGATAAAGGTGGCGCTGACGCTCTGCCCGCCGTTTAATTCCTTAATCTTTTCCGCCACATCCGTCGTCATTTGGTCAACGAGAGGTTCCGTCAGCTTCCATACCTCCTCGGATTTGATCGTATGGGTCAGGCTCATAATGTCCTCAAACTCCACCTCGTCGGACATGCCCGCGGCCAGCTTGATATGCTCCGCCATACGAAAATCCACCAGATAATGCTGCACGATGGACTCTGTCAGCTCATCCCCGGCTACCGGAATCATGCCATAGGCCGTAATGCTCCCGTCCTTTGTGATGCAGATATCGGAGGTACCCGCCCCCACATCCACCAGGGCGATGTTTAACATACGAAAATTTTCCGGCACCGCCACATCCATGGCGGCAATCGGCTCCAACGTCAGGTTCGCTACGTTAAGCCCCGCGAACCCAACCGCCATATACAGCCCGTCCACTACATCTTCCGGCAAAAACGTTACGATGATCCGTTCTGAAATTTTATCCGCTTTATGGCTTTCCAGGTTGGAAAAAAGCTCGTCGTTGATATAATACTTCATAACCGAATAGCCGACGCAGTAAAATTTGTATTTCGTATCGTTGGCTTCCTTTAACACCTGCGCCGCTTTGTCTATGCCAAGCAGGTCTAAGGTATGCACATGCTCCCTTGTCACAACCGTTTCTTCCGCAAATTCGTATTCCACATCCGTCGTTACCGTCTTTAACACACGCCCGGCAGCCGCGATGCAGACGTCGTTTAATTCCGTGCCGATCTGGTCTTCCAGCTTTTCTTTTACGATCGAAATCGTCCGTCCCACACGCCCAATATCATGAATCTGCCCGTCCAGCATCGCCCTCGTCTCATGCTCCATGGAATACTGGGCGATGACGATAAATTCCTTGCCTTCCTTGTACCCAACCGTCCCCACGACGTTGCGCGTCCCGATATCCAGGCCGAATACAAATTTAGGCTCCTGCTTTTGTGCGTTTTCCTCCTGGCTGACTTCTTTTTCCATCTGCTTTTCTCCTTTATCATTTAAAAGCTGCGCCAATTGCAGATAAACCTGTGAGACAGGCCCGTTATTATCAATGATCTTCTGGCAATGCCTGCGGTATTCCCCTTCCGGGAGCTGGGCGGCGAATATGCTGTCTATTTTTTCCGGCGAAAGCCCGCGCTCCTCGATCAAACGCTGCCTGCGGTTTTCCTCCGTCACATAGACATACCACAATTCATCGCAGATGTCGCCATACCCGTCCTCAATCAAAAGCGCGGCCTCCAGCACAACATAATCCACCGCCCCAATGCGTCGCTCTTTTTCGACCTGCTTTAAAATATATTCCTTAACCGCCGGGTGCACGATCTCATTTAACCGCTCCCTTTTTTTCTCATTTGAAAAAATCAAATCCGCAAGGCGCTGCCGGTTAATCCTGCCGCTGCGGAGCCAGATTTTTTCCGTCGCAAATTCCTTTTGCAAATTGACGTAACAGTCAAAGCCCGGCTCCATGATCTCATGGGCCACCTCGTCAGCAATCAGCGTCTTTACCCTGTAATTTTCCCGCAGATAGGCAAGTATCGTGGACTTCCCCGCACCGATCCCGCCTGTGATCCCTATAAACTTCATACCCTTATCTCCCGGCGCTGCGCCTTATCCTGACTGTTACAGTTCAGCCTTTGGCTGAACTGTAACGGAATCCGGCTCATTGGAAATTTGCCTTGGCAAAGAGCCGGATTCCCACAACTTCTGCTTTTTCATACGGACTTTGCAGTAAATGCAAAGTCCTGAGCTGAACTGTAACCCCTGGTTCCACTGATTTCATCTATTATTTTGCCTCATACCAGTCCGACCCGGTATGCAGATCCACCTCTAACGCTACGGACAGCTCCACGGCCCGCTCCATTTCTTCCCGCACGATTCTTGACGCGCGCTCCGCTTCTTCTTTCGGGGCTTCCACTAACAGCTCGTCATGCACCTGTAAGATCAGCTTCGATTTCATTCCCTCCGAAAGCAGCCTGTCATGCACCCGGTTCATGGCGATTTTAATAATATCCGCCGCCGTCCCCTGTATCGGCATATTCATCGCTACCCGTTCCCCAAAGGAGCGCTGCTTAAAATTGCTGGATTTAAGCTCTGGCACCGGACGCACCCGCCCATACAAAGACGCCGCGACGCCCGTTTCCTTCGCGCTTTGGACCATTTTATCTAAAAACGCCTTAATCCCCGGATAGGTCAGAAAATATTGTTCAATATATTCCTGGGCTTCTTTTTTTGTAATGCTTAAATCCTGGCTAAGCCCAAAGGAGCTGATGCCATAGACGATCCCGAAATTGACCGCTTTCGCATTGCGCCGCTGCAACGCCGTAACCTCCTCAAACGGCACATGAAACACCTGGGACGCGGTCGTACGGTGAATGTCCTGCGCCCCTTTATACGCCTGTATCAGATTTTCATCCCCGGACATATGCGCCAACACCCGAAGCTCAATCTGGGAATAATCCGCGTCAATAAACACGCACCCTTCCTTTGGCACAAACACCTTCCGGATCAGCCGCCCAAGCTCCATTCGGATCGGGATGTTTTGCAAATTCGGCTCCGTACTGCTAAGCCGCCCTGTGGCTGTGATCGTCTGGTGGAACGTGGTGTGTATCCGCCCGTCCTTTGCGATCACCGCCGCAAGCCCGTCCGCATAGGTGGATTTTAATTTCGCGACCTGGCGGTATTCCAGTATTTTTGCCACAAGGGGATATTCCGGCGCAAGCTTGTCTAATACATCCGCCGCCGTCGAATACCCGGTCTTTGTTTTTTTGCCATAGGGCATTTTCAGCTTGTCAAATAAAATGACCCCAAGCTGCTTTGGAGAATTGATATTAAATTTCTCCCCCGCCCCTTCGTAAATCTGGCCCTCCAGCTGCATAATACGCTCCGAAAGCTTTTCCCCGTATGCCGAAAGCTGCTCTGCCTGCACGAGTATCCCTTCCTTTTCCATATCGGAAAGGGTGTAAACAAGCGGCATCTCGATCGTTTCAAACAACTCCTCCATGCCCGCTTCTTGCAGCTTTTTCGTAAGAACATCCATCGCAAGATACGCCGTATACGCCTGGCTGCACGCCATCTGAAAAAACTCCTCCGGCTTTTGGGCAAGGGCATCCGCAAAGGACAGCTTTCCTAACAATTCTTCCCTAGAAGGAAGCGTTTCTTCTATATAATAATCCTTTGCCACATCCGAATAGCCATATGCATTTTTCAAAGGATTCAGCAAATAAGCCGCGATCTCCACATCAAACAGCTGCCGCTGCGCCGGAATATCCAAAAAACGCAGCGCCTGCTTTAGCCCAAACATCGCAATTTTTGCCTTCCCGGTATACGCCTGGGACACTTTTTGGATAAAATATTCCCGCGTAAGCTCTACGTCTGTTTTTAGAAAATAAACCTCTTTTTCCGATACCGCCGCAGCCGCCCCGTAAACCGTATCCCCATCCACAAGCAATTGCAGCGAAGCCGCCTTTGCCTGGTTTATCTTTTCAAACAATTCCTCCGCCGCTTTTAACCCTTTTATCTGCTTAAACGCGTCCGCCGCAGGGCTTTTTTGCGTCTTTTCCTGGCTTTGGAAGCGGGAGAGCATATTTTTAAATTCCAGCCGTCTGCAAAGCTCATACGCCTCGGGCGTATAAAAGCCGCCTAATTTTGCGGCTGTCAAATCAAATTCGATCTGCGCCTGTATATCGATTGTCACAAGCTTTTTGGAAAACTGCGCCTGCTCATAATTATCACGAAAAGATTCCCGCATTTTCGTCTTTGGCATCTCGTCAATATGGGCATAGGCGTTTTCAATGCTTCCATACTGGCTGATCAGCTTTGTAGCCGTCTTTTCCCCGATGCCCGGCACTCCCGGCACATTATCGGAGCTGTCTCCCATCAGCGCTTTTACGTCTATAAATTCCGTCGGCGACACATGGTACTTTTCCGCCACCTGTTTCGCAAAATAATCCTCCACTTCCGTGCCGGACTTTTTCGTCTTTGGAATCCGGATCTTGATATGCCCGGTGGCAAGCTGCAATAAATCCCGATCCCCCGATACGATGGACACCTCTATGCCCTGCGCTTCCGCCCGCTTTGCAATGGTTCCAAGCAGGTCGTCCGCCTCATAGCCTGCCTTTTCCACCGTCAAAACCCCCATCGCATGAAGCATTTCCTTCATTAACGGAACCTGCTCCCGAAGCTCCGGCGCCATCGGCTTTCTAGTTCCCTTATACTGCTCATACATCTTGTGGCGGAAGGTTGGCGCGTTTACATCAAAGGCGACCGTTAAATATTCCGGCTTTTCTTCATCTAATATTTTGAATAAAATATTTAAAAACCCGTAGACCGCATTCGTGTGCACCCCCTGTGAATTGGACAGATCCGGGATGCCAAAAAATGCCCTGTTTAATATGCTGTGTCCGTCAATTAAAACTAATTTTTCGCTCATGGGCGCTCCTGCTTCAACTCCTGTTCATCTTTGATCTCTTCGCCGTCTTCGTCGTATAATGTGAAAAATTTCGTATCCAGCTCCGGATATACCCGTTTTAAAGAAATCGGCTTGCCGCTGCGGTTCAAAAAGCAGTGCTCGCTCTGGGCTGCCGCCCGCAGCTCTCCGGACTCCTTGTCCGTAATCCGGTAGCACACCTTCATTTTAATGCCGTTATAGGCCGCAATCTTTGCTTCTATTATAACCGTATCATAAAAATGCACCATGCTCTTATACTCGCATTGAACCGATAGGACAGGGCTTAGGATTTCCATTTCTTCCATTGCTTTATAGCTAAATCCCATTTGATCCATCAGGTTCATCCTTGCTTCCTCCATCCAGCGGATAAAATTAGAGTGGTGGATGATCCCCATCTGATCTGTCTCATAATACTGCGCCTGACGTTCGTATGGCTGAATTTTTATTCTCTCTCCTTCGTATGGTTTAATCCTGGTATCCTTTACGGACATACTATCACCTTCCTATCTGAATATTCTGATTTTATTATGCCACAGGGACTTTTCAATTTCAAGAGGGGGTTATCGTTTGCGCGCCACCCTCATTATAATTGTTCTTCATTTTCACATAAGCGTCCACCGGCAGCCGCACTTTGAACAATATGCTTTCATTTTCACTCTCCGCCTGTATCGTCCCCCCATGCAGCTCTACGATTTCCCTGGCGATCGCAAGCCCAAGCCCCGCGCCGCCAGTTACGGACGCGCGGGAAGAATCCACGCGGTAAAACTGCTCAAAAATATGCACCAGCTTTTCGGGCTGGATCGTCTTTCCATGGTTTTTCACACAGATTTCCACGCCGTTTTCCCCAAAAAGCTGCATCCCAAGATGGATCTGCGTCCCCCCATAGCTGTAATTTACAGCATTTCGGATCAAATTGTCAAATACCCGAGATAGCTTATCCGGGTCGCACAAAATCTCCACATCCGGCGTAATTTGCGTATCCCAGCTTAAATCCTTTTCCGCTAAAACCGGCAAAAACTCGCTGACCACCTGGGCTAACATCCTGCTTAAATTAATCCGCTGCGGCTCCAGAGTTAAATTTGTCAGATTAAATCTTGTAATGTCAAAAAATTCATTGATCAAATCCTCCAGCCGCAGCGCTTTATCCAGCGCAATTCCCGTATAACGGCTGCGCAGCATTTCCGAAATCTGTGGCTCGTCCTGCAAAAGCGTCAAATATCCGATCACGCTTGTAAGCGGAGTCTTTAAATCATGCGCCAGATAAACGATCAGATCATTTTTACGCTGCTCCGCTTCCCTTGCAAGCGCCGCATTGCGCAGCGCCTGCTCCCTTACCAGGTTCAGCTTGTCCTCCACATCACGGATCGAAGCCGGAAGCTCTATCGGCTTGTCGCTTGGGTGCGCCAGCTGCCCCGCCGCCAGCACGACCGCGTCCAGATAGCGAATCGGCTGCCCGAGAAAAAAGCAGGCGATCACAACCGCGCCGATCAAACTGATGACGGAAAGCGCCAGCATCATATTATGCTTGACCCAGACCAGTATCCGATAAAGCGACTCCGTCCCGTACCAGATACGGCTGTTGCAAAAAGCCCATCCAAAAAAAGCAAGCAGAAGCAACACCACAATAAAAATCATCAGCGTCGCGATATATTGGTAAAACAGCCGCTTGGATATTCCCCTATTCAATTGTATACCCCACTCCCCATACGGTTTTGATAAATTTCGGCCTGCGCGCCGGTTCCTGCATTTTCTCTCTAAGCCTTGCGATATGGGTCATAACCGTGTTATTGCTGTCCAAATACTGCTCGCCCCAAACCGCTTCAAATAATTTTTCCGAAGACACCACATTTCCCTGATGCTCACACAAGCACCACAAAATATTAAACTCGATCGGCGTTAACGTCAGCTCCCTGCCGTTAAGCGTGCATTTATGGCTGCTTTTTGATATGGAAAGCCCCCGGATATTGTATTCTTGCGCCTCATGCGCATTTTCTGTATTATAACGGGTATATCTGCGAAGCTGCGTCTTTACCCGCGCCATCAGCTCTAATGGATTAAAGGGCTTTGTAATATAGTCATCCGCCCCCAAAGTCAGCCCCGTGATCTTATCCATATCCTCTACCTTTGCCGTCAGCATAATGATCGGATACAAATGCTTTTCACGAATTTTCTGGCACAATGTAAATCCATCCATATCCGGCAGCATCACATCCAAAATCGCAAGGCTAAGATCCGTTTGCTCCACGCATTTTAACGCGTCGGCCGCATTATAAAATTTACATACCCTAAAACCGTCATTTTCCAAATATACTTCCACCAGATCCGCGATCGCGGCCTCATCGTCTACAATCAATATTCTTTCGTTCATGCCTCGCGCCAACCTTTCTGTCACTGTAGCTTATTTTCATAAATATAATATACCATCCAAACGCGCTTCTTGCAATCTAAGGTTATATGCGTTATATAGTTTCAATACCCGCTATGATCTTATGAGCAACAAATTTTCCACTTTTTCATATTCTTCCTGTGTATATCCATAGGACAGGATCTGTTCTTTTAAAGCCCCCGCGCGGATCATCCGTTCAACCGCGGCAAGCCGCTCCTCTTTTTTCCCTTTTTCAATTCCTTTTTCGATCCCTTTTTCGATCCCTTTTTTCATCCCTTCCGCTTTGATCGCTTCAGACAGATTGCACATAAGATTGATCCTCCTTTCCATCTCTACATTCATCGTCATCCCATAGCGCTGCGTCAATATTCGTTTTTTATCTTCCACATCCGTCTGCGCAAACAGCGTTTCCAACATCGCGATCAACGCGTGCCCGGAATTTTTTACTTCCTTTCCATTTCGGATATTGATAATGACAGCCCTCATTAAATCTGATTCATACTGGCTGTCTGGCTTTCCATACACGGTTTTCCCGCACAGCCCGATCTCCCTTACCGAATCTCCATCCGGCCCGCTGTCCATGCATATCCAGATGCTTCGCACGCGTTTTAGGCTGTCAAAGTCACTGTGAAAAAACTCTGTCTGCTTTTGCGCAGAAATCATTCTCGACAGATAAAACAGGATCCGGTTCTCCAAATGATAGCCTAACTTTGCCGGATCTGTTGATTTTTGCGCCTCCACATTCACCAAAAATTTCATTTCCCGCTCCATCAAGTATGCACTGAAACGGATATCGTAAAAAATCATGCCCTCACCCGGAACGCTGTCCTCCGCAGACATCCCTTGAACGCGTCCTAAATTAGACAGTCCCGAATCGGTTGGCATGGAACCAATCTGAATGTCGCCACCAATGCAGCTAATGATCTTAGAAATCTGCATACCGCCAAACTCAACGATCGCATACTTTAATATCCATGCCAATACCTGCTTATCAGCAAGCAGATATTTTGCGTTTATATCATACGCGGCCCCGGCGTTAGTTGCCGCATCGACCGCCTGCGATAAATAAGAACCCGGCATACTTCCTCCTTTGCTTTTTATTGCAATAGCGCTTAAGCGCCGCTTTTATTTTTCTATTCTGTTTTTATTTTATCATAGAAAAGATATGAACTCAATCAAAACGAAAAATTGTTGGCGCTCACCTTAAACGAGCGCTAATTTCCTCTTGACATTTCCCTCTCCAAGTATTAGTATCTTTAATAAGCAAAAAACAAATATTTATCTCATACAAAAATAAAGAAAAAAGGAGTGCATTTTCATGGACAACAAACACGGAAGCCTTTCCATCAACAGCGAAAATATTTTTCCGATCATTAAAAAATGGCTGTATTCCGACCACGACATTTTTTACCGTGAGTTGATTTCCAACGGCTGCGATGCCATTACAAAATTAAAAAAGCTCGATATGATGGGAGAATATTCCCTTCCAGACGACTACAAGCCGCAAATCCAGGTGACCGTAAATCCAGAGGATAAGACCCTTACCGTTACGGATAACGGGCTTGGCATGACCGCGGAAGAAGTAGAAGAGTACATTAACCAGATCGCCTTTTCCGGCGCGGCTGATTTCCTGGAAAAATACAAGGATAAAGCCAACGAGGACCAGATCATCGGGCATTTCGGACTGGGATTTTATTCCGCATTTATGGTCGCAGACCGGGTGACGATCGATACGTTATCTTATAAGGAAGGCGCATCTCCAGTCCACTGGTCATGCGACGGCGGCACGGAATTTGATATGCAGGATGGCACAAAAGACAGCGTCGGCACGACCATTACGCTTTATTTAAATGAAGACTGCCTGGAATTTTCAAACGAATACCGCGCAAGGGAGGTTATTGAAAAATACTGCTCCTTTATGCCTATCCCGATTTATTTAAACAAGGCAAACGCGGAAACCGAATATGAGACGATCGACCCTGCGGATAAGCGCGAAGACGATACGGTCGTTGAAACAATCATCGAAGAAGCAAAAACCGAGGAAAAAGAAAATGAAAACGGCGAAAAAGAAACGGTAGAGGTATCCCCTCGCACCGAAAAGTTAAAAATCGTAAAACGCCCGGTTTCTTTAAACGACACAAACCCGCTTTGGGCAAAAACGCCAAAGGACTGCACCGAGGACGAATACAAGGAATTTTACCGCAAGGTGTTCCACGATTACAAAGAGCCGCTGTTTTGGATTCATTTAAATATGGATTATCCGTTTAACTTAAAGGGTATCCTGTATTTTCCGAAAATCAATACCGAATATGACTCCATCGAAGGCACGATCAAGCTGTACAATAACCAAGTGTTTATCGCGGACAATATCAAAGAAGTGATCCCGGAATTTTTGATGCTGCTAAAAGGCGTCATCGACTGCCCGGACCTTCCGTTAAACGTATCCCGAAGCGCCCTGCAAAACGACGGCTTCGTGAAAAAGATTTCCGAATACATCACGAAAAAAGTTGCGGACAAGCTGATCGGCATGTGCAAAACGGAAAAGGAAAACTACGAAAAATACTGGGACGACATCAGTCCGTTTATCAAATACGGCTGCTTAAGGGATGAAAAATTCTGCGATAAGATGAATGATTACATCTTATTTAAGAATCTGGAGCACAAATACCTGACCCTGCCGGAATGCCTGATCAAAGAAGAAAGCTCCAAAGAAGACGGTCAGGATGGTGACGCTAACGCAGATACAGACTCCACACAGGATATCGAGGTGGAAAATGCAGACGGCACCTCCGCTACAGACGATACAGAGGATATGGAGGAAGAAAAAGACACCCGCAAACCGATTTATTATGTAACGGATGAGCAGCAGCAAAGCCAGTACATCAATATGTTTAAGGAGCAGGGCATGGACGCGGTCATCTTAGACCACAACATCGACTCCTCGTTTATCACGCAGCTGGAGCGGCGCAATGAGAAATACAAATTCATGCGCATCGACGCGGATGTTACGGATTCCTTAAAAGAAGACAGTGAAGCGGAAGATGAAAACGCATTAAAAGAAGAAACCGATACTTTAACCGAAGTATTCCGCAAGGCAGTCGGCAATGACAAGCTGACCGTAAAGGTGGAAAAACTGAAAAATGAGAATATTTCTTCTGTCATCACCCTGTCCGAGGAAGGCAGACGTATGCAGGATATGATGAAAATGTACTCCATGGGCGGTATGGGAGGCATGGACCCATCCATGTTTGGCGGCGACGCTACGCTGATCTTAAACGCCAATAACGCGCTTGTGAAATATATCTTTGAAAATAAAGATTCCGAACATGTGCCAACCTTCTGCCAGCAGTTATACGACCTTGCGATGATCAGCAACCAGCCGTTGGCGCCAGAGGCTATGACAAAATTCATTGCCAGAAGCAACGAGATCATGATGCTGCTTGCAAAATAAACCCACGATTCCTTTTGAATTTATAATTTAAAAACGGTATAGCCATCAAAAGCTATACCGTTTTTTATTTCCGTTTAAGATGCCTGACTTCCAAGCATCAAAACAATCTTTAAGAAATATGCTTAGTCCTCTTTTGCCCAGTTAAACGCATAAGTAACCGCTTTCTTCCACTTCTTCACTTTCTCCTTGCGGTCGTCTTCTGAGATTTCTGGCGTAAAAGTACGGTCAATCGCCCAGTTCTTTACGATATCCTCAACGCCTGACCAATATCCAACCGCAAGCCCTGCCAGATATGCAGCGCCCATAGCGGTCGTTTCAACGCATACCGGACGGTTTACCGGAGCGCCGCTGATATCCGCCTGCATCTGCATCAACAGGTTGTTCGCGCTTGCGCCGCCGTCTACCTTAAGCCCCGCAAGGCTGATGTTTGCATCCGCTTCCATAGCCTGCAATACATCGTTTACCTGATATGCCAGCGACTCTAAGGTCGCGCGGATAATATGATATTTATTTACGCCGCGAGTCAGGCCTACGATAGAACCCCTTGCATACTGATCCCAGTATGGAGCGCCAAGACCGGTAAATGCAGGTACGACATAGCATCCATTCGTATCGTCTACCTTACGCGCCATATATTCAGAATCCGGTGAAGAGTCGATAAAGCGCATTTCATCACGCAGCCATTGGATCGCAGCTCCGGCAACAAAGATCGAGCCTTCCAGCGCATAATTTACTTTTCCATCCAGCCCCCAAGCGATCGTTGTTACAAGTCCGTTTTTGGAGAAAACTGGTTTTTCGCCTGTATTCATCAATAAGAAGCAGCCTGTCCCATATGTATTCTTCGCTTCCCCGCTCTTAAAGCAAGCCTGGCCGAACAATGCGGACTGCTGGTCGCCTGCCGCTCCAGCGATCGGAATCGGGCCGCCGAAAAATTCCGGATTTGCATCCCCATAAACGCAGCTGGACGGCATTGCCTTTGGCAGCATGCTCTTTGGAATGTTTAATTCCGCAAGGATTTCATCATCCCACTCCAGATCGTTAATGTTAAACATCATCGTACGGGACGCATTTGAATAATCTGTAACATGAACCTGCCCCTTGGTCAGTTTCCAGATCAGCCATGTTTCCACCGTGCCAAATAAAAGGTCTCCTTTTTCTGCCCGTTCACGAACGCCTTCTACATTGTCCAGAATCCATTTTAATTTTGTGGCAGAAAAATAAGCGTCAATTACAAGACCCGTTTTTTGGCGGTATGTTTCCGTTAACCCCTTCTCCTTTAAGGAATCCGCATATTCCGATGTCCTGCGGCACTGCCATACGATCGCATGGTATACCGGCTCTCCTGTGTTTTTGTCCCAGACGATCGTCGTCTCACGCTGGTTGGTAATGCCGATCGCGCTGATATCCGCCGCGGTCACGCCCAGGTTTGCCATCGCGGTTTTCGCAACCTCAAGCTGTGTGGACCAGATTTCGTCCGCGTCATGCTCTACCCAGCCCGGCTGTGGGAAAATCTGCGTAAATTCCTTTTGTGCAACGCTGCACATTTCACCCTTCTCGTTAAAAAGGATACAACGATTGCTTGTTGTCCCGGCATCCAATGCCATAATATACTTTGCCATGAAAAAGCCCCCATTTCATTGTTTTTGCCAAACTGTAGCTATTTGTCTACAGATTTTTTGTGCATGTGGACATTATAACAGATTTTTTTGAAATTGTCTTTAGGCAATATGAAAGAAATATCGCCTCTATTTTGTGGCATAATTTGTCGCATATTTCCAAATTTTTCTAACTATAATCTTTTTCGACTGCTACTGACTGTTTTTAAGCTACAATAATCAAAATTTCATCAAAGCTTTTTCAAACGGCAAATTGGAATCATGCGGCTGCTGTGAAAGATACTCCTTATGCACCCGCTCATTTTCCATGCGGATCTCATCCTCAAGCTCCCTTGCGGATACAAGCGCACAGCCCTGGCCTTGAATGATGATCTGCTCCAACCCGTCGGAGGTAGCCACCGTCACCTGGTATTTCCTTCCATTTTCGTGGGCGAAGCGTTCGATATACTGGTCGGCGGTTTCCGCTTCTTTTGTAAAGACAACATGAATATTATGGTAATCAAAATATTCGGTCTTATGGCCCTCCACACGGTAAGCGTCAAATACGACGATCAGGCAGTTTTGCTTTAGCGCCTGGTAATTGCACATAATGTCCAAAAGCCGCCCCCTTGCGCCTTCTATATTGTCCTTTGCAAGCAGGCTAAGCTCAGGCCAGGCGAAAATAATATTGTACCCGTCCACCAGAAAATAGCGTCTTTTCCCCTGCGCAGACGCTTTTACGCTATCAACCGGCTTTTCCATATTTTCATCATATTCACCATTTTCATCCCGGAAATTTGCATCGTATACCCTTTTTTTCTTAAGGATTGTTTTTTTATGGGACGCTTTTCCTGTAGAATGATCCCGCCTGTTTGCCGTCACCCCCGCTAAAATTTTTTCCACCTCGTCTTCGCCAATGGACATGGCGCAAACAGACGCTTCTTTTTGCCGCATGAGCGCGCTTTCATACTGCGCCTGCGCACTGGCCCCTGGAATTTTCAGCGGGCTTTCCACATGCATATACTTTCTGACCTCATCCCAGCCGACCAAAAAACCGGCTCCATGGGCGCAAAATACGGAAGACGACGGGTTTTCCAAATCCGCCTGCGGGTCATAGCTTTTTTGCTCCAGCACTTCTTCCGTGTTATGGCAGGGCGCATAGCCTCCATGCGTGCATTGCAGATGGCCTAGCCCCCTTGTATATTCTGTGACTTCCTTTTGATAGCCCCGCATCGTCGCTGCCGGCGCGCTTCCGGTAAGAACGGCATGTCCATCCTCCATTGCCGGCGGCCCCATATGCCCGTGCATCGCTTCGATGTCCGTCATCGCCCTGCCTACCATCGTATCTGGAAGCTCAAGGCGAAAATCATAATATGGCTCCAACAGCACGCTTTGCGCCTGCATCAAGCCCTGGCGCACCGCGCGGTAAACCGCCTGCCTGAAATCCCCGCCTTCCGTATGCTTTTGGTGCGCCCGGCCTGTAAGCAGCGTAATTTTCATATCCGTAAGCGGCGCCCCGGTTAAAACGCCCTTATGCTCCCGCTCCTCCAAATGCGTAAGCACAAGCCGCTGCCAGTTTTTATCCAAAACATCCTCGCTGCAAGCTGTTGCAAACTGCATCCCGCCGCCCCGCTCTAAAGGCTCCAACAGCAAATGCACCTCCGCGTAATGCCGAAGCGGTTCAAAATGTCCAACCCCTTCTACCGAATCCGCGATCGTTTCTTTATAGACAATGTTTCCATCCCCAAATGACGCTTCCACGCCAAAGCGCTCCTTTATCATACTGGAGAGGATTTCAAGCTGCACCTCTCCCATAAGCTGCGCCTGGATTTCTTGCAACTGTTCATTCCATACAATATGAAGCTGCGGCTCTTCCTCCTCCAGCTGGCGCAGCTTTGGCAACATCGCCGCAGCATCCATCCCCTCCGGCAGCTTTACCTTATAATTTAACACCGGCTCCAATACCGGAAGCGAAGAGTCCGGCTGCGCCCCATAGCCATCCCCCGGCTTTGACCTTGTAAGCCCGGTGACCGCGCAAACCGTCCCCGCAGCCGCTTCCTCCACAGTCTCATATTTCGCGCCGGAATAAATCCGTATCTGGTTGATTTTTTCCTCCCATGCCTTATCCCCTGATGTCCCGTCCTTTGCTTCAATCACATCCCGCACCTTTAATGCGCCCCCCGTGACCTTTAAATAAGTCAGGCGCATTCCCTGGTCGTCCCTTGCGATCTTAAAGGCTTTTGCGGCAAACGCTTTGTCATACCGCGGGATTTTTACATACCTTTTAATCCCATCTAAAAATTCCTCAATGCCCTTTAGCTTTAACGCGGAACCAAAAAAACATGGGATCGTCTCCCGCCTTTTTACCATATCCTGGATACAAAAAAGCTCCACTCTCCCATGTTCTAAAAACTGCTCCAACGCCTCTTCTGCACACATCGCAAGCGCGTCAAAAAACGCTTCGCTTTTTTGGTCTGTAAAATCCACACAGCCGCCGTCCAGTCTTTCTTGCAGCTGCAAAAGCAAAGCGTCCTTATCCGTACCCCGCTGGTCCATTTTATTTACAAACAAAAAAATAGGAATCCCGTAACGCTTCAAAAGGCTCCACAATGTCTGCGTATGCGCCTGTACTCCGTCCGCTCCACTGATGACCAAAATGGCATAATCCAGCGCTTGCAGCGTCCGCTCCATCTCCGCTGAAAAATCAACATGCCCGGGCGTATCCAACAGCGTGATCTCTAGCTCGCCCCATGTAATCTGCGCCTGCTTGGAAAAGATCGTAATGCCCCTTTCCCGTTCCAGCTCATACGTGTCTAAAAACGCGTCCCGATTATCGACCCGCCCAAGCTTTCGGATACCGCCGCTAGTATACAACAGCGCCTCCGACAACGTTGTCTTTCCAGCATCCACATGGGCCAACAGCCCTATATTGATATGTTTTTTTTGTTCCCGATTCGCTGTATCACCCATTGGACGTGTCCTTTCGTAATCGTTTGATGGTATTGGGGCTTTATAATAAATTACTCTTTTTTATCATTTGTAATAGTTTCAGCTTCTCTCAAGACTTTGCGAATCACTTCTAATGCTTTATCCGCTTTGCCTTCTTCAAGAAGCGCTTCCAGAGAGAGTAAAATCGGCATCAATTCTAATCTTGTCATCATGAATACCCCCATTTCTTATGTATTCCCCTTTATCATCTGCGATTGGGGTTCTATATGGCATTCCTCTTTATCATCCTATTTTAACATATCATGTGGTTTTGCTCAATCTGAAAATAAATTATTCTTGATAAATATAGAATTGACCCGTTAAAAGCGGCAATAGCCACCCGTCACTTAGCCAAAGTAACAGGCGGCTTTTTGCCAAGCTAAGACATCACTAAAAACCAGATTCCCACAGCCGATGCTTTTCATACAAACTTTAACTCCGAAGGCTCCTGCACCGGTTCAAACAAGCGTAAATCTCCTGCGTCCTTGGCAGCGCGAGATTGCACGGCAGATACCTGCTTTCACAGATTGCGCCAAATCCTTTTTTCTGAACGGTTTCTTCCAGCAGCGAAACAACAGCCTGCAAATCCTTCTTTCCGTCAAACAAATGCTTTTTCGCATATTTCACCAGATAGCCAAGCGCCATGGTCTGTTCGCTGTCCACAAGCTGCTCCACATAGCGAAGCTCTATCGTATCCCGGTCGATGGAAACCGCGTCTTTTCCCATTCCTTTGACCTTCATCCGATCGCTTTGCATCGCCTTTTTATCCATTGCAAACCGCCGTTGAAACACAGGCTGGCAGGCTTTTTGCGTCTTTGGCTTTTCTTCGGCGAATCCGGCAAAACGCTGGGCTTCCTGCTTGGCCTGCTCTGTAATTTCCGAAGGCTCATACTGCATCATTTGTATAATGTGGTCTGCCTTATAAAAATAAGAACCGCAGCTTCCGGCGACCAGGATCGTGGAAATGCCATAATCCTCATATAATTCCCGCACCCTGTCGATAAAAGGCGTGATCGGCTCCATGTCCTGATGCACCACCCGGGCCATCAGCTCGTCTCGTATCATAAAGTTTGTCGCGCTCGTATCCTCGTCGATTAAAAATAAATGGGTTCCGGCCTCCATCGCTTCAATCACATTTGCAGCCTGGGAAGTGCTGCCGCTTGCGTCCTGCGTCTGAAACGCCTTGGTATCCTTTTTATTTGGAAGCCCGTTTATAAACATCGAAATATCGGTGTGTTTAATGCTCCTGCCGTCCTCCGCCCGTATTTTTACCGCGGTCGCATCGGTGATCACATATTCTCTGCCATCTCCGGCAATATGGTTATACACGCCCCGTTCCAGCGCCTTTAATAAGGTAGATTTTCCGTGGTAGCCGCCGCCGACGATCAGCGTAACTCCTTTTGGAATGCCCATTCCGCTGATGCTTCCGGCGTTTGGAAGCGTTAGCGTAACCTCCATGGATTTTGGCGAGCGAAACGAAACCGCAGGCTTCATCGGACGGTCTGAAATGCCGGACTCCCTAGGCAGCACAGCGCCGTTTGCCACAAACGCCGCAAGCCCCAATTCATCCAGCCGCATCCGGATAAAATGCTGGTCCTGCGCAAGCTGCCTGACCTGCTCTAAATGCTTTTTGTCCGCGTTTTTATAATACAAAGACTTCTCTACGCATTCTGGTAAAAACGTAAACAATATTTTTTGAAGCTCTCCGGCATTAATCGTCCTTCCATTTGCCGGAAACCCTACTTCAAAACGAAACAGCAGATCTCCCGTATCTGGATCGATCTCACATGCGCTGCGCTCTAACGTCTCCTGCCCGGGACGGCTGACCGAGATCAGGCCGCTTTTTCCAGAGCCTTTTGCCTTAAACGAATATTTCTCGATTTCTTTTCCAAACCGTCTAATCAGCGCGTCCTCCAGGGCAGTCCTTGTATATGTCTCTTTCATCATTTCCGCCGGAAATCCAGCCTTTGCGCCTTCAATCCGCACACTTACCTTCGAAGGCGCCGCGAACGGATCGCCCTGCACATGGTCTATCGACAACACATAATTTCCAAACTGATAAGCGCCCGCCGTATCCTTATACGCCGGGTACCCTTTGTGGTCGATCCGATTTAATAGCTGCCGTAAATCTTCTGAACGCTTCATCTTTATTCCTCCACAATCTCACAATAGTCCATGCCGCTTTCCGACTGGAAACGATATCTTTTTTGCTTTCCGTCGTATTCCCAAAAAAAGCTTCCTTCCATATCCATATAAGACTGGGCGGAGGCGGCTTTATCCAAAAGCTCTGCCAGATCCAGCACAAAAGATTCCGCGTCGTCTGGCAGGCTGCATTCCTCCTCGTGGATTTCCTTTTCGACATAAAACCGCAGGGTAAGCTCGTCCAGCTCGCTTTCATCATCGATATCCGCATTTTTCAGATATCCATTGCGGCTATCATTCAATAGCCCTTTCATAAAAGATGTGCTGGACTTGATCCGCGCCGCGGAAATGTCGTCTGCTTCTATATAAATTTTATATTGGATAGACAGCTGTGCCATTTTTTGTCTCCTTTTTCTTTTATTTTTCCCTTTTATTTGCTGTAAGCTATTATATGCCAAAGGCCATCTGCCTGTCAATAGATTGCGGCAGGGAACGACGTACAGCCGTTCAATTGTTTATCCTCTTTCCCAAGAAATAATACTGTTCCGCCAAGCGAGCATGTCCTTGCCAAGTCAAGCTTCGGTATCAAAAACTACCTGTTAAAAAAGCAACGATCAAAACAGCTTACACTGGCTCAGTACTTTGGAACAGGGGCCTTTGGATGATCCGCCTATAAAAATGTGGAAACTCAAAACCAAACAAGAATTGACAGAAACGCCCTGACATGATAAGATAGACCATATCGTTTTAACGCTTTAAAGCGACATACTATTATTCAATTTCAACAAAGGAGATTTTAAAATGATCGTCAAAATTATTTTACTAGTCATCTTTTTTGCAGTTATGGTCGGCGTGGGCATGTATTCGAGAAAGCATACGGCAAGCGTAGATGGATTTGTACTTGGAGGGCGTTCCGTCGGCCCGTGGCTGACAGCATTTGCCTATGGAACGTCCTATTTTTCTGCGGTGGTGTTTGTAGGCTATGCGGGGCAGTTTGGCTGGAAATACGGGATTTCCTCTACCTGGATCGGGATTGGAAACGCGTTGATCGGAAGCCTGCTAGCCTGGGTCGTACTGGGCAGGCGCACGAAGGTTATGACGCAGCATTTGCAGTCAAAGACGATGCCGGACTTTTTTGGGGAACGTTATGGAAGCGAGGCTTTAAAAGTCGCCGCTTCGGTCATTGTGTTCGTATTTTTAATCCCGTATACCGCTTCGGTTTATAACGGGCTTTCCCGGCTGTTTGGCATGGCGTTTGACATTCCTTATACATATTGCGTAGTTGTAATGGCGATATTTACCGCGATCTATGTTATTTTAGGCGGCTATATGGCTACCGCCATCAACGATTTTATACAGGGGATCATTATGCTGGTGGGGATCGTGACCGTGATCGCGGCTGTACTAAACGGACAGGGCGGCTTTTTACATGCGCTTCAGACCATGGCGCAGATTCCAAGCGATGTGCCGCTTACGATAGGCCAGCCTGGCGCCTTTACTTCCTTTTTTGGCCCGGACCCGATGAACCTGCTTGGCGTAGTGATTTTAACGTCACTTGGAACCTGGGGATTGCCGCAGATGATCGGAAAATTTTATGCCATTAAAGACGAAAAATCCATCCACACAGGCACGGTGATCTCCACCTTTTTTGCGATCGTCGTCGCTGGCGGCAGCTATTTTCTTGGGGGATTTGGAAGGCTGTTTGACAATCCTTCTATATATAATGAAGAAACAGGCTTGGTTATTTTTGACAGCATTATCCCATATATGCTGTCCACACTGCCGGATATTTTAATCGGAACGGTAGTCGTGCTTGTATTATCCGCGTCCATGTCAACCCTTTCCTCCCTTGTATTGACATCCAGCTCCACAATGACGCTGGATCTGCTAAAAGACCGCGTTATGAAAAACATGAGCGAGAAAAAACAGGTTTTGACAATGCAGGTTTTGATCGTATTTTTTATTGTATTGTCCGTAGTCATCGCGTTAAATCCGCCAACCTTTATCGCGCAGCTTATGGGAATTTCCTGGGGCGCGTTAGCGGGCGCGTTTTTAGCCCCGTTTTTATATGGACTGTACTGGAAAGGCGTTACAAAAGCCGCGGTCTGGGCAAGCTTTGCCGCGGGCGTTGGGATTACGGTTTCGAATATGTTTATCGGCTACATCTCATCGCCAATTAACGCGGGAGCGATCGCCATGGTTGCTGGGCTTGTGATCGTGCCTGCTGTAAGCTTGGTTACGCCAAAAATCGAAAAACGGAAAGTTGACCGGATTTTTACGTGTTACGATGAAAAAGTCACAAGCACGAAGAAGCGTTCTTTAGAGCGTTAAAAGGGGGAGGGTTGTCTCCCTCTTTTTTTGCCAAGTATGTAACTGTTCAGATAAGATGTTACGTTTGGAGAGGGGCGGACGCTTGGAGATGGGCGTTGCCTGGCCTGGCTGGGGCCATTCCAGAATGTAAGAAGTTCTAAGTATTCTGATTTCATGTTTTCACAGCCGGACGGACGCGGCGCCTCAATCGCTTCGGCTAACGCCAGAAGCGAAAGGCCCCGCTTACGGCTTCGCCGCCTGTTTATCAAACAGAATACAAAGAACTTCTAAACATTCTTCCATACGCCCCAGTCAGGCCGGGCAACTTCCCTCTCCAGGCTGTTTTTCACAAGCGTTACCGAAATTGCTGTTTGCAATTTCTAGTATACAGTCGATATCTTGTTTTTTCTATAAAAGAAGTAAGAAAACACATTTAAGTTTGAGATTAATGGCTAAAGTTAATTGTGTTTAACTTATGAAAACCAGCCGAGGGATGGGGGAGTGGCTTGGCTTCCGGTGACGTATGAAAGAATGTTAGAAGCCGTTAGCATTCTGCCTGATAACCAGGCGGCGAAGCCGTAAGCGGCGCCGTTCGCTTCTGGCGCAGCCAGGGCGAATTAGGCTCCGCGTCCGTCCGGTAGCGCTGACGTAAATGCAGAATGTTTAGGGCTTCTTACATTCTGGAGTTGGAGCCGAAAGTCAGGCCACTCCCCCATCCCCCGGCGTTCGGTTCGCATAAATGTAACGCTATATCTGAACCGTTACGCTAACCTCCCCCAAAGCAGCAGATTACATCGCAGAATTTCTTGACATTTTTGTCTATTTATGATAGACTAAATTGACTGTTAACAATAGACAAAGGAGGCAGCTTATGACAAATTACAAACTTGGCGCCGTAGAATCCCGCTTTGCAGACATTATCTGGGCCAATGAGCCACTGGCAACCAGCGAACTGATCAAGCTATGCGCCGACAAACTGAATTGGAAACGCACCACAACCTATACCGTCCTAAAAAAGCTTAGCGAACACGGAATCTTCCAGTTACAGGACAAAATCGTAACGTCGCTTATTTCAAGGGAAGATTATTATGCCATGCAAAGCGAACAGTTTGTGGAGGACAATTTTTCAGGCTCCCTCCCCACATTTATCGCCGCGTTTACAAAACGCAGGACGCTGACCGATGATGAGATTTCCAAAATCCATCATATGATCGACAGTGCAAAGGAGGAATAGGCATGGATGCTGTTTTTCTTAAGATCCTAAACTTGGGCGTTTCGGCAAGTTTTCTGATGATAACTGTTTTTTTCCTTCGTTTTGCGCTCCGTAAAACGCCAAAATGGATGATATGTATGCTCTGGGGGCTGGTGGCTGTCCGGCTTGCCTGCCCGTTTACGATCAAGAGCGCCCTAAGCGTCGTGCCCAAACGCCCGCTCCATTTGGAAACAGGCGAGGAAAGCGCGCCCTTTCCTGCAAATGCCGCGGCAAATTCGCCTGATACGACAGGAATTGAAACAACGACTGTAAAGGACGTTCCGAAAAAAAATGGAAAAGACGGAATGCTTTACGCCGCCACCGCCCCACAGCCAGATACGAAAATCGATATTTTTTCCATATTCAGCATGATCTGGGCCGCCGGAGTTGTTTTGATGGTCGTTTACTACATTGCCGGTTATTGCAAGCTCTATCGGCTCACGCGCGTTTCAATGGCTTTATACGAGAACGTCCTGATCTGCGACGGAATTGACGCGCCGTTTGTTTTTGGAATACTTAGGCCGCGCATTTACCTGCCCTCCGGCCTGAAAGGAACACAGGTAAAATACGTCGTCGCCCATGAAAAAGCGCATATCGCAAGGCTTGACCACCTGTGGAAAACGATCGGTTTTTTCCTGCTTTCGATTTACTGGTTCCATCCGTTTTGCTGGATTTCTTACCTTTTATTCAACAGGGACATCGAATCCGCCTGCGACGAGCATGTGGTAAGGACATTTAATCTCCAAGATAAAAAGAATTATGCAAACGCCCTGCTAACCTACAGCATAAAACCAAAAACCATCACAGCAAGCCCGCTGTCATTTGGAGGAAATGGGGCGGCTAAAAGGATCCGGGCCGTCCTGCGCTATAAAAAGCCTGCCATATGGGTAATCCTTACCTCCCTTGCCGTCTGCATCGTTACAGCGGCCTGCTTCCTGACAGACCCGGCAAGCGAATCCAAGGCGGATGCAGGCTCCATTTCCAGGGAGGCTGATGCCCGCGTGCCGCATAATAAAACGAAACCTGCACCTTCAATAAAAGACGGCAACAAAGCAAATACTACTTCCGGTGAAAATAGCAATAAAACAAATGCCGCTTCCGGTAAAAATAGCAACAATGCAAATGCCGCTTCCGGTGAAGAGAAAGAGCCGAAAATAGATGTGGTGGATCGGTTTATGGACATAGACTGGGAAAAGGTAGAAAAACTCCGGTTTACGGGAGACGATATCACAAACCCTACGGATATTGTCTGCATCGGCGAACTTCCAAAGCACGACATTAAAATTTACGGGTATAACGATAAAGAAGTCTGTTTACACGGAGTAGCGGTAGAAATGAAAGGGGATGTCAATTATTTTGACTGGGCTTATACAAGTCCCAGACGGATTCTGCCGGATTTATACTGGGATGAACCGCGGGGCCAGCTTCAGATCGCTTTTCATATTTACAGCGGAACCGGCGTTGACGCAAGCAGCTTATATGTGCTGCAACGTTATGATACCGGCACTCTAAGGCCGCATCTTTTCGACCTGGACGATTACCGCGCACAGTTGGAAAAACGGATTGGCTACCGGTTTGATGAAAAAAGCAAGGTGTTGACGCTTACAGACCTTAAAACGAAAAAGGAATTGGCATCCGCTAAGCTTCCATATGGAAATATCACCGGAATCGAGCTGGGGCTTATTTCATCCTTCCAGTTAGGAAGCTCCATCACCTATCAGGTCACCCCCGGCTATCATGTGGACGGCAGCGCAATGCCGCAGTATGATGATATGCCTGCGCTGGAATTTGATGTAAATCTGAATGTAGATGAAAATGAAGACATTACATTTGAATTGGGGAATGCGCGCAAAAAATTGTAACAAATAAGAAGCCGCATGTTTTGCGGCTTTTTATTTGTATAAAAATTCTATTTTCTGATTTCCCGGTATCCGTAATTAATTTCCAACCAAGACCCCAGCGCAGCGCTCTTTAATGCAGTCCAGCATCGCCTGCGTCGGCTCAACGAGCACCTCTAACGGCGTTCCCTGGTTGGAAAAGATCATGCTGTATACCGAATGGTCGGGATTGCCGGATAAATAGCGGTACTTTTTTAACTGCGGATGACTGTGGAACCGCTCAAGCTGTGGAGCGTCCGCCGGAGCCATACACTGCAAATCCCCCAGGGAAAAGGTCTGCACCTTTTTGCGCCTTTTGTGGTTTTTTACAACTGAAATATCCATTTCATCGGATACAAGCAAATATTCATATTCCCGAAACCGGTTTTTGATCTGTGAAAATGTAATCGGGATTAAAATAATTCCGGCAGTCAGCCCGATCATAGACGTAAACATCACGCCATATATGAAAGAAACAAGCGTAAGAACCAGTAAGATCATGTTCAGCTGCCGCCCCTTAAAATCCCTTTCATCCTGTACAATCACTTCTACATAAGAATCTGTCATACGTCCCTCCTATCGGTTTTATCCTTGATATTTATTTTGTATTAAATATTATTATTATTTCAGAAAACTTTAACTTTCCGTTATGCGCCCTGCCGTATGGTCTTCTAACTCCAGGCAGCCGCGCATTGTGATCAACGGCCCGCCTTTGCCTTCCACATAATCGCCTGTAATCGTTACCATGCCGATATTATCATCCTTTGGAACCTCATACATAATATCCAGCATAAATTCCTCCAAAATCGCGCGCAACGCCCTTGCCCCAACTTTTTTCTCCTTCGCTTTTTTCGCGATCGCATGAAGCGCGTCCTGGTTAAATTCTAATTTTACTTCATCATAATCCAGCAGCTTTTGGTACTGCTTGATAATCGCGTTTTTTGGCTCCTGCAAAATCCGCACCAGCATATCTTCGGACAGCGCTTCTAAGGAAAACAAGATCGGAAGCCTGCCAATAAACTCCGGGATCATGCCAAATTTTCGCACGTCCTCCACTGTCACCTGCATCAGCAGATTTTCTTCTTTATCATATTTATCCTTTAAATCCGCCTTAAACCCAATTGAAGATTCTTTGTTTAATCGTTCTTTAATAATCGTATCCAGCTCTGGAAACGCCCCGCCGCAGATAAATAAAATGTCCTTTGTATTTACCGTTGTCATTGGCACCATCGCGTTTTTACTGCTGGCTCCCACCGGGACTTCCACCTCGGCGCCTTCCAGCAGCTTTAACATGCCCTGCTGTACCGACTCCCCGCTGACATCCCGCTGGTTTGTGTTCCTTTTTTTTGCGATCTTATCAATCTCATCGATAAATATAATGCCATGCTCCGCGCGCTCCACATCATTGTCCGCCGCAGCAAGCAGCTTGGACACCACGCTTTCAATATCGTCGCCGATGTACCCGGCTTCCGTTAAAGAGGTGGCGTCCGTGATCGCAAGCGGGACGTCCAAAAGCCTTGCCAGCGTTTTTACAAGATAGGTCTTGCCGCACCCGGTCGGCCCCACCATCAGCATATTGGATTTTTCAATTTCAATGCCGTCTTTTTTCTCCCCCTGGTCATTAGCCACCCGTTTATAATGGTTGTATACGGCTACCGACATTACCTTTTTGGCGTGCTCCTGGCCGACTACATGGTGATCCAGCTCTTCTTTGATTTTATGGGGCGCCGGGATTTTTTGAATGTCAAACGCAGGCGCTTCCTTTTTTTCTTTCGGCTTTTTTTGTTTGACCTTGCGGGATTTTGGCATCATATTCTGCAAGTCCGATAAATTGATCATACTGATATTTGGCATCTTGCCGCTTGCATACATCGGGCTTAAAATATCATTTAAGTTAAATCCCGATTTATTCATGCTGTCAAACGTGCGCTGCATACAATCCTGGCAGATACATATATTATTCGGTATCTTGATCATCTTGCCTGCCTTGCTTTCCGGACGGTGACAGATATAACAGATTTCTTCATATCCGTCGTTTTTATCGTCCGGCGCATTTCCATTGCCGCCACCTGTATTGTGATTGTTTTCTTCCATAATCATCCTCTTCCTTTATGATATTGCCTAATACATTTCTTCTTCTTCCTGCTGGGTAAACGTCTCCTTACGCCTGCGGTCTAAGACCCGTAAAAACTTGCCGACTTCTTCCCACGCCCGCTTGGACTCCGGCAGCATCAGCTCACCCATCTGAAATACATGGAACATTTCTTCATAAATGCTAAGCCGCACCTTTACCCCCGCGGCCTTTGCCTTCTTTGCCAAAGAGACGGAGTCGCTAAGCAGCATCTCGATGGAGCCCACCTGCACAAGCGTTGGCGGAAATCCTTCATACTCTCCAAATATCGGGGAAATATAAGGGTTTTTCGGATCATCCTCGCCTATATAATCCAGATTGTAAATCATGCTGTCCCTCGTATTTCCAAACAGGGGATCCAGCGTAAAGTTCGTCTCATAAGACTCCCCGCTTGCAGTCAGATCCGTCCAGGGCGACATTAAAATCAATCCCTCTGGCAGCTCTATCCCATGATCCTTTAAATACAGGCAAAGCGCAAGTGAAAGTCCGCCTCCCGCAGAATCTCCCGCCACAACAATCTGCGCGGGCTTATATGCCATTTCCAGCAAACGCTCATATGCCGACACCGCATCCTCTAAAGCTGCCGGAAACGGATTTTCCGGCGCGACGCGGTAATCCGGCGTAAATACATTGATGCCCCTGCCCAGCTCATTATAAAGCCCCGCAAAGGAACGGTACTTATTGCGCATCGCCCCAATATAGCCGCCCCCATGGAGCTGCAAGACTACCCGCTCCATATTTGGATCCTGTATGCGGCTTAGCATTTCCGCGCTGCAATAAGGCAGGGTAAACTGCGTCACATGAAAGCATGCCGGGCATTTCCAGGCAGGCTCCACCAGCTTTTTTCGGATCTCCCCTTTTTGCAGCTTCGGCCCAAGCAGCCGGTCTGCGGTCATCCGCGCGATCATATCCCGAACGATCGCCGCCTGGATGCTGCTTTTCCTGTCTTTTTTCCCTTCCGGCTTTTCTGCCTTTTCTTCTGTTTTTCCTTCTATTTTCTCTTCTATTTTCTGTTCTATTTTCTCTTCTTTTTTTGCTTCCTTATTTTCCTGCGCTTCGTTTCCTTCGATTTTTTCTTTCTCTTGCAGTTGTTCCTGTTTTTCTTCCATATTTTCTTCGATTTTTCTCAAGATTCTCCTTTTCCACCCGATAACAGACCGGATAATGCTTGAATTATCATTCCATCAGTCCTTACCGCGTTACCGTAAAACTCAAAACTTTGCATTGCCACAAATGCAAAACCATAGCCTGCCCGCAGTCATCACCTTACATGGAACCTGCGCCTTAGCTCGTTGCCCGCGCGCCTGCCGCCGATGATAAACGCGGCTAAGAAAAAAATGCAGGAGCAGCCAAAGGCCGCATAGCTCATGGCCGGTTTCGTAATAACTCCTGCCAGGCTTAACAGCACGCATACTCCGCTGCAAAGGATTACAAAAATCTGAAACAACAGGTAGCTTTGCCAGCTTCGCAGGTTTACTATCATAGCGACAATGATCATGACATCCACAGCCAAAAGCGCCGCCGGAACCACGTAGTTCACAGACCAGCGCGTAAATCCAAATAAATAATCCACAAGTATGACATACGCAATGCCGCAGGCGGTGCCGGTAACCACCTTGTTGCGGTACCCGGCGTGTTTGTTTTTAATTAAATACAGCACAACCAACTGTACGTAACAAAGGCCTCCGCAGACCGCTACACTCCACCATACGTCCGTTTTTTGCATATAATTGAGCCAGACCGCCGCCGCGCCTGCCACAATCGACAAAAATAACACGATCCGCCCGATCAGCTCCAGCTTTTTTTCAATAAACCGGACATCCGGGTACCGCGCCCCCATCTTAGCGCCGTCTGACTCCACGACACAGCGGCATAGCGGGCAGACTTCCGTTTCATCTAAAATAGAAACTCCGCATTTTCCACATTTATTCATACTGCCCCCTGCAAATTTTGACCGTTTCTAATCATAATACACCCCGTTCGTCTCTATTGTAACCGCAACGCCCGACTGTGCCAGCGTCTGAAAAAACAGCCGTTGTACGGTCGTTTCCGCAAAAATCGAGCTGAACGAAAATACAAGCGTTTCCTGATAAGAGCAGATCGTCCCTTTTAAAAGCTGGCCCTTGCTCATTGCAAGAAAGGAATGAAACATTTCAATATAAGGCTCATAAGGCTTTTGCACCTTGACGTTTCCAATGTTGGTCATTGTCGTAGTATTGGCAAGCGCGGTCTTTGTGTATACCGAGCGTATCGCAAGGTTTTTTAACGGCAGCGGCACCGCGCGCATCATAAAATTTTTCTCATTGGATACATTATAAGAAAAAATGTCCTCCAGGTTTTCTTTCGCGATCTGCTCCCGCAGACTGTCCCTTATAATCTGACAAACCTCTCCAAATTCATAGCTTTCTTTTTTTGGCAAAAACTCGGCGGATACCATCGCAAAAAAGTTTTTTGTCGTTACAGAGCCAAAATAGGGCCGAAGGTTCACCGGCACCGCTACGCGGATCGGGCTTTTGGACGGCGTGCCATGTAAGAAGCCCTGGTATATGCTCCAGGCAAACACCGCCGTCAGATATTCATTGATGCTCATGTCATAGCTTTTGCACACCGCCTTTAGCTGCGGGATCTGCATATACCCATGAATCACCCCAAATTCCTGCGACCTAAGCCTTGGCGCCTTCATAATGTACGCCTTTCCCGTATGGTAATTTTTGGAATGGCTTTTTTTATAATTCTGCAAAAAGCTGTCTTCTAAATTCAGCGAAGTATCCGCGCTTAAATGGTCGCCCTCCTGCTCTCTTAGCTTTGGATGCGAAAGCCGCAAATATTGGTACGTAAGCTCCTTTAAAAAATTCAGCCCGCCCATGCCGTCGGTCAGCACATGGAACACTTCTAAATTTATCCGGCATTTATAATAAGTTACGCGGAATAAATAGCTGTTATTCTGGTTTTGCAGTATATAACGGCACGGATAAAAGCTTTCCTCTTTTACCTCCGGCGCGGGTTTTCCGTTTTCCTCAAAATAATACCAGAAAATTCCCTGGCGCAGCCGCACATTAAACCCGTCAAACTTTGGAAGCAGCATATCCAGCGCCCTTTGCAGCGTCGCCCCGATCACAGGCTCTTTTAAAGTCACGCTGATCCGGTATACATTTGTCATATCCTCTCCGGCGATCACCGGAAATAAATGGGCTGTGTTGTCTAACCGATCCCATTTCGGCTCGCGGTTTCGCCGGAACGCTTTGCGTTTTTTCTCATTTTTCATAATCCTGCTGTCGTCCCTAAAATTTTTCCAAATTTAAATATGCCCGATTTTTCAAGCACAAAAACCCCAGAGCGTTGGCTCTGAGGTTATCCTAAACGCCTACAGGCTGATTTCCCTAATCCAGCCCTCCGGCGCCTCAATATGGCCCATCTGGATTCCAGTCAGCGTATCATACAGCTTCTTGGTAATTTCACCCATTTCCTCCATGCCGCTTGGGAAGCAGATTTCTTTCCCATGGTCTACGATTTTGCCCACCGGGGAAATAACCGCCGCCGTCCCGCACAGCCCGCATTCTGCGAAATCCTTCACTTCCTCTAAGCTTACCTTGCGGTGCTCTACTTTAAGCCCCAAGTATTTTTCCGCCACCGCCATCAGGGAACGCCTTGTAATGGATGGCAGGATGCTGTCTGATAACGGGGTTACGACGGTATGGTCTTTTGTGATAAACAGGAAATTCGCCCCGCCAGTTTCCTCTACATAAGTCCTGGAGCCTGCGTCCAGATACATATTTTCATCGTAGCCCTCCTCATGGGCGGTTACAATCGGATAAAGGCTCATAGCATAATTAAGTCCTGCTTTAATATTTCCCGTTCCATGTGGAGCTGCGCGGTCAAAATCGCTGACACGAATGGTAAGCGGGCGCACCCCTCCTTTAAAATACGGCCCGACCGGAGTCGTAAAGATACGGAACTGATACTCGTCCGCCGGTTTTACGCCGATGACCGCGTTGCTTCCAAACATGTACGGGCGGATATATAAGGTAGCGCCGGATCCATACGGAGGCACATAAGCGGCATTTGCCCTTACAACCGCGTCTACGGCTTCCAGAAATTTTTCCTGCGGGAACACCGGCATCATCAGCCGCTTGCAGCTGTCTTCCATACGCGCCGCGTTAAGGTCCGGGCGAAACGTCACAATCCTGCCGTCTTCGGTTGTATATGCCTTTAACCCTTCAAAACAAGTCTGCGCATACTGGAGCACCGCAGCGCACTCATTTATCGTGACTGTTTCATCTTCTGTCAATACGCCTTCTTCCCATTCGCCATTTTTGTAATTCGCCACAAAACGTTTCTCCGTTTTCTGATAGCCGAATCCGATATTCTCCCAGTCAATATTTTTCTTTTCCATTTTTACCATAACCTTCCTTATCGCACAAATCGAATCTTTACGGCCTTTCCTGAAAAAGGCTTTTACAGTTTACTTGCTGTCAGAATGCGCGACGCACATTCTCCTGTATTAGTTTAACTCCATCGAATAGGGCTGTCAAGAACCGAGAGGGAAATATTGTATAAAAAGGTACCGTTCGTTACTTTTCACGAAACGTGCGGGCCCTATAAATGATATGGAAGCAGATAAAAACCAAGCCGGAGCATCCAGACGGTCTCCGACTTGGTTCCATCATCCAGCAAACGCCAAAATCTCTGCCATATCTACATAACTACACCATAACAAACCGGAACTTAAGCGGCTGGTAATCCCCCAGCCCCACCGGAAGCGGTATCCCTGCCTTCATCAGCGCCGCCCCCGTATAAACAGCCCCCGTCTGTGCGTCCTTATAATGCTCCTTCGGCAAAAGCCCTTCCAAATAAATCAAATGGATATGCGGATTCGGCTCATTCCGAAGCTGCACGCCATTGACAACCGTTTCCTTTTTATCCTTCGACACAAACTGCCAGACTACATAATCATTGTTCTTAAAAGGATCCGACAGCCTGTAATAATCCCCGGTCTGCACCAGATGCTCGATTTGCTTGTAATCCAAGATCTGCTTTTTCGCCATCTCTTTTTCCTCCGGCGTAAGCCGCCCAAGGTCAAGCTCATAGCCAAAGGTGCCCGCGCTCGCTACGACCCCTCTTGTCTCAAACGGAGTGACGCGCCCGTTTTGGTGGTTCGGGCATACGCTGACGTGGGAGCCCATCGCGCTGATCGGATAGCCAAAGGACGTGCCGTACTGGATTTTTAAGCGGTCAATCGCGTCCGTATTGTCGCTGCACCAAATCTGCGGGGAATAATAAAGCATCCCTGCGTCAAAACGCCCGCCGCCGCCGCTGCAATTTTCAAACAAAAGATCCGGGTACCTGGTAACAAGCTGCTCCATCATCTCGTAAACCCCCAGCACATAGCGGTGGAACACCTCGCCCTGCCTGTCGCTTGGCAGCGCGCTGGAATAGACGTTTGCCACGCTGCGGTTCATGTCCCATTTCACATAATCCACCTGGCAGCTGTCCAGCACACGGAAAATCTGCTGCATCACATGGTCGCGCACTTCTTTTCTCGTAATGTCCAGGTTGAGCTGGAAACGCCCCCTTGTCATGCTCCGATCCGGGATACGAAGCACCCAGTCCGGATGCTCGCGATACAAGTCGCTGTCCTCCGACACCATCTCCGGCTCGATCCAGATGCCGAATTTAAGCCCCAGGTCTTTGATCCGTTTGACAAGCTTTGGCAGGCCCCCTTTGATCTTATCCTCGTTAACTACCCAGTCGCCAAGCCCTGCATTGTCGTTATCCCGTTTCCCAAACCAGCCGTCGTCCAGCACAAACATGTCCAGCCCAATCTCCTTTGCGTCCTGGGCGATGCGGTAGAGCTTTTCCTCATCAAAGCCAAAATACGTAGCCTCCCAGTTATTTACCAGCACCGGCCTTGGCATCGTAACGTATTTGCTGCGGATTAAATTGGAGCGGTAAGCGTCGTGGTAAATATGGGACAGCCTCGATAAACCCTCGGAGGAATACGCCATAATCGCCTCCGGCGTTTCAAATACATCCCCTTTATTTAATTTAAACGAAAAATGGTACGGATGGATGCCCATTACAATCCTGGTCTGCTCCATCTGGTCTACTTCAATCTCACACCGGAAATTGCCGCTGTAGGCAAGCGCAAACCCATAGCAGTCCCCCAGTTTTTCGCTGGCGGATTTATCGCATAAAATGACAAATGGATTGTGCTGGTGGCTGGAAGTGCCGCGTTTGCTTTCCACAGACTGTATCCCATGGTACAGCGGCAGCCGTTCCGTCAGACGCTCCATCGCATGGCGCCCGTAAAAATGGATCAGATCCATATGCTTGTTTGGATAATCCATCTCCATGGACATGGCGCGCTGGATTTTTACCGCCCGCTCCCCTTCGTTATGGATGCGCACCGCCCTTGTGATCACGTCCAGCTCATAAAATACACCGTATAAAAGGTGCACCTTTAAATTTGTAATCCTATCATACAAAACGATTTCCAGCGTTTCCGCCTCGTCCGCTCCTCCAAACATGCAAGGAAGCCCATCCAGGGAATATTTTCCTTCCATCATTTTATGGGACTCATAGCGTAAATGGAGCGCGTCGCTTCCGTCCTCATGCTCCGCCTCCATCGCGTTGATACGGTAATCCCCGTTTCCGTAGCCGGAATATTCCTGCGGCAGCACGTCCAACGAAAAAGTGCGGTCGTCCCCCGCCTCATAAGGGTTTACACAAAATCCCCGGTCCAGGCGGATAATGCGGTGTGAAGCCTGTGTATCCCCGATATCCGCCCCGTAATACAAATGCACCAGCGTATTGTAATCCGCCACCTGCATCTGGTAAACACTATTTTTCGTATGGAGCTGGAACACTTTCGTTGCCTCGTCATAAGAAATATACTTCATAAGCATGTCTCCTTCCTTGCGCTAAAAATTTTATTGTAACCGTTCCCTAAACCTTGAATTATTACATCTTATTGGCGTTACTGCCGCCCTTTCTAACACTGTAACATATTTTTCCATATATGCATAGCGAAATTAAAACACATACCGGTCGGTTCCGGTATCCTTTGCCGCGGCTTCGGTATCCTCCTGCGAAAAATACGGGCGGAACAGCTTCCAGAAAAACCAGGAATCCGCCAGCGCGGTCAGCGTAAACCCGCACAGCATCCAAATCAGCAGGTAAACCGGGAAAAGCTCAGCGTCCACCAATGTAAAAAACATCGGCAGTATTGTAATCAGCGCAACCGCAATCACATACAAAAGATTTTTTACTGAAAAATAAAACGCGTTCAGCAAAAGCTTATGGATCTTATTTTGAAAAGCCGCCAGCGTCGGGAAAATATACAGCGCGACCAGCCAAAGCGGAACGCACACCGCATAAACCACATAGGAAAACACCGCAGACAATATCCCCGGCATAGAAGGGATCGTTTTAAATTCAAAATAAACCACCGCCCCGGCCAGGAACAAAAGCAGCCAGATTGCCGTCGCCTGCCTGAAATTTTGCCGGAAGCTTTTCCAAAAATCATGAAACGGCCTGCACTCCCCATCCTTATGGATTTTTAACGTACAGTAAAATAATGCCGTCGTGGACGCCCCGGCTGTAATGACCGGAACCGTAAATACGATCCAAAGCAGGTTCAGCGCGATCAGCTGACCTAAAAAACCGAATATCCTGGAAAACAGGCCATCCTCCTGAAACATACCATTCCCCCTTCTTTTGAAAAAACAGCGCCGTTTTGAATAGAGTATGAAGCCGCGGGAATATAGCCCCCGCGGCTGATCACTTTTTCTTTATTATAACTTACCGCCAGATGTCGCAATACCTTCGATAAACTGTTTCTGGAAAATCAGGTACAACACGATCATTGGGATACATGCAAGCAGGGAAGCCGCCATTAACTGCGGGTAATTGCTTGCATACTGGCCCTGCATTTTCGCAAGAGCCGCTGACAATGGCATAACGTCCTTATTACAGATCAATGGCCACATCAGGTCTTTGTAAGCAAACACTGCGGTAAAAATACCGAGCGCCACCATAGAAGACCTGGTAAGCGGAGCCATGATAAACAGGAATGTCTGCCCGATATTGCAGCCGTCCAGCCTTGCGGCTTCTTCCAGATCCCTTGGAAGGCCCATGTAAGCCTGCCTTAACAGGAACGTGCCAAAAGCAGTAACAAGGCCCGGGAAGATCAGCGCGAATATCGTATTCAGCATACCGAGGTTACTGACCATTAAGTACTGCGGGATAATGAAAATCTGCCCTGGCACCATCATCTGGAATAACACCAGAGAAAACATGAAATTTTTCCCTTTAAATTCCAGCCTGCCGAATGCGTAACCAGCCAAGGTTGCCGTAAGTACCGCCGCTACCACACGGCCTAAGATCAGAAGCAGCGTATTAATATACAACTGCACAAAATCCATGTTGTCAATTACTTTTGTAAAGTTATCTGTAATCCATTTCGATGGGAAAATGACAAACGGATTCACAGATGTAGACTCTGACAATGTCTTAAATGCCGTCAGTATCATCCAGATAAACGGAACCAGCATCGTGATGGATATTAAGATCAGCACAATATGGATGATAACCGCCGTAGTCCTCTCTTTTGCTGCCATGCCATCCCCTCCTTAACTATAATGAACCCATTTCTTCTGGCCATACATCTGGATCACGGTAATGACCATGATAATGGCAAGCAGAAGAACGACAATCGTTGAGCCATATCCTTTGTTATTCTCCACAAATGAATTCTGGTAGAATAAGTATACAAGGGACTGCGTCTTTTTCAAAGCAGGGTTGTTCCGGTCAATGACCATGTAGATCAGGTCAAATACCTGCAAGCCGCCAATCACCCTCGTAATCATAACAAAGAAAATCGTCGGGGAAAGCAGAGGGCATGTAATATGCCAGAACTGCTTGATCCCGGTCGCGCCATCTAACTGCGCGGCTTCGTAATAGTCGCCCGGTATTTCCTGAAGGCCGGAAATAAAGAGCACCATGTTATAGCCGATGATCGACCAGATACCGATAACCGCGATCGAATAAATGGCAATGCTCGGATTGGATACCCAGTTTGTCTTCGTGCCAAAAATATGGTTTAACAATCCAAACTCTGAGTTAAACAGCCATCTCCATACCATAGCGATCGCCGCCGGCGCAGCTACCATAGGCAGGAAGAAGATCGTACGGTAAATCGCGCGCCCACGCATCTTGCGGTTTAAAAGGACTGCCAGCACAAGTGATATTACAATTGAAAACGGCACCTCTACGATCGCATATTTAAACGTGTTGATCAACGACTGCCATACTTCGGCGTCGGCAAACATTTTCGTATAGTTTTCAAACCCTATGAAAATGTTTCCCCTGCCAAAATCCCCGGTCTTAAAAAAGCTTTCATAAATCGTCTTAAAGATCGGGTAAATATTCAGGACAATCAGCCCTATCATCGTCGGAAGGATAAACAGCCATCCCCAGATAAATTCATTCCGTTCCTGTGAAGTCCCTTTTTTTGGTTTCAAGCGTCCCACCCCTTTTCCTAATTCTTTTCTGAAATCTCCTCTGAAATTTCTCTTTAAATCTGAAATTTCTCTTTAGATCTAAAACTTCTCTTTAGATTCTGAAATTTCTCTTTAATTCAATCAGACGAAATTTACGATTTCAATCCGCTGTATTTGCGAAATTGGAATTAATAACTTTCCTCTGAAATTTTCTCGTTCATCATATCCGTAATGTTCTTGCAGGCGTCCGTCATCTTTTCTTCGCCGTTCCATACCTTTACAAGCTCTTCGCACATCGGGTTCCACCAAGCCAGTGTAGAGTTTGTATGCGGACGGAATACCGTATCGTCCATAGCGTCCAGATATGGCTGAAGGTTAAATACGTCTGTATTGTTTACCCATGCGTCGGACGCGCCTTCATACGCCGCCATTGTAACGCCAAGCTCCGCCTGTTTTTCCTGCATTTCTTTTGAACCGAACCACTCGATCAGCTTAAACGCCGCATCCGGGTTTTTCGTGCCTGCGGACGCTGCCCAACCAAGCCCATTATATAAGGAAACGCTTCTGCCGGTCTCCGCGTCCTTTGGAAGCCTTGCGATGTCTGCATTTTCCTGTAAGTACTCATTTTCCTTAAATCCTGCAACCATCCAGGAACCCTGGGAGATCATAGCCACCTTCCCGGACTGGAACAATACGTCCGTACCTGTCTCTGACATAGTATTTGCATCCGGCATTACATTCTGTACACATTTTTCAACAAATTCCATCGCTTTGACCGTATTTGGGTCGTCAAAGCCAGATGTGTTATCATCTTTTACAATTGTGCCGCCCATGGAATATACGATATTCATCCATGTATCCTGTTCATTTGACGGCTGCGCCGCAAACCCGAACTGGCTTCCGTCGTCCTTTGTCAGCTTTTCAGCAATTTCATAAAACTCATCCCAGGTCCAGCTTCCATCCGGATACGGGATTCCCGCGTCATCAAACATTTTCTTATTGTACCACATTGCAATAGTATCCCTGTCTTTCGGAACCGCATAGGTTTTGTCCTTCCAGACATACATATCTTTTAAATCCTCTGGAAACTTATCCATTTCCAGCTTTTCACTTTTTTCGATATAATCCGTTAAATCAAGCAGGATATCATTCGACATATATTTTACCGCTTCGTTCGAATGCATCCAAAATACGTCCGGCATTTCCCCGCCGGTTGCGCCAGCTTCCAAAAGCGTCCAGTAGCTGCTCCAATCCATTGCCTGAAGCGTGGTCTTAATCCCCGTTTCCGCAGTAAATTCGTCCAGAATCTTCTTTAGCCCATCCTGCTGGTTCGTATCCCAAATGGCAACGTTTAGCTCACCACCGGCATCGCCGCCCTTGCTGTCGCTGTCACCCGCATTGTCTGCGTTATCTGACGTGTCCTGTCCGCCGCCGTTTCCGCCTTTGCCACATGCCATAACGGTTCCAGCTGTCATTGCTACGGCCAGGCCAAGAGCGATGAGTCTTTTTTTGTTCTTCATACTATTCATATCCTCCTTTTTTAAATAATTACTATTTTTACCAATTCATATTGTACTTTTTTATAGAAATTTTATAAATAGAATAATATATTGTATTTATGTTATTTTCGATATGGTAAAATCACAAATTTTATGGTATGATAAATCTTAACAATTCGAATTTAGTATAATTAGATCTGTCAATGCAATTCCGGTATCTATACAATAATTACAGCGCTATAAAACGTTACATGTTTCCATTATATGCACAAAAAAACTTTTCATACACGCATTTCACAATCAGCAGGAGGTCTTGTGATGCAAAACGTAAAACACTTTGAAAATATGAACGTCCGTTATATTGAATATTTAAACAAGCAGTCTATGGATTTAAACTTTATCCACGCAGGAGTTGAACAGTGCCTGCCTTCGCATGTCTGCTCCGGTGAACGTGATGAATATATCCTTCATTTTGTTTTATCTGGCAAGGGGTTCTTTTCCCCGAAAACAAACAGCATTTACCCGGTATCGGAAGGGCAGATGTTTTTAATCTCCCCCAACAAGCCTGTTTTTTACGGGTCAGACGCAAACCACCCCTGGCAGTACGCCTGGATTGGATTTGACGGCCTGCGGGCCGATTCGCTTTTAAAACAATGCGGGTTTTCTTCGAACACACGCGTACTGCCCCTGCCAGGGACGACGACAGTTTTGATGGAATACTTCGATCGCATTTTAGACAAGGATACCAGAAATTCAGGCAGCCGCCTGCGTAAAGAAGCCTGGATGCTTTTGCTGTTTTCCCAATTGATCGACAGACACAACCAGAGCAAAGAAAAAAAATGCACCCCCCCACCTTCGGAAAATCCGTACCATCCGAAATCCTACGTCAACCTTGCGATGGAATACATTACCGCTTCCTACAAGGACGGAATCAACGTATCGGATATCGCCACTCACCTTGGCATCAGCAGGGCATATTTAAATTATGTGTTTCAAAACGAGTTAGGCCAGTCTATCCAGCAATGCCTAATCAGCTTTCGCATGCACAAAGCCGCCAACCTTTTGGTCAGCACAACGCTTACGATCAAAGAGATCTCCCACGCCATCGGGTACGCGGACCAGCTGACGTTTTCCAAGGCGTTTAAAAAGAAATTCGGCTCCAGCCCAAAACAGTATCGGATTGACAATACAACTCAAATATAAAGGATGCGCATAAATCGAGTGGGAAAGTCTCTTTTCTACTCGCCGCGCGGCCCGCATAAAAGCCACGGGAGATTTGTCCAGCGCAAATCCTCCGTGGCTTTTTTCCTTTATTTATACAAACAATTTTATTTTCGAAATCTAAAAACGCCATCTAAGCCCTTTCGGATAATGGTTTTTAAGCGTCCCCCGCACCGCCTTTCCCCATCCAAGCGAACATCCCTGTACCGTAACGAGCGTCCAACCGTCCGCCATGCCGCCGCAATCAAGCGTCTCCCCTCGCAGGTAACGCTCCGGCTCTTTTAATTCAAGCGTCCGTTTCACCTGATCCGGCAAAAGCGCCATCGCAAACGCATGGGCTGGCTCAAACCGGTTCTTTTTGCAGCATCCAAGCTGTAAGCCGGCGCGCTCCACCTTAAGCCCGTCCAGGCTTTCGACTCCAACAGGAAGCAGGCACAGCTGTTCCCCAAACGCTTCCAGCCGCCCGGATTCCATCTGCCCTTTAAAATAAGCATAAGCGTCCTGTGTAAGCGTTTCCTGCAAAAACAAATGAAACTGTTCCATCGCCTGTTTCTGCTCCTGCCTTTGCTCCCGCTTTTTATTCCAATTCCTGACTTTTTGCGCAGATCCATCTTCCGAGGCAGATATGCTTCGTTTTTCATCCACTCTTTCTGTCTCATGATCCGGCGGCTTTAACAGGCTTACCTCCCCCGTTTTCGTCTTTACAAACTGCGCCGCGTAATGCCCTTCCCCGCGATGCAGATGGGGCCAGATACGCATCTGTTTCTCCATTTCCATCTGCGGGTACTGACCAGAAAGCCACGAAGCGATATCCTCATTTTCCTGTCTGGAAAACGTGCAGGTGGAATAAACAAGCGTCCCTTTCGGTTTTAACATTTCAACCGCGCACGCTAAAATCTCCTTTTGCCTGTCCGCGCACCGCCCAACCTGCTCTAAGCTCCATTCCAGGCAGGCGCGCTCATCCTTTCGAAACATCCCTTCCCCGGAGCAGGGCGCATCCACCGCGATCCGATCGAAATAAAGCGGGAAACGTTTCGCCAGGCGCTTTGGCGTTTCATTTAATACAACCGCGTTTCCAATCCCCATGCGCTCGATGTTTTGCGAAAGTATTTTTGCCCGGGAGGAAACAATTTCATTTGCAAAAAGCGTCCCTTCCCCGTTCATGCGCCCGGCAATCTGGGCGCTTTTCCCGCCCGGCGCGGCGCAAAGATCCAAAACCCGCTCCCCGGGCATCGGATCTAACAATGCCACGGCGGACATCGCGCTCGGCTCTTGGATATAATAGCCCCCAGCTTCATGCAAAGGCATCCTGCCCGGCTTTATTTCTTTTGGATAATAAAACCCTTCCTCCGCCCATGGAACCGGCTCCAGCTTAGCCTTTTGGCTCTTAAAATAGGAACGCAGCCTTTCTTTTGAAATCTTAAGCGGATTATAGCGCAGGCCAAAGGTACGGCTTTTTTCATAGCTTTTTAGAAACTCCCCATAGGAATCCCCAAGCTCTCGTTCCATACGCTCTTTAAAAGCTATCGGAAACTGCATCGTTTTCCTCCACTCCACATATAAAAAACAATCGCTTGTCAACTCGGAGCCGTGTCTGCAAATACCTTGCTTATCAGCCCGTCTAATTCCTTCCAGGCGTCGGTATGCTCAAACTCCCGAAGCCTGTCCGCAACGCTGCGGTAATACCATGCGTGCATCCCTTTTCGTTTTTCATGGAAGCGATCCCAAAACGCCTCCCCGTTTTTGCGATACCCCTGATAGGTCGCCCGCATATTTGACAGCTTATCCGCTAACGCGATGACCTTTTCTTCCTTCGGCTTATCCGAAAGGCTATCGATAAATTCCTGCTTGCGGATTTTCCAGGTGGCGGATTTATCCTCGCCCCTGCGCTTATTTTCGCTTTCCGCCTGCACAAGACGGGCGACCCTTTCGCCAAAAGCCATTTCGATTTCCTTCGCCCCATATTTTGTGTCTTCTATCACGTCGTGGAACAAAGCCGCAATGATCACATCCTGGTCATCGCTTAGCGTCATTACGATCAATGCGGTTTCAATCGGATGAACGATGTACGGCACAGAAGACCCCTTTCGCACCTGCCCCCTGTGCGCTTTCATCGCAAACTCCAAAGCTCGCTCAAACATGCTCTGGCGTTCCTTGTTATCCCCTCTGTCTTTGCTGTCCTGCCATTCACTTTCTGGCATACTCTCCCCCTTTTTGCGGCCTAAAACTTGCCTTTATCCTCTTCTTTTTCCTCATTTTCGTCCTGCGCCTGCATCTCTTCGAACAGCTCCATTACGCGGTTTATCACATTTCCTTCCGACGGGGCTTCCTCCAGCTGCTTATATTCTCCCCCTCCTGTGATCTCATCCAAAAAGAATTCCGGCTGGTCCGGGCCTGCCCCCTTTTCAATCCCATAGCAGCCCACCCTTTGGGTCTGTGGGTTCCATACAAAATATAATTCACGACAGGTTGTCTTTACTAAATTTTTCGAAGGGGCGCTCACCTGAACCATATTCAAGTCGTCACGAATGCTTAATTCCATCATGTCAAAATCATCCTCTGTATAAGGGAACCTCCCCTCCTGCTCCAGCTCGACATAAGGATTTTTATAAAGCGCGCACAGCGTTTCCTTCGAAAGGCTTTTGATAAAATCCACCTTTTCTTCATACAGCTTGGCCGGAATCTGGTGAAATTCCGCCACATGCCTTGTCACCATATGGAAATCCTCGGTTTTTAAGGTGACTATGTTTGGATTCGCCTCCTGGTCCCGCTCGATCTGTCTTCCCAGCTCGATCAGCTCCTTTTTTAAGATCAGGCTTCCGCCCTCCGCCCCCGGGTTTAATAAAATCCCCTTAACCGGCGTTTCCTGGTCAAGCATCATCGCCGCGCACTGTTTATACGGCAGCCTTAACATCGCCTGATATGTCTCGCTGTCTGGAAATTTATCCTCCGCCGTATACGCGGGCATAAACATATCCCCATCCGGATTTTTCATTACATAAGGCTGATATCCGCCTTTTTCCGGAACCGCCATCGCCGGGACAAATAACGCCGTGTCTTTTATCTCATTTACGATCTTTATAAATCTTTTTTCTCCCGGCTCCTGTAAAAACGCCTGCACCGCCTGCTCCAACATTGAATTGTCTACTTCATTTGTCTGTTCGCTCATTGTTTCCTCTCATTTCCGCGTTTCGCTTCCATAAAATCTTCGTTTTTATTGCCACATTTTTTGTTACCGTTTCGCTTTATACCCATATGCCCCGGGTATAATTTACAACCAATATATACATTCTATCGCATTCATGTCCATTTTACCAGTTATTTTTATAATTTACAGGTAACAGTTCAACCATCGGCTGTAAGATGGGCGAATCATGCTTGCATGAATGAGCGCTTTTTTCGGGCGTTGCTGATTACATGCCAATGTCTGCAAACAGTCCGTCAAATGTAATGCGTATATTGGGGAAATGCACAATTTTAAGCTCCTCTTTATTCTTTTCCGTAATCGTATTCCATAAATAATACTGCGCTTCTTCCTTTTCATCATAATCCAGCGTATAGATTTCCACCTTCTTTTTCTGCCAGTCCACAATCCAATATTCGGAAATCTCCATCAGGCGATACATTTCCTTTTTTTCCACACGGTCATATTCTTCTGTTGACGGGCTTAACACCTCCATCACAAAACGTGGAATGTCAAAAAAAGAATTCCCTTTCCTTGCCTGAACGCGACAGTTAATCGTTGCATCAGGCATTAAAGTGTGGCTTTCCCCTTTTATCAGCCATTTATACTGCACATTATCGGGAAAAACCTTACAAACGCTGTCCTTTAGTTGACTATACAGTGTAGCGACAAAGTTTGTGATCACAATGGAATGCTCGATATAAGCGCCCGCCATATCCGTTAATACGGTATCCATAATACTTTCCATTTCATTCTCCTATAGGTTCAGACAATCTCAAATTCAGATAAAGATTTTGATTAAAATCAGAATAAAATTAAAATCAAATATGGAATAATTCTTCAAAATCCATTTTTATATTTGGAAACATGATAAGCCGAAGCTCCTCCTTATTGCTTTCGTTCACGACTTTATATAAATAAAATTCCGTCGTGCCGTCCTCCCTGCCATCGTTTAAGTAAATTTCAACCTGCTTCTCTCTCCAATCCACAAGCCAATATTCGGAAACGCCAGCCTTCCTGTAGGCTTCCATTTTTTCACCCCGGTCATATTTTTCCGTTGCATTTGACAGCACTTCCATGACCATCCTTGGAACGCCTGTCAAAGACACATTTTTCC
>CANDMI010000011.1 GCA_947385775.1 uncultured Eubacterium sp. | reverse complement strand
CCAATCAGATTTAGGATTGGCTTCATAAAACAACCAATTTCACGGATTCAGGTAAAATACTTTGTTGCGCTTCCGGGAAAAAATAGTTATAATGAGAAGTAGGAAAAGTAAAGTTCATATGGGAATGGGGCTGTCCCATTCCTACTGGAAATATGAGGTGGTAATAATGCAGATGGTTGATTTTAACCGTTATGGGCAGAACCAGAGAATGTATGGCGGGACAGCAGGAAGAAAGATGGGTATTGTTTATGAGGGAAAGAACTATATTTTGAAGTTTCCGGGAAATTTGAAAGAGCAGCGGATGAAAAATATACAGCTTAGCTATTCCAACAGCCCCGCCTGTGAATATATTGGTTCACAAATATATAGGCTTCTGGGATTTTCAGTGCATGATACGGTGTTAGGTTTCAGAAATAAAAAAACGGTTGTGGCATGTGGGGATTTTTTGGAGGATGGCGACAGGTTGTATGAGTTTGACAAGATAAAGGTAACGTTCGATCCGCCGTTTTTAGATTCCAAAGGGAATGAAACAAATGGTACCGGACTGGATTTGTATGAAATACTGATGACAATACAGGAACATCCATTCTTAAAAGATGTGGACGGCGTACAGGAACATTTCTGGAATATGTTTGTGGTGGATGCGTTGATTGGGAATACGGACCGTAATAACAGTAACTGGGGTGTTATCGTCAGGGAGGATGGTACAAAGGAACTGGCGCCCGTTTATGATAATGGGAACTGTTTGAACTCGAAATGGGATGATGAAAAAATGCAGGCGGTTTTATCGGATGAAAAACGTCTGGCGGCAGAGTCTTTCTCAGCGAGAAGATGTATCTTTGAATTGGGCGGAGACAGGCTGAATCCGTACCATCTGATAGAGAGGATGGAATATGAGGGCTGTAATGAGGCAGTGAGAAATATTACACCGAAAATGGCACATGCATTGCCGGAGATAGAAAAAATGATTTTAGGGATTCCTGTGTTGACTGACATACAAAAGAAATTTTATCTGGCGGTTATGGAAGAACGGTATGAGAAAGTCTTTGAGCCGGCGTGCCGGAAGATCATGGGGCAGCAGATGGCAGAGGAAAGACAGATGGAAGTTGGACAGGAAAGAAGGTGCAGGTAGATGTTTATTGACGAGGCGGTAGATTTGCGGGAAGATTTGCCGGAGAGGTTACAGCGTGACTTTGCGCAACTGCGGAAATATTATGATGCAGGCGACTGGTTCAATTTTGATATTTTCTTTGAGGGGGTTGAGGCAACTGTCAAGGGATATTATCTGGCGGGAAAAATCAGCCGGGCAGACTTGGACTGCATTTTTCGGAAATATGGGATTTTGTAAATGGAATCTGTCAGGAAATGGAAAAGGGGATTAGATTCAAAAGAACATCCTGAAGAATGGGCAAATACCAAGATTACTGATTATCTGGGGCAGATAGCAAGCTGGGTGGATGACTGTTCTGTTTTTGATGATACGGTAGATTGGGAAAAGGTGGATTACAAAACATTTGCAAAAATATTGCATATGGGAAAGATATATGAATAAACGGAGGAATGGAGTTTTGTAATTTAGGTCAGAGGAGGTAAATGGAGTGGCGGTTACAGTAAATATTTATTACAGCGGCATGAATGGAAATTAAGGAGACAGCGCTTTTAATCGACGGTTGGAAAGACCAGCATTCTTTAGACGTCCACCATGTCTCCCACATGATGGCAAAGAATATGGAACTTTGGGAGAAATATGGTCTGCAATGAGGGTGAACGGTAGGTATTTGATGAAACTGGGATTCCTGCGGCGTACAGGACATTTATAAGGGAATGAGGATTGTATCATCTGAATCTGGAGGTAAATGCAATGAGAAAAATTCTTGTGGTACAGGGCGGCGGCAGGGCTAACGGAAATACGGCACAGCTTGTCAGCCATTTTGTAAAAGGGGCGGAGGAAAGCGGACATTCCGTGGAAGTGATTTCACTGGTAAAGAATGAAGTCAAGGGGTGTCTTGGCTGCAATGCCTGCCGCTATGGGAAACCGTGCGTGCAGAAAGACGCATTTAACGGCATGGTTCCGAAAATAAAGGAGGCGGACTGCATTGTATTTGCCTCGCCGCTGTATTTCTGGACGGTATCATCCCGGATAAAGGCGTTTATTGAAAGGTTTTATTGTATTGCGGAGGAAGATTCTAACCCGCCGCTTGGCAGGTATGAAAAATACCCGGTTAGGGACTGTGCCCTGCTGATGACTTCGGCAGACGATTTCTTTTGGACATTTGAGCAGGCGGTTTCTTATTATCAGTTTGCAATGGTAAATTATATCGGGTTTACAGATAAGGGAATGCTGCTTGCCGGGGGATGTGGGGACACGAATGGGAAACCGCAGATTGATAAGACAGCCCACTTGCAGGAGGCGTATGAATTTGGAAAAAATATTTATTCAGAATGATATTTTTCAGTTTCAGAATCTTGTATAATAATTCCTTAAGAGGGGAGTAGTCTGCCTATGGGAAAAAGTAACAAGGTGTGTCCAAACTACGGAAAAAAGATGAAACAGCGGTTTATTGGTCTGCTGCACTGTAAATGCGGGATAAGCCAGAGAAAAGGTTCCGGCTTTTTTGAGAGGGATTCGGCATGGTCTTTGCGTTGGAGAAAAATGCAAAAGGCAAACAGAAACTGGTGATTCGGCGCAAATAAAATAATGGATTATAAAACATGACATCAGCTATTAGAGGTTGGTGTTTTTTGTTTCCCTACAGGAAAGGGGGCGGTTAAAGCATAACGTACCGGAGAAAGCCCGGTTTCACTTGGCAGTGGAAATAATCATATTCCTGAAAATTTATAAACTTTTTGTAGATTTGGGGATATCTGTTTTCAGTATTATTCCAATATATAATCCGCCTTTTTCTCAATGATCTTCCTGGCAATCTCATTCCATGTATCCATCCCTGCAAGGACTGCTGTGACAGCTATAATGATAATATCAAGAAATTTGTGTCTTGCGTTTACCATGGTTTTTTAGGCCGAATAAGGGAACAGCGGGCAAAGCATGCCATATTTTTTTCAACGAGGGCATTAGAAGTTTATATTTGCTTTTTTAGCCTGGCTGCATAAGTCCCGGGTTTTTAATTTGTATAGCTTATTGTCCTTAATAAAATGCGTGCCGCATTGCCGAAATTCAAAATGTACGTTCTGGGAAATACATTGCTGGCGTATCTGCAATACCCAGTCGTAGTCAAGGGGCCTTGCGTTTTTATCCGATTCCCCGCCGACAACCACTAATTCTATACCATGTAGATAAGAAGAGAGGTCGATATTTTCGAGCAATGGCTGGCAAATGATATTTTTATGCTTGATCGGAAGCTTGGAAAAGACGCTTAATCGGCAGTCTGCGGTTTCCTGATTTTCAACCGTGCAGCCAACAGTGACATTTTCATATCCATCATTCCAATCATTCGGAACGCAATCGGAAAACCTTTCGATCCGCTTTGTGAGAAATAGAAAATGCAAGTCGCAGCGTTCCCGTATCATTTGCCAGCATTCCTTGCGCCAATTGTCTGCGTCTTTTATCAGAAAGTCTGATGAAAAGCACACATATACAAGTTGGCCTGGTTTCATTTTATAAATGCCCTTTTTTGTTTTTTCTATCGGGGCGTAAAATTTTTCTGTTTTTATAACCTTGTTTGTATCGATCCCTTTTTTCGAATCGCCCTTATGTATATAGCAATATTTGCAGCCTGCGCTGTGTCTGTGACAGCCCCTCCACGGGTTCCATGTTGCCATAAATATACCTCCCGTTCTTTTATTGTATTTCATTATACCATATGTTATAATCGATGCATTCAATTTTTTGGGAGCGATGGCAGATGAAATCTGTCGAAAATATCGGAGTGACGGTGGATTTTTTGATGAAATAATTAAGGTGGGTGAAAAAATGGAAAATTTCACTTTAGAAAAGCGCCAGATCCTAGCTCCTTCCATCACCGATATTTGACAGGGTATGTTATAATGTTGGCAAAGCGCCAGAGCGTGTTTGAAAAACGCTTCTTAAATTGTAGACTGAACTTGGCGCAAATATCGCGCAAAGTGAAAGAGGCAGACGGTGGGAATGATTTTTTAAATGCGCTTTAGAGTAAAACAGTCAGGCGGGTGGAAAATGGGACAGGAAATGAAAGCAGAAATGGAAAAAAAAATAGAGCAAAAATCAGAGCAAAAATCAGCTCCAAAAAAAGAGCATAAAATATACCGCGTCATCCCGGGCAGCATCGCAGACCAGCTGGAGGTGGAGCCGGGGGATATCCTTGTATCTGTAAACGGGCAGGAGATCGAGGACGTATTTGACTACCAGTACCAGATGAACGACGAGCGCCTTACCGTACTGATTCGAAAGCCGGACGGCGAAGAGTGGGAGATGGAGATTGAGAAAGAATACGAGGAGGATTTCGGGATAGAATTTGAAAACGGCCTGATGGACGAGTATCGGACGTGCCGCAATAAATGCATTTTTTGCTTTATCGACCAGATGCCGCCCGGGATGCGGGAGACGCTGTATTTTAAAGATGACGATTCCAGGCTTTCGTTTTTGCAGGGAAATTATGTGACGCTTACGAATATGGGGGATAAGGACATTGAGAGGATCATCCGCTATAAGCTTGCGCCGATCAATATTTCCGTGCAGACGATGAATCCAAAACTGCGCTGTAAGATGCTGCAAAACCGTTTCGCGGGGGAGGCGCTTTTGAAAATGAAGCGGCTGTATGAAGTGGGGATCGCGATGAACGGGCAGGTCGTGCTCTGTAAGGGAGTGAATGATAAAGAGGAGTTGGAATATACGCTAGAGCAGTTAAAGGCATACTGCCCGCATATGGAAAGCGTGTCGGTCGTTCCAGCGGGGCTTACGAAATACCGGGACGGACTGTTTCAGCTGGATATGTTTTCAAAAAAAGACGCAAAAGAGGTGTTGGAAACCGTCCGCAGGCATCAGGCAGATTGCATGGAGCGGTTCCAGATGCATTTTATCCATGCGTCGGACGAGTGGTATCTTTTAGCGGAAGAAGAGCTGCCAAATGCGAAGTCATACGACGGGTATTTGCAGTTGGAAAATGGCGTTGGGATGCTGCGGCTTTTACTGGATGAATTTCACGAAGCGTTAAATAATAAGGAAGAGACTTGCGCTTTTCTTGCACAAAAGCCGGAATGTATCAGCGTTGCCACAGGAGAGCTTGCGGCGCCTTATATCCGCGCTTTGGCAAAGGAGTTTATGCGGCGCTTTCCAAAGAAGCGGATCGAGGTCATTGCGATACGCAACGATTTTTTCGGGGAGTTTATTACGGTAGCGGGGCTTTTGACAGGGCGGGATATTTTAGCCCAGCTAAAGGGACGGCGGCTTGGGGAAAGGCTGTTATTGCCGTGCAGTCTTTTGCGCAGCGGGGAGGAAGTGTTTTTGGACGATATGACGCTTTCGGAGCTGAAAAACTCTTTACAAGTAGAAACAGTTATTGTAAACTCTAACGGACAGGATTTATACGATGCTTTTTGTGGAAGCCAGAACAGGAGAAAATAATATGAGTAAGCCGATTTTAGCGATTGTAGGGCGGCCGAACGTTGGCAAATCTACATTATTTAATGCGCTTGCAGGCTCGCGCATTTCCATTGTGCAGGATACGCCGGGCGTTACCAGGGACCGGATTTACGCGGATGTTTCGTGGACGAAATGGGATTTTACGATGATCGATACAGGCGGCATCGAGCCGGACAGCCAGGATGTGATCTTATCACAGATGCGGGAGCAGGCGCAGATTGCGATCGATACGGCGGATGTGATCGTGATGCTTACGGATGTGCGCCAGGGGCTTGTGGACGCGGATTCGAAGGTGGCGGATTTATTGCGCCGCTCCCATAAGCCGGTGATCTTGGCGGTTAATAAAGTGGATGATTTTCAGAAATTTATGGCGGACGTGTATGAGTTTTACAACCTGGGGCTTGGAGATCCGCTGCCGATTTCTTCCGCGTCGAAGCTGGGGCTTGGAGAGCTTTTAGACGAGGTCGTAAAGCATTTTCCATCCAGGGATGTCATGCAGGAGGAGGACGAACGTCCAAAAATCGCGATCGTTGGAAAACCGAATGTGGGAAAATCTTCCTTAGTAAATAAGCTTTGCGGCAAAGATCGCGCGATCGTATCGGATATCGCGGGAACGACTAGGGACGCGGTGGATACGGATGTAAAGCACAACGGGCAGGAATATGTGTTTATCGATACAGCTGGGATACGGAGGAAAAATAAGATCAAAGGCGAGATCGAGCGCTACAGCATTATCCGCGCCGTGGCCGCGGTGGAGCGCGCGGACGTGGTCGTCATTTTGATCGACGGCACCCAGGGCGTTACCGAACAGGACGCAAAGATTGCGGGGATTGCCCATGACCGCGGAAAAGGAATCATCATTGCGGTCAATAAGTGGGACGCGGTCGAAAAGGACGATAAGACGATCTACCGCCAAAAGGAGCGGATACGCCAGGTGCTTAGCTTTATGCCTTACGCCGAGATCATTTTTATTTCCGCAAAGACCGGACAGCGGTTAAACAATATGTTCGATACGATCGACGTTGTGATACAAAACCAGTCTATGCGCGTGGCTACGGGCGTATTGAATGAGATCATGGCGCAGGCCGCGGCGATGCAGCAGCCGCCTTCGGATAAAGGGAAACGGCTAAAGCTGTTTTACATTACCCAGGTTTCGATCAAGCCGCCGACGTTTGTGATATTTGTAAACGACAAGGCATTGATGCATTTTTCTTATCTGCGCTATTTAGAAAACCAGATACGGGAAGCGTTTGGATTTCGGGGGACGGCAATGCGGTTTATCATCCGTGAAAGAAAAGGAGAGAAAAAATGACGATCGCACGAGTGATTTCGGTTATCATCGGATATTTGTTCGGGCTTTTTACGACCGGGTATTTTTATTCCAGGCACGCCCATGTGGATATCCGGCAGATGGGAAGCGGAAATATCGGAACGACCAATACGTTTCGCACGTTGGGAAAAAAGGCGGGCATTATCGTATTTTTGGGCGATGGGTTTAAGGGTGTGTTTGCGGTGCTTGCCGTATGGCTGATATTTAAGGGCCAGTATCCGCAGGGAATCAAGATCTTAGAAGCCTACGCCGGGCTTGGAGCGGTGCTTGGGCATAATTTCCCGGTGCATTTGAAGTTTAAAGGCGGCAAGGGGATCGCGACGACTTCGGGAATGATCCTTGCGTTTTGCCCATGGGCGGTTCCGGTAAGCCTTGCGCTGTTTTCCTTAAGCGTATTTGTAAAACGGTATGTGTCGGTTGGCTCGCTTTTGGTCTGCGCGGGATTTTTCATACAGACGGTCATATTTGGACAGACCGGGATACTCGGCGCGCCAAAAAACGCGCTGCCAGAGATTTATATCGTAGTCGGGGTCGTCTGCGTGCTTGGCGTGATAAGACATTCTTCGAATATTAAGCGATTGCTGAATGGGACGGAAAATAAAGTATAGAAAAACAGGAAACTAGAAAGCAGGGATATGCATGGCAAAAATAGGGATTGTCGGGGCTGGCAGCTGGGGAACGGCGTTAGCTGCGGTATTGGAAAAAAACGGGCATGAGGTGACGGTTTGGTCTGCCATCCCATCGGAAATACAAATGTTAAAAGAGCATCATGAGCAAAGAGAAAAGCTGCCGGGGGTAAAGCTGTCGGAGCGGATTTTATTTACGACGAATATAAAGGACGCCATAGCTTTTATGGAAGCGGTCGTGGTAGCCGTGCCTTCGATGTATACGCGCCAGACGGCAAGGCAGATGGAGCCGTTTGTGCAAGAAGGCCAGCTTTTGATCAGCGTGGCAAAGGGCATAGAGGAAGAAACGCTGATGACGCTTTCTCAGATCATACGCGATGAAATCCCAAAGGCAAAGACCGCGGTCTTATGCGGGCCGTCCCATGCGGAGGAGGTCGGCAGGGGCATGCCTTCCGCGCTTGTGGCGGGAGCGGCGCAAAAAAGCACGGCAGAGCGGGTCCAGCGTTATTTTATGAACGAAGCGTTTCGCGTGTATACCAGCCCGGATGTGCTTGGCATGGAGATCGGAGCTTCTTTGAAAAATGTGATCGCTCTGGCGGCTGGCATGGCGGACGGGCTTGGATACGGAGATAACACGAAAGCGGCCCTGATCACAAGGGGCATTCATGAGATTGGACAGCTTGCGCTTTCGATGGGCGCAAAATACGAGACTTTAAGCGGCCTTACCGGGATCGGGGATCTGATCGTAACCTGCGCGAGCGTCCATAGCAGAAACCGCAGGGCGGGTATGCTGATGGGACAGGGTTATACGATGCGACAGGCGATGGACGAGGTAAAAATGGTCGTGGAAGGCGTTTATTCAGCCAAAGCCGCGATGGGCCTTGCTAAAAAATACGGGGTGGATCTGCCGATCATCGAACAGGTCAACCAGGCTTTGTTTGAAAATAAGCCGGTAAAGGACGCGGTATACGAGCTTATGACCAGAGATAAAAGGGCGGAAAGTGACGAGCTGGAATGGGAACGGTAAAAAAGGCGTATTCCTTAAATGGGATTTTAAGGCTGATGGCGCGCCTTGGCAATGTCCAGGACGCTCTAAAGGTCATCCACATCGCCGGGACAAATGGAAAAGGCTCCGTTGGAGCTTATATTTCCGCCGTTTTATCCGCCCAGGGCTACCGGGTGGGGACTTATGCGTCTCCCGCGGTTTTTGAAAAACGAGAGATCATCCGGTTAAACGGGCAGATGATCTTAGAAGCGGATTTTACAAAAATCCTCTTAGACGTACAAAAAGAATGTGAAAACATGCGGCGGGAAGAGGGAATATCCGTATCCGAATTTGAAATGGAAACGGCGGCGGCGTTTTGTTATTTTTTTCAAAAAAAATGCGATTACGCCGTAATAGAAGCGGGGCTTGGCGGAAAGGACGACGCGACGAATGTGATAAAGCGTCCGATTTGCAGCGTGTTTACGTCCATCAGCATTGACCATAAGGATTTTTTAGGGGATACGTTAAAAGAGATCGCCACGGCAAAGGCCGGGATCATAAAACCAGGCTGCCCATGCGTTAGCGCCGTACAGGATGCGCCTGCGCTTTTCGTTTTGAAAGAAACGGCGGCGCGGGCGGGAAGCGCGTTTTATCTGGCGGATCAGGATTCCATACGGGATTATGAGTATGACGAAACAGGCAGCCGGTTTTTCTTAGACTGGGAGGATGGGGATGCGCCGCTTGAGATTCATGCTTCCATGACAGGCTCCTTTCAGCGGGATAATTTTGCCTGCGCCTTAGAAACGCTTCGCCTGTTAAAAAAGCGGGGGGTTTTTCTTTCGAAAGACGCGGTAAAGACAGGGCTTATGGCGCGGCTTCCCGGGCGGTTTGAAAAGATATTGGACGACCCGCCTTTTTACATCGACGGCGGGCATAACGAAGGAGCGGCAAGGCAGCTTGCGCGAACGGTGCGGCATTGTTTTTTTTCAGACGATGCGCCGGGGGATCGCAAAAGGAAAGCCTTTCGGGAAAAGAAGCTTATTTATATGATCGGGATGCTGGCGGATAAAGAATATCAAAAGGTATTGCCGCTTATGCTGCCGTATGCAAGCCTTACGATCGCCGTAACGCCGCGAAACGAAAGGGCGCTGGATGGTCAGGTGTTGGAGGCGGAGGCGAAGCGTTTTTACGCCCGTATGGAATCGGATTATGGGCGGGCAGAGGTTTTTTATGAGCCGGATATGAATGCGGCGGCGGCGCAGGCAATTTGCGCGGCGGGAAGCCAGGGCGTTGTGCTGGCGTTTGGCTCCTTTACTTTTTTAAAGCAGCTGCGGGAGGCGGTAGCGGAAAAACGCTTAGGCGACAGAGGTAGGTAGGGACGATGGATGAAAATAAAATCAAGCAGGGGGTGCGCCTGCTTTTGGAGGGCATAGGGGAAGACCCTGCCAGGGAAGGTTTATTGGATACGCCAAAACGGATCGCCAGGATGTATGAAGAAATCTTTGGCGGCATGTATAAGGACGCGGCAAAGCCTCTTGCAAAAACGTTTGCTGTGGAAAATGCGGATATGGTGTTGGAAAAGGATATCGCGTTTTACTCCACCTGCGAGCACCACCTGCTTCCATTTTATGGAAAAGCGCATGTGGCGTACATCCCGGATGGGAAGGTGGCGGGTTTAAGCAAGCTTGCGCGCGTTGTGGAAATCTATGCGAAAAGGCCCCAGCTACAGGAGCGGATGACGACGCAGATCGCGGACGCGGTCATGGAGCATTTAAAGCCCAAAGGGGCGGTGGTGATGCTGGAAGCGGAGCATATGTGCATGACGATGCGCGGGGTGAAAAAGCCGGGCGCAAAGACGGTCACCTATGCCGCAAGGGGGCTTTTTTACGACGATGGAAAGCTTTTGGACCGTTTTTTTCAAATGATACGGAGCTAAACGCATCACATGGCATCAGAAGGCGTGATGGGCACTCGAGGTGTAAGGATGAAGATTGGGCAGCGGGAATTTGATTTTACAAAAAAAACCTATGTCATGGGTATTTTAAACATAACGCCGGACTCTTTTTCGGACGGTGGAAAATGGAACCGCTTGGATCAGGCTCTTTTTCGCGCGCAGCAAATGGAAGAAGAGGGCGCGGCGGTTTTGGATATTGGCGCGGAGTCCACAAGGCCGGGCTATACGCCGATTTCCGCAGAAGAAGAAATCGAGCGGCTTATGCCTGTGATTGAAAAAGTAAAGGCGAATATTTCATTGCCGATTTCCGTGGACACTTATAAAAGCAAGGTCGCAAAAGCCGCGCTTTGCGCGGGCGCGGATATGGTCAATGATATCTGGGGCTTTCGATATGATGCGGAAATGGCAAAGGCGGCTGCAAATGCCGGGGCTGTGTGCTGCCTGACGCATAACCGTAAAAAGGCTGAGTATCAGGATTTTTTCCAGGAGCTTGCGGCGGATTTGCGGGAGTCGGTGCAAATAGCAAAAAACGCGGGCGTATCGGATGACGCGATCCTTTTAGACCCGGGCATTGGCTTTGGAAAGACCTATGAGCAGAACTTAGAGGCGCTTCGAAATTTGGGGCAGCTTAAAAAAATCGGTTATCCGCTGTTGCTTGGCGCGTCCCGAAAATCGGTGGTTGGGCTTACGCTTAATCTGCCAGTGAGCAAACGGCTGGAGGGGACGCTTGTTACGACGGTGTTTGCGGTCATGAGCCAGTGCGCGTTTGTGCGGGTGCATGATGTAAAGGAAAATGTGCGCGCCATTAAAATGGCGGAAGCGATACTTTACAAAGCATAGGAAAAATAGTCTGGAGGCGGGATTATGGATCAGATGATGTATCAGGCTGCGGGTCAGGTTCAGGTTATGGATCAGATTCGGATTCAGGATTTAGAAGTATACGCCAGGCATGGCGTATACAAAGAGGAAAATGCGTTAGGGCAGAAATTTTTGGTGTCGATCCGAATCGATGTCGACCTTTCTAAGCCGGGGCAGACGGACTGCATCGAGGATTCCATTGATTATGGGAAGATCTGCCATGTTGTATCGGATTTTATGAAACAGCATACGTTTCATTTGATCGAAGCGGCGGCAGAGAGTCTGGCGGAGAAATTTTTGTTTGATTACGATGCGATTCAATGCATCTGGATACAGATAAAAAAGCCATGGGCGCCAATCGGCGTTCCGTTGGAGCATGTCTCTGTGGCGATCGAGCGAAGGCGGCATATCGCCTACCTTTCCTTTGGCTCGAATGTGGGAGAGCGCATGGAGCACATCCAAAACGCCATTGACGCGTTAAAAGCGCTTCCTTCGTGCAAGGTCTGTGAGATATCGGACATTATAGAAACAGAGCCTTATGGCGGAGTGGAGCAGGGGAAATTTTTAAACGGCGCCCTAAAGCTGGAAACCGTGTTAAACCCATACCGTTTACTGGAAAAGCTGCATGAGATTGAAAACGCCGAGGGGCGGATTCGGGATGTCCGCTGGGGGCCAAGGACGCTGGATTTAGATATTTTATTATACGACAATTTAGTGCTGCATTCCAGGGAGCTTACGATCCCGCATGTGGATATGCAAAACCGGGAATTTGTATTAAAGCCAATGAGCCAGATCGCGCCATGGCTGCGCCATCCGCTGTTTCATCAGACGATGAGCCAGATGTATGAGGAGCTGGTATGACCTTGAAAGATTTCTTCCACGCCGCCACGCCGGCTTTTTTCTATATATTGCTTTCGAATATTTTATACAGCGTCCTTTCCATGTTTGCTACAGCGTCTGGGCTTGCCGTTCCAAAGCTTGCGATACAGGCGGCGGTTTTGCTGATCTGCCTTGCGCTTTTTGGAAAATGGGCGGTGCAAGAAGGGCTGTTTGAATGGAACTGGAGCGGGCGGTTGCAAAATCAGGGGCGGCCTTTAAAGGTTGGAAGGGGCGCGGCGTTTCGCTATCCGGCCTGTTTTTGCTACGTTGTTTCCGCCATTATGTGCAGCGTATGCTGTAACGAGGCGTTTCTTTTATCCAACTTAATGGAACGTTCCCCGGGATATCGGCATGTGTCCGGGCTGTTTTATGGAAATGACATGCTGCTTGAAGTTATCACCCTTTGCGTTTTAAGCCCCGTTGTGGAGGAGATCGTATACCGGGGGTTTGTGTATGGAAGGCTACAGAAAAAATTGGATGCAAACAGGAATGGCGGCGTGGATGGCAGCGCAAATGGAGTGGCCGCGGCTGCCCTAGCCGCCCTTTTGTTTGGCGTAGCTCATTTTAATCTGGTGCAGGGGATTTACGCCTTTCTTCTGGGATTTCTGCTCGGGATTTTCGTATGGAAAATGGGCGGCTTGTATCTGGCTATGGCGGCGCATATGGCGATCAACCTGGTTTCCGTGATCTGGACGGAGACAGACTGGCTGGATTTTATAGATCAAGGCGGCGCGGGGCGCATGGAGGCCATCGGGCTTAGCGCGCTTTTGGCGTTTGTTTTTTTTGGCTATGGAAACCGGCTGGCGAAAAGGATGAAAGCACAGGTAGGCTAGAGCATTGGCAGGAATAATCCTTCGGAAAGTGGGGATAATCCTTTTTAGGAAAAATTTTTATAGAAAATTTTTTATGAGAAAAGGAGACGGCAAAGCCAATGATCGAACCAGATACTATAAAATTACTGCGGGAATGCGACGCCGGGATAAAGATGGGCGTTACATCGATTAATGACGTGTTGGATTATGTAAGCGATGACACGCTAAGAAACCGCCTTGCGGACTGCAAAAGGGAGCACGATAAGCTAAAGGACGATATCCAGTTTCTTTTGGATAAATACCACGACGATGGAAAAGAGCCTGACCTGATGGCAAAGGGAATGTCCTGGATGAAAACGAATGTGAAGCTTGTTATGAACGAATCGGATGAAACGATCGAGGATTTAATGACGGACGGCTGCAATATGGGAGTTAAATCCCTAAACCGATATCTGAATCAATACAAAGCCGCCGACGAGGAATCTAAGGACATTACAAAGCGGCTGATCGGGCTTGAGGAAAAACTTGCGGTTGGCATGCGCGGTTATTTATAGGTTGTTTGTAGGTTATTAGTTGAAAAAGCGGAAATCCAGCAAACGATCTTCTTTTCAGGCGGCTGGCCGGCGCCTGGAGAGCCCCTCTTATTCACTCCGGAATATCGAAAAATAATAAGGAAAACAATTATAATTGGATTGTTGTGAGAGGCAGGTAGGTGAACGGATCACCTACCTTCTGCTCGATTGATAAAATTTACATTTGATAAAATTTACATGTGATAAAATTTATATTTGATGAAATTCACATTTCGATTTTGAATTTAGTTTTTTCAATGTCTTGCTTGGATATCGAATTTTATTTTTTTCCTTGATTATTTTGCGCTTCTTTTTGCTTTCTTATTATCCATGCCTCATCCGTTTCATAAAATACGGCCTGCTTTGGGAACGCGGCGGCGATCTTATCTTCTATTTCAAAGCATCCGTTTAACGTATTGTACAGCAAAAAGTTTGCCGTATACAAAATAAACCAAAATCCGCTCAGCGGCAAAAGCAGCGCCGTCCATGGAAGAAGCAGCAAAAGCGCGCCCCAGTATAAAATTTGCAGCAGCGCGGCGCCAAGCGCTTTCGGAAAATACCGGAGTATAAAAAGCAGGCTGTTTTTTAAGGTCTGAACAAGGGGCTGATCGAATAATACGATCTGCGGCCATACAATGGAACAGACCATCGTAAGCGCAAGGACGCTGAACAGGTAAAGGGCGATCGTCCCAAAGCCCGGAAATGCGGCTGAATAGTAAAACAGCATAGCCATAAAAATATCAAATCCAAGCAGGACGCAGGTTAAAATGCCTGGAATTATGGATGATCTGAAATTCTGTTTCCAGGCATGGACGTAATCGCGCCAAAATTTTGGCGCAGCGTCCCTTAGGCCGCGAAAGACAGCGTCATACATACAAGAAAGCGCGGGGCCTGCGAGAATGCCGCCGAAAACTCCTGCAAGGAGCATGACAAGCAGGCTGGAGGAAAGGACGGCATAGGCCGCGCCGATTCCAAAGGGTAGGAAAAACAGCAGGGTCATAAGGCCGGTCAAAAACAGCTTCTTAAAATTTCGTTCTAAAACTTCCGTATATCTTGCAAAACCAGTCAGCCGCAGTCCACTTGGCGCGGCTTGGTTTGGATGAAAGAAAAGTCCCATAAATCCTCCTATTCCAGATAATGGCATCCGTTTAAAAAATCGGTTAACAGTTCTTTTAAGTCTTTTTCATAATCTTTTTTGCATGTCAGCTCCGCGCAGACCGCAAGGTGATCAGATACGCAAAACGCGGATACGCCGCGGCTGTATGGGTTGTCTTTGTTTGCGCAGTCATAGCTTAAAAACGTATAGTCCTGTCCGTTGCAGGCGATCATTTCTTTGGTCTGCACGTCGTAATTTCCTTCTGCCGCGGCAAGCCAGGTCTGATAGTTTTTTTCCGCGGAAGCATGGTCTGTCCCTTCCCCTGCAAGAAGGTATAGCTGCGCGTCGTAAAAGTCAATGGCGTCTCCGTCGCTTTTTTCGAAAGAGTCGCGGCTTCCGTCTGTCCAGGATGCGTAGTACAGCCCTTCGGCGGAAAGCGTGTCTTTGTTGTCTAACAGCGTAAGCCCCTTTGGAGCTTTAATTTCCAAAAAATCCCCGACCCGGATTGGGCCATTAGGATGCTTTAGTGAGTCCGGGGATTTTTTCGGCAATAGGGAACAGCCGGATAAAAAAAGGGGCATTATGGCGAGGGCAAAAAGCAGGCTGATAAGAAGCGCCGCCGCCTTGTTCTGGCATTTGTGGGGTTTCAAATAGCGCCAGAATTTGTTTTTTTGTATAGTTTTGCCGTGGTCTGACATATAAGGTTTCCTCCTGCGTCGTTTTAAAATGGGTGGCGGATAAATTTGGGCGTGTTTTAAATCAAGATGAAAAACATTTGTTATTAAATTTATAGCAATCCCTTTGAAACATACCTAAATTTGTCGTTTTGCATACTTTGTGTATATTGTATCCCATAGCTGGCTGCATTCTTTTTCATATGCAGTGCGTTTATTGTGATAAAAGCAGCGTCTTCCAAGATATAGCTTATCGTCCCAGCGTATGGTTTTGCCCTCTGCGGACAGGTCAAATTCCAGAGGGCAGCTTCCGTCCGGCAGGGCAAGGACCTGAAATTCCCTTTGGACGTTTTGCGGGCGTTCCATCAGGAAAAAATAGCTGGAGCAGCTTTCGATGTCCCCGATTATGGATAGCTCCGCCGCCTGTTTGTAGGAAAGGCTGTCTACGTCCACGGTATCTGGCGCGTTTAGGTACTGGTTGATCTTGACGGTCACTTTGCCGTCTTTATTATAGTCGTCCGCCAGGGAAGAAAACGCGTTTTCAATGGAAGCGGCCGCATCTTCCGAAAGCGGTTCGTCTGCGATGTATGCAATCTGGATATCCGGCTCATCCCGAAACCAGCCCAGTTTATTTCCGATTAAATGCAGGTTGATGCAGATAAGCAAAGCCCCGCAGATCACATACCATTTATGGTAATACCACCAGTTTTTCATAGAGCCTCTCCTTTCTTTGCAAATTTGGCAAATGCTTCGGAGTCTTTTGTCGTGCCGCCGTATGCGTAAGAAACCGGAAGGCATATTAAAGGCGGCTTGGTCTGCATAGTTTCAGAAAGCAGCAGTGATACGCACATTTCCGCGATATCCGCTACGGGCTGTACGATGGTGGAGCAAAAATAGTCCCCGGTTCCGAACGCGCGCACCCCGTCAAACCCGATGACCTGTACGTCGGATGGAACCGTAAGCCCCAGGTTTTTTAACATTTTGATAACCTCATGGGCGAGAAAGTCCGTGACGCAGAATAAGCCGTCAAATTCCAGCTTTCCGTTTGCTATATGGCTTTGGAAAAAAGCTTCGAATTCGCTTATCGGCTGGCCGTCCGTTATAATTTTTTCCTCATAGGAAAGGCCCCTGGCAAGGCAGCCGTTTTCAAAACCCGCCTTCCGTTTATTTGGCTCGCTGTCTAATGCGGAGCCGACGCGCAAAAAGGCCACGTTTTTACAGCCTAAGTCGGCTAATTTTTCCACCGCCATCTGTCCGCCTGCGAAATTATCGCTGGCCACGCAGGGGATATGCAGCCCCATAGGGCGGTCGATGGATACAAAGGAAATGCTTTCGTCTACTTGCAGGTTCGGGTTGTAGGTCAGCCCGATGATCCCATCCACCTTGTTTTGCTTTGCGATCGTAATATAGTCCTGTTCCAGCTTGGAGTCGAAATCCGTCGTGCAAAGCAGCATCCGGTACTTTCTTTTTAAAAGGGCGATGTTGATTTCGTAGACAAGCCGGGCAAAAAACGGGTTGTAGGTGTTTGGGATCAAAAGGGCCACCGTGTAGGTCTTATTGCTTTTTAACCCCTGGGCATAGCTGTTTACATGATAGTCCAGCTTTTGAATGGCTTCTTCCACACGCAGCCGGTAGGACGCTCCTACGGGCAAACCGTTGATGACCTTAGACACCGTGCCCAGCGCCACGCCCGCTTCCAGCGCCACGTCCTTCATAGTAGGGGCGGCGTTTTTCTTTTTCGTATTCATAATAGCCTCCTTTCCTTATCTGTGTATGTCAGGATTTGATTTCATGAAATAATAGAATATATTTTCATCGTTTTCTATTTACTGGATATTATAATCTTTTTTGGAGCGTTTGTAAAGAGAAAATTTCACGAAAAACGTGAAACGTTATATGAAGAAAAACTATACAAAATACACATGAACTATTTGTATATATTTTACAAAAATGCGTTTTTATACAAAAATTAATGGAAAAATACTTGATGAGATGTCGGGATGGTGTTATAGTTTAATAGAAATAAAAATAACGTTTCACGATATTATAGTTATTTATAGGTGTGTGTTCATGTGTATTTGTATGTATATCAAACGTGATTTGTGTGAAACGTACACACAATATATACCCGTGAGCGAAATGATTTGCCAGCGGAGTATCGGCATTTCAACAGAAGAAGCAAATCATTTGGCAAATAAGTATGCTCGTGAGTATAAGCGGATGTGGTGCAAGCGTAAGGGCAAGCAGGCTCGCCACATGTAAAACCGCAAAAACAGATGCAATACAGACGCAGCCGGAGATAACTATAATATAAGCCAAGGCGGAAAACCATGAAAGCAGGGATATACCGGAAAAGCAAAGCGCGAAGCTTTCCGTATAAAATAAGCCAAGGCGAAACGTGAAAGCAGGAGTATACCGGAAAAGCAAAGCGATAAGCTTCCGGTATAAAAAAGGAAGGAGAGGTTATGATGTCAAATCCAAAAAAACCACCGGCGCCATACAAACAGAGATCCGTTTTTGCGCGTATGGGTGACTGCTGGCAGTTGTACCTGATGCTGTTGATTCCGGTTGTGCTGACCATTATATATAAGTACATACCGATGTACGGCATCCAGATCGCGTTCCGCGATTACAAATCCATACGCGGAATGTGGGACAGTGAATGGGTAGGGCTTAAATGGTTTGTGCGGTTTTTCAGCTCGCCAAACTGTATGCGGATGATCAAAAATACCGTATTGTTAAGCCTGTACAGCCTGTTATGGAGCTTCCCGATTCCGATTATACTGGCGCTTGCCATTAATCAGCTTCGGTTTCAAAAATTTAAAAGGACGGTGCAGACCATTTTATACGCGCCGCATTTTATTTCCATTATGGTTGTATGCGGTATGCTTCGTATTTTCCTAAGCCCGTCCGGCGGACTGATTAATCTAATCGCGGGCACGGGAGTGGACTTTTTGTCGGAAGCTTCGGCGTTTCGGACGATTTACATCGCTTCCGGTATCTGGCAGGATGCCGGGTGGGGGATCATCGTTTATATGGCTTCCCTTGCCAATATCGACGTATCCCAGTACGAGGCGGCAAAAATTGACGGCGCATCCATGTTTCAGCGTATCCGCCATATCGACCTACCGGAGCTGGTGCCGCAGATTGTGCTGATGCTTATTATGAGCGCCGGAAACCTGATGAATGTGGGGTTTGAAAAGGTTTTCCTGCTCCAGACGGATTTAAATAAAGCAACCAGCGATGTGATCGCGGTTTACGTGTACCAGCAGGGTATTGAACATGCGAAATACAGCTATTCTACGGCGGTGGGCCTGTTTAATACAGTGGTCAATGTGCTGCTTTTGATTATCGTAAACCAGATCACGAAAAAGATTTCAGACAACGTAAGTTTTGTATAGGAGGTGCGGTATGGGAAAGAAAAAGCAGGGGCAGCTGCACGGCCTGTCGGAGCGGACCAGTGATATCATACTGGTGGCAATCTGCCTTTTTATTGTATTTTTGGTGGCATACCCGCTTTATTATGTGCTGGTGGCTTCCGTTTCCAATCCTTATGACGTGTATGCAGGGAAGACGTTTTTACTTCCAAGCGGCTTTACGTTAGACGGCTATAAGGCGGTGTTTGCAGATAAGAGCATTATTACCGGATTTTTAAACAGTGTAAAATATACGGTGGTGGGGACGGTGTTTTCCGTATTGATGATCTATCTGTCGGCCTACCCGCTTAGCGTAAAAAGCCTGCCGGGGCGGAAATTTTTAAGCATATTTTTCATCATCACGATGTATTTTGGCGGCGGGCTGATGCCTACCTATCTGGTAGTCCGGGATACGGGCTTAATTGACACGATCTGGGCGATGTTCATTCCAGGCGGCGTTGGGGTCAGCAATATGATCATCGTGCGCAACTTTTTTGAGCACAGCATCCCAAAAGAAATGATCGAAGCCGCGGAAATCGACGGCTGCTCGAAGTGGACGACGTTTATTAAGATCGTTGTGCCGCTTAGCAAATCGATTATGGCGGTTATGGTGGTGTTTAGCATGGTTGCGTACTGGAATGACTGGTTTACGGCGTTGATCTATCTGCCGGGGAAGGAAAACGCGCCGCTTCCTTTAGTGCTTCGCAATATTTTGATCAAAAGCTCGGCAAGCGCAAGCCAGGCCGGAATGATCTCGGGCGGTTATGCGGAGCTTAGCAAGCTGACGGAGATGATCAAATTTTCGTCTGTCATCGTGGCGGCGCTGCCGATGCTGATCATTTATCCGTTTGTCCAGAAGTATTTTGAAAAAGGCATGATGGCTGGCGCAGTCAAAGGTTAAGGAGCCGGAAAAGGAGATGAGGGATTTGAAGAGGTTAAAAAAGGCGGTCTGCGGGATGTTGGCCGCGGGAGTGGCGGTATCCGCTTCCGCCTGCGGCAATAAAGTGGAAAACTACTATGAGCCGGGAGTTGTCAATACGGACACCTCCCAGACGGAATTTACGATTATGGGCGGGATCAGCGCGTTGAGTTCGGGGTATGAGGATAACGAAGTCCTAAACCAGATGCAAAAGGACGCGGGCATTTCGGTGAACTGGAACGTTATGAGCGATTCTTTGGCGGAGCAGGTCAATATCCGTATCGCCGGGCGGCAGCTCCCGGATGCGTTTATGGCGGTGGGGTTCAGCAATTATGATATTACGACCTATGGAAGCGACGGGGCGTTTATCGATTTAAGCCCGTACCTTACGGAAAAGTATATGCCAAACCTTACGAAAATACTGGAGGAAAACCCGGATATTAAAAGCGCGATCACGATGAGCGACGGCGGCATTTACGGGCTTCCTTCCGGAGAACGCATGGGCACCGCAGGCATCGGGGCAAAGGAGGATTATAATATTTACCAGTTCCCGCAGTTTGCGATGATCAACAAAGCGTGGCTGGATGAGCTTGATATGGAAGTTCCGACGACGTTAGACGAGCTGCGAAAGGCGCTGGAGGCGTTTGAGGAACACGATATGGCTACCTACTATGGAAATGAAAAGGGCAGCACAATCCCAATGAGCACCGGCTTTGACCAGTGGTGCTGGGGGCAGAATATATTTTACGCGGGATTTGGCTTTACCAACTGGCCGAATGACGTGATCAACGATTTACAGCTCAAACCGGACGGAAGCGTGGATTTTGTATGCGCGGATGAAAAATACCGGGACGCTTTGACCTATTTCCACGACTGGTATGACGAAGGGCTGATGGATGTGGAGATGTTCAGCCAGGACGACAAGCAGTATATGGCAAAATGCCAGCAGGGGAAAGTCGGCGTGGGAACCTGGTGGTGGTTTGATTTATGGGGAGAGCATAAGGATGATTATGTGTACCTTCCGGTTCTGGACGGCCCGGATGGAACCCATAACGTGACGCTTCGTTCCGCGCCGCCGCTTAGCTGCGGGAATTTAAGCATTACAAGCGCATGTAAAAGCCCGGCGAATTTGCTTAAGTTTTTTGACCAGTGGTACGACCCGGAAAATGTCATGCAGCTGCAATACGGGCCGATCGGGACTTATTTTACCGGACAGGACAAGGACGGGGTATGGCAGAGCATTACGGAAGAGGACGCCCAGGAAAAATTTGGAAAAAGCGTGGCGGAGCTTAAGGGCGTGAATGAAGTTTACGGGCCGAAGCTGATTTTAAGTGATTATTACGGCTCTACGTTTGCGCTGGAGGATGCGGCGGTGATCCGGCTGACGGATTTATACGAAACATGGATGCCTTTTGTGGAGGAGACGGCGGCTTATCCGACGGACTGTGTGTTTACGGAGGATGAGTTAGATGTGATCGACCGCTATAAGACGGATTTTGAAAACGCGGTGTCCGAGCAGGAGGGCCTTTGGATAAAGGAAGGCGGGCCTTCGGATGAAAAATGGGAGGCGTATTTGAAAAAGCTCAAGGATGCCTGCGGGATGGATGAGCTGCGCAAAGTGTATCAGGACGCGTATGAGCGGTACTTGAAGGCGAAGGCGGAGTAAAGTCTTATTTTGGAAGGAAAGGATATTTTATGACAAGCCAGACATTACGCGAAGCGAGGAAATATGAGGAAGCTTGCGAGAAAAGGATCAAAAAGGAAGAGCGTCCGGCGTTTCATTTATCTACAAGAACGGGCTGGATGAATGACCCGAACGGGTTTTCCTGGTACCAGGGAAGGTACCATATGTTTTATCAATATTATCCGTACGAATCGAAATGGGGGCCGATGCACTGGGGACACGCGGTGAGCGAGGATCTTTTGCGCTGGGATTATTTGCCGGCGGCGTTGGCTCCGGATGAGCTTTACGATATGGACGGATGCTTTTCCGGAAGCGCGGTGGAGCTTTCGGACGGGCGGCAGCTTTTGATGTATACAGGCGTTTCCAGGGAACGTTTGCGGCAAGGGGAGCATCGGGAGGTGCAGACCCAATGCCTTGCAATAGGGGACGGGATTGATTACGAAAAATACGCACAAAACCCGGTCTTGGATGCAAACGATCTGCCAAAAGGGGGCAGCGTAGCGGATTTTCGGGACCCTAAGATGTGGAAAAGAGCGGATGGGACGTATGGCTGCGTGATTGGAAACCGTGCGGCGGACGGAAGCGGGCAGATTTTATATTATACCAGCGAGGACGGATTTCATTGGAATTTTAAGAGCATACTGGCTTCGAATTTTAACCGGTTTGGAAAAATGTGGGAGTGCCCGGACCTGTTTGAGCTGGACGGGACATGGGTATTGCTGACCAGCCCGCAGGATATGCTGCCGGAAGGGTTTGAGTATCACAACGGAAACGGCACCCTTTGCCTGCTTGGGGAATTTGATGAAAAAACAGGCTTTTTTCGGGAGACGCACAACCAGTCGGTGGATTACGGCATTGACTTTTACGCGCCGCAGACGGTGTTAACGCCGGACGGGCGGCGGGTGATGATCGGCTGGATGCAAAACTGGGATTCCTGCGGTATCCGTTCGCCAAAGGAAAAATGGTTCGGGCAGATGAGCCTGCCAAGGGAGCTGTCCATAAAGGGCGGGCGGCTGTTCCAGGCACCGATACGGGAGCTTGAAAAAATGCGGCGCGACAAAGTGGAATATACGGGAGTGACGGTAGCGGATACGATCTGGCTGGATGGAATTAAGGGAAGGAAGCTGGATATGGAACTGACCATACGCCCGGGCAATCCAAAGGAGCTGTACCAGAAATTCGCAGTCCGGTTTGCGCAAAACGAACGGTATTATACCGCTTTAAGCTTCCGCCCAAGGGAGTCCATCTTAAAAATCGACCGGAAATTCGCAGGCTCCAGAAGAGCGAGCATCCATCAGCGGCGCAGTTTAGTAAGGATGGTTGAAAATGAGCTGAAGCTTCGAATTATATTAGACCGCTTTAGCGTGGAGGTGTTTGTCAATGACGGGGAGCAGGTGTTGTCGGCGACGATTTACACGCAGCAGGAGGCGGACGGGGTTTCGTTTTTTGCGGATGGGGTTGTGAATATGGATGTGGTGAAATATGAGCTTCGGCTAGATGAAGCGGATGCTTTAGAATAAGGTCGGCTGTTTTAGCGAAAGCCGGACGCGGGGGACGGGGAACGGGCCTAGATTCCGGCTCCAATCCCCTCCACAAGCGTCCGGTTAAAATAAAATGATAAAATTGTAAAAATAGAGAATCTGATCATTTTGCGGCGTTTTCGATTTTTCCCCTGAAAAACTGGATCAGCGGGCCGTTGCAAAGGGCGTTTACGACCGTGCCGATGCCAATGATCTCCCACAGGCTGTTTTTCGCCATCAGGCAAAATGCCACGCCAACGACCATCACGCATACGTCCGACATTACGCGCGCCACGCGAAACGAAACCTTTTCACGCGTATATTTTGTAATGATAAACGCCACGCTGTCATAAGGCGCGATCCCAAGATCCGCTACCATATAAAGCGCGCATCCAAAGGAGCAAAGTAAAGTTCCAAGCGCCAGAAAGACAATGCGAAGCGGCATCGTTACCGTAAGCGACAGCTGTTCGGTTAAGAGCCAGCACAGAAAATCCGCCACATATCCAACGCCGACCATATTTACGATCGTCCCAAGCCCGATGCAATGCCTTACCGTAAAAAGCACGATCACGAAAATAAACGCGTTCATGATCAATTGCCATGTGCCAAAGGTCATGGATAAAAAGCCGCTTATGCCTAAATTCATGCAGGTAAACGGGTCTGTCCCAAAGCCGCTCATGCGGTAGGACGCTACGCCAAGGCCGATAAAAAGGATGCCGACAAACATCATAAGTATTGTGGAAGCGTTTGTGTTATGCCCCTTCATGCTCATTTCCCCCTTCGATAGCGTCTGTGGCTTTTAAGACATAAATCCTGGATTCAAAGTCTGTGCAGGCGATCACGCCGTCAGGAACCTGTCCCGCGGTCGCGTCAGTCGTGATCAGCCCAAGATGCATCAGCTCATCTCCGTAATGCCAGGTTTTGCTTTGCTCATTGAAATAGCAAAGGTCTGGCGCAAGCCCTTCTAAGCGAACCCTTGTATAGGAAGCGTTCGCGACGTTTAACATACGATAGTATCCAACAATCGCGGTCTTTTGATCCTTGCTGACGGACATCCAGCAGGTGACGTTTCCTTCAAACGGGCTTAAGAGGCGGTAAAATGTCCCGAATTGCAGCACGCTTCGGTATTGCTTCATAAACGCGATCTGGTCTTTTACCTTAGAAAGCTCTTCATTAGAAAGCTTGTTTAAATCCAGCTCATAGCCGAAGGTTCCAAAATATGCCACGTTCGCCCTGGTATGTAACGGCGTGGTGCGAAATACCTGGTGGTTTGGAACGGCGGAAACATGGCTGCCGATGCTGCTGATCGGATAGCAAAACGACGTGCCGTACTGTATTTCCATACGGGACGCTGCGTCTGAATTGTCGCTTGCCCATCCCTGCGGCGCGTAATAAAGCATGCCAGGGTCAAAACGTCCGCCCCCGCTTGCGCAGGATTCAAACAGCACATGTGGGAATTTTAAAGTCAGCCGTTCGTACAGATCATAAACCCCAAGGATATAACGATGAAAAACCTCGCCCTGTCTTTCTTTTGGCAGCGCGATGGAATAGCATTCTGTAATGCTGCGGTTCATGTCCCATTTAATATAGGAAACCTTTGCCTCGCTAAGTATTTTTGCCATCATTTCATAAATGCAGTCTACGACCTCTTTTCTGGAAAAATCCAGCACATACTGGTAACGCCCCTGAGATTCCCTGCGTCTAGGAGTCGATAAAATCCAGTCTGGATGCGCCCGGTATAAATCCGAATCCTTGTTTACCATCTCTGGTTCAAACCAAAGCCCAAATTTCATGCCCAAATTTTCAATGCTTTCCGCAAGCCCTGTGATGCCCTTTGAAAGCCGCTTCGGATTTGCGACCCAGTCGCCCAGCCCCGCGCGGTCGCTGTTTCGCTTGCCAAACCAGCCGTCGTCCAGCACAAACAGCTCTACGCCGCATTCTTTGGCTTTTTTTGCGATCGAAACAAGGCGTTCCTGCGTAAAATTAAAATACGTCGCTTCCCAGTTGTTGATTAAAATCGGCCGCTCCTTATCCCGCCAGTATCCTCTTGCAAGCCTTGTTTGGTAAAGGGAATGAAAAACCTGGCTCATGCCGTTTAGCCCCTGGTCGGAATAGACTAACACAGCCTCAGGCGCCTGGAAGCTTTCGCCAGCGTCCAGCTTCCAGTCAAAGCAGTCTGGATGGATGCCTACAAGCGTCCTTGTTACGTCGTGCGCGTCAACTTCGGACTGCATCAGGAAATTGCCGCTGTAAATAAAGGAAAAACCGAGCGCCTCCCCCTTTCGTTCATCCGTGCCGCGCCTTTTTAACGCGATAAACGGGTTGTGCTCATGGGAGGAATGCCCGCGCATGCTTTCCACCGCCGTAATCCCATATGTAAGCTTTCTTACCTTTACATGGCGTTCCCTTGCCCAGCAACCGGAAAGCTGAACCCATTCATAATCCGAATCCGGCAAGTCCAGGCATAAGCTCATAAGACGGCTGATGTGCACGGCCTTGCTGCTTTCGTTCGTAAGGCGCACGCTTTTTGCTAACGCGCTGCACCAGGTAAATATCGTATAAAAAAGCTCCGCCCGGATTCCGGTCAGCTCATCTTTTAATTCGATCGTAAGCGTAAAAGCCTCATCGTCATTTTCCACATAGGTCGCAGGAAGCCCGCTAAGGCGCGGTTTCCCCTTGCAGATGGAAAAGGACTGGTACTGGAAATCACAAATGCGGCTCCCGTTTTCCTGCAAAATTTCCACGGCAGGATGGTGGTAATCGCCGCTCCCGTATACCGGAAACTCCTGTTTTAAATAATCCAGCGAAAAAAGGCGGTCTGTATCATAGACATAAGAGCCCATCGGCCGTTCGCAGGTTTCTAAAAGATAAGAAAAATCTTCCTTATCACGGATACGTTTGCCGCAATAAAGCTGCCCCAGATGCCCGTTTCTCATAACGGTCATAATATAGCTCATGGAGCGGTTGTACAGATGAAAAGTTTTTGTTTTTTCGTGGTATACGATACCCATAAGAAATCCTCTCTTTCTTTAAATATGTTTTTATAAAACATTTATTTGAATGCAACAAATAAATGTAAATCCAATCTCCATAAATCTCATCCGATTCCGGTTTGTGCTTTTATCATAATACCATAAACGCGCCTACATTACTATCTGCTTTTTGGTAAAATTTTGGCGGCCGGTCAGTTAAAAAAATCTCCTTGCACGCCAAAACAGATCAACAAAATGAAATAAATAATACAGACACAATTCAAACACAATTCAAATTCCAAACCTAAAATCCAACGCTTTTAATTGTATTTTTTTCAATACAATAAATAAAATACCATCCTAAAATAGACACAAAAAACAAAAAATAAAAACAACTTTAAAACAATTTGCTATAAAATATAAAATTCACAAACAATCTGACAATAATGCCAAAAAACCGTATTTACTTCATCACACAAAAGTTGTATAGTATTACCAGGCTAAAACAACCGGTTAAAAACAACCAGGCACAACCAGACCGACACAACAGAAAGGAAAAGCTATGAAAATAAATATGCAAACAGAAGCAAACGCAAAGCCCCTTGGCATGTACGATCCCCGCTTTGAGCATGACAGCTGCGGCATTGGCGCGGTTGTAAATGTAAAAGGCGCGGGCAGCCATGCGACGGTGGAAAACGCGCTTAAAATTGTAGAAAACTTACAGCACAGGGCAGGAAAGGATGCGGAAGGAAAGACCGGGGACGGAGTTGGGATCATGCTTCAGGTGTCCTATAAATTTTTTTCCCAGGCATGTAAGTCCCTTGGGATAGAGCTTGGGGGCGAGCGTGAGTTTGGAGTGGGCATGTTCTTTTTCCCGCAGGATGAATTTAAACGCCAGCGGGCCATGAAAATGTTTGAAGTCATCGTGGAAAAAGAGGGCATGGAGTTTTTAGGCTGGCGTAAAGTTCCGACCGACCCAGGGCAGCTTGGGAAAAAGGCGGTGGACTGTATGCCTTACATTATGCAGGGCTTTGTAAAGCGTCCCAAGGATGTGGCAAAAGGACTGGACTTTGACCGCAAGCTGTATATCGTGCGACGCGTGTTTGAGCAGTCCAACGATTTTACTTATGTCTGCTCCCTGTCCAGCCGCACGATCGTATATAAAGGCATGTTTTTGGTAAACCAGCTGCGGCTGTTTTTTGCGGATCTTCAAGATCCAAGCTACGAAAGCGCGATCGCGACGGTGCATTCTAGGTTTTCCACGAATACAAACCCAAGCTGGGAACGGGCGCATCCGAACCGGTTTATCGTACATAACGGGGAGATCAATACTATCCGGGGGAATGTGGATAAGATGTTTGGCCGGGAAGAAAATATGGCTTCTGGGGCGTTGGGGGAGCAGCTTTCCAAGGTGCTGCCGGTTATTAACGCGGAAGGCTCGGATTCCGCCCAGGTGGACAATACGCTGGAGTTTTTGGTTATGAGCGGTATGCCGTTGCCCCTTGCGGTTATGATCATGATACCGGAGCCTTGGTCGCACAATGACACGATGACCCAGAAGAAAAAAGATTTTTACCAGTATTACGCCACGATGATGGAGCCATGGGACGGCCCGGCTTCCATACTGTTTTCCGACGGCGATGTGATGGGGGCGGTGCTGGACCGAAACGGGCTGCGCCCTTCCAGGTATTATATTACCGATGACGGGCAGTTGATTTTATCCTCGGAGGTGGGGGTTTTGGATATCCCGCCGACGAAGATCATCAAAAAAGACCGCCTGCGCCCAGGGAAAATGCTGCTTGTGGATACGTTACAGGGCCGGATTATTGAAGACGACGAGATTAAAGAATACTATGCCTTAAAACGCCCGTATGGGGAATGGCTCGACCGCAACATGGTGCAGCTTCATGATTTAAAGATTCCAAACGAGCGCGTCCCGGAATTTACCGGGGAAGAGCGGCAAAAGCTGCAACGCGCGTTTGGCTATACCTACGAATCCATGAAGGAGGTCATTTTGCCGATGGCGTTAAACGGCGGCGAGTCCACGAGCGCTATGGGCATTGATATTCCTCTTGCGGCGCTTGCGGACGACCATCAGCCGTTGTTTAATTATTTCAAGCAGCTGTTTGCGCAGGTGACCAACCCGCCGATTGATTCCATCCGGGAAAAGGTTGTGACCTCCACCTGCGTTTATATCGGGGATGACGGAAACCTGTTAGAAGAACGGCCGGAAAACTGCCAGGTGTTAAAGGTCAATAACCCGATCCTTACGAATACGGATTTAATGAAGATCCGCGCCATGAAGGTAGAGGGGTTCCGCGTGGCGGAGCTGTCCATTACCTATTATAAAAACACGAGCCTGGAAAAAGCGGTTGACCGCCTGTTTTTAGAGGCGGACCGCGCTTACCGGGACGGGGCGAATATCCTGATCTTATCCGACCGGGGCGTGGATGAAAACCATGTGGCGATCCCTTCCCTGCTTGCGGTTGCGGCATTGCATGAGCATCTGGTGGTCACAAGGAAGCGGACGTCTTTGTCTTTAATCTTAGAATCCGGCGAGCCGCGGGAGGTGCACCATTTTGCGACGCTGCTTGGATTTGGAGCCAGCGCCATTAACCCGTACCTTGCCCATGAGACGATCAAAGAGCTTGTGGAGCTTCGGATGCTGAACAAGGATTATTACGCGGCGGTGAATGACTACAATCAGGCGGTGATTTCCGGGATTGTAAAAATCGCTTCCAAAATGGGGATTTCCACGATCCAGTCTTACCAGGGCTCAAAGATTTTTGAAGCCATCGGCATCGACCGGTCGGTGATCGATAAATATTTTACAAATACCGTAAGCCGGATCGGGGGCATTACGTTAAAGGATATTGAAAATGACGTGGATCATCTGCATTCCCTGGCCTACGACCCGCTGGGGCTTGAGGTGGACGAATCCTTGGATTCCAAAGGCAGGCACAAAATGCGAAGCGGCGCGGAGCAGCACCTGTATAACCCAGCGACCATCCATATGCTGCAAAAATCCACGCGCATGGGGGATTACGGGCTGTTTAAAAAGTATACGGAAATGGTAAACGCCGAAGAAAAAGACGCTTACATCCGCGGAATGTTTGACTTCCAGTATCCGAAAAAGGGCGTTCCGATCGAAGAGGTGGAAAGCGTGGATTCCATCGTGACCCGGTTTAAAACAGGCGCCATGTCCTATGGCTCGATTTCGCAGGAAGCCCATGAGACGCTGGCGGTTGCCATGAACATGCTGCATGGCAAGTCCAATACCGGGGAAGGCGGCGAGAGCATTGAGCGGCTGACGGTGGGCCCGGACGGGTTAAATAAATGCTCGGCCATTAAGCAGGTGGCTTCCGGGCGGTTTGGCGTGACCAGCCGTTACCTTGTAAGCGCGCAGGAAATCCAGATCAAAATGGCGCAGGGCGCAAAGCCCGGGGAAGGCGGGCATCTGCCGGGGGGCAAGGTATATCCTTGGATTGCAAAGACGAGGCTTTCCACACCTGGGGTGTCTTTGATTTCCCCACCGCCGCACCATGACATTTATTCCATCGAGGATCTGGAGCAGTTGATTTATGATCTGAAAAACGCCAACCGCGCGGCGCGCATTTCCGTAAAGCTGGTATCGGAGGCCGGAGTAGGCACAGTTGCGGCGGGCGTGGCAAAGGCGGGCGCGCAGGTTATCCTGATCTCCGGCTATGACGGCGGCACGGGCGCGGCCCCTAGAAGCTCCATCCATAACGCGGGGCTGCCGTGGGAGCTTGGGCTGTCGGAGACGCATCAGACCTTGATTTTAAACGGGCTGCGCAACAAGGTGCGCATAGAGACGGACGGAAAGCTGATGACCGGGCGGGATGTGGCGATCGCCGCGCTGCTTGGGGCGGAGGAGTTTGGGTTTGCGACCGCGCCGCTTGTAACGATGGGATGCGTTATGATGCGCGTGTGCAACCTGGACACCTGCCCGGCGGGGATCGCGACCCAAAACCCGAAGCTGCGCAAGCGTTTTGAGGGCAAGCCGGAATATGTTGTAAACTTTATGAAGTTTATCGCCCAGGATTTGCGCGAGATTATGGCAAAGCTCGGAGCCCGCACCATTGACGAGCTGGTAGGCCGAAGCGACCTGCTGCGTGTCCGCGCCGACCTTTCCGAACGCCAAAAAGAGATAGATTTATCTAAAATTTTACAAAACCCGTTTGCGGACAGCAAGGAAAAGGTGATCTTCGACCCGAAAAAGGTGTACGATTTCCATCTGGAACGGACAAAGGACGAGCAGGCGCTGTTAAAGCAGCTTCAGAGCGCGCTTGCAACCGGCGCAAAAAGGAGCATGGACGTGGAGGTTTCGAATATAGACCGGGCGTTCGGCACGATTTTTGGCTCTGAAATTACGAGGAAATACCCGCAGGGCTTAGAAGAAGATACGTATATTGTAAAATGCACAGGGGCAGGCGGCCAGAGCTTTGGCGCGTTTATCCCAAAAGGGCTGACCTTAGAGCTGGTGGGGGATTCCAACGATTATTTTGGAAAAGGGCTTTCCGGCGGAAAGCTGGTAGTGTACGCTCCTGCCGGGGTGCGTTATAAAAAGGATGAAAACATTATTATCGGAAACGTGGCGCTATACGGGGCCACAAGCGGCAAAGCCTTTATCAGCGGGACTGCCGGGGAACGCTTCTGCGTGCGCAATTCCGGCGCAAACGCGGTGGTGGAAGGCGTAGGCGACCATGGCTGCGAATATATGACAGGCGGGCGCGTCGTGATCCTGGGGCGCACAGGCAAAAACTTTGCGGCGGGCATGAGCGGCGGCATCGCATATGTGTTGGATGAGGACAACGATTTGTATACAAGGTTAAATAAAGGCATGGTTTCCTCAGAGGAGATTACTTCAAAATACGACGTGCTGGAATTAAAGGAAATGATCGAAGAGCATGTAAAATTGACCAATTCGGAAAAGGGCAAACGTATACTGGATCATTTCAGCGAATACCTGCCGAAGTTTAAAAAGATCGTGCCGCATGACTACAAACGGATGCTGATGGCAATCGTACAGATGGAAGAAAAGGGCTTAAACGCAGAGCAGGCCCAGATTGAAGCATTTTACGCAAACGCAGGAAGATAGGAGGGAGACAAAATGGGAAAACCAACAGGATTTATGGATTATGAAAGGCAGACCAGCGCCGCGGCTGACCCAAAGGAGCGGATCAAGCATTTCCATGAGTTTCACACACCGCTTTCTGTGGAAGAGCAGCAAAGGCAGGGCGCAAGGTGCATGGACTGCGGCGTCCCGTTCTGCCAGGCGGGTATGATGATCGAAGGCATGGCAAGCGGGTGCCCGCTGCACAATTTAATCCCGGAATGGAACGATTTAGTATATTCCGGCAACTGGGGGCAGGCTTACCACCGGCTGAAAAAGACGAACAATTTCCCGGAGTTTACGTCCAGAGTCTGCCCGGCGTTATGCGAGGCGGCATGTACCTGCGGGCATTACGGCGATGCGGTTACGACAAAGGAAAACGAGCATGGGATCATCGAGCGCGCCTATGAAAAGGGCTATGCCAAAGCCCGCCCGCCAAAGGTGCGCACCGGAAAGCGCGTCGCAGTCGTAGGCTCCGGCCCGGCCGGGCTTGCGGCGGCAGACCAGCTAAATAAGAGGGGGCATTATGTCACGGTTTTTGAGCGGGACGACCGCATTGGCGGCCTTTTAATGTACGGCATCCCGAACATGAAGCTGGAAAAGTCCGTTATTGACCGTAAAATCGCGGTGATGAAGGAAGAAGGCGTGGAATTTGTGACCAATGCCAATGTGGGCAGGGATATAAAAGCGGTAAAGCTGTTAAAGGAATACGACCGCGTCATTTTAGCCTGCGGCGCCAAAAACCCAAGGGACATTAACGCGCCGGGGCGGGACGCAAAGGGGATTTATTTTGCGGTGGATTATCTAAGCAGTGTAACGAAAAGCCTGTTAGATTCGGATTTAAAAGATAAAAAATTCGCTTCTCCAAAAGGAAAGCATGTGGTGATCATCGGCGGCGGCGATACCGGAAACGACTGCGTCGGCACAAGCATCCGCTTAGGCGCCGCTTCTGTCACGCAGCTTGAGATGATGCCAAAAGCGCCGGACGAGCGCGCATACGATAACCCATGGCCGGAATGGCCGAAGGTCTGCAAGACGGACTACGGCCAGGAAGAAGCCATCGCCTTATTCGGCCACGACCCGCGCGTTTACCAGACCACGGTCAAGGAATTTTTAAAAGACAAAAACGGCAATTTAAACGGCATTGTGACGGTGAAGCTGGAAAATAAGAAGGATGAAAAAACGGGCAGAGTGGCGCCCACGGAGGTGGCAGGCAGCGAGAAAAAGCTTCCGGCGGATCTGGTGTTGATCGCGGCAGGCTTCCTTGGAAGTGAAAAATATACGGCGGACGCTTTTGGCGTCGCGTTAAACCAGCGCACGAATGTAAAGACACGGGAAGGAAAGTATCAGACCAGCGCAGAGCGGGTGTTTGCCTGCGGGGATATGCGAAGGGGACAGTCGCTGGTGGTATGGGCGATCCGGGAAGGCCGCGAGGTGGCGACGGAGGTGGATTACAGCCTGATGGGGTATACGTATATGACAGTGCAGTAAAATTTCAAGCCAACCGTTCTTGCAATGCGATTTGAACGGTTGGCTTGAGATCATTTTATATTGGTGCGTCTAAAGGGACGTCGCCTGTATCTTTATTTTTGATGCCATATTTTAAATACAGCTCTTCGCGGGCGTTTTTGTCCGAGACGGCTTTTTGGATGTCTGCCGTTAAGCCTTTGGAAAGCAGCTGCTGTATCAGACTGCCAAGCTGGTCTTCGCCCTTAGCCATGCCTTCTGCTATGCCTGCCCTGGGCTAATCCTTCTGCAATGGCGGCTTTTTTCATCAGCTCCATGGTTTCTGCTTCGTTATATTCTGTAATACACATATTTTTCACCTCCGCTTTATTTCCAAGCATATAAGGGTAGGTCAAAAAATCCTGTGGCATTTCATCCAGGGTGCGGCTTACGGCGTCTTCAATGTCCATCTTTTCTCCGTATACGCGTATCTTTTCCACAAGCCATGTATATTCGGCAAGGGGACGGCATGACTCTAAGAGCCATTTTTCATGCCCATATAAATAATATCCTCAAGCGTAGTGATTTGGATATCATCTGGATTTTTATAAGAGGAATGTCTAGTTTCTTGACGGAAAGTTTTTTGGTGGAAAGCTTTTTTGTCACATCTTACTGCAAAAAGCGGTTGACATAGGATGCCAGTTTTTATATAATAATTATTGACCGAGAGTCAAAAACTATCCAGGGAGGGAATGACGTTGGCAAGGCCAGTGAAAAAGACGCCGGAGCAATGGGAAAAAGAGATATTGGACGCGGCAAAGGAATTATTTTTAACCAAAGGCTATGAGCAGACCGCCATTTCAGACATTATGAAGCTTGCAGGCGGGGCAAAGGGGATGTTTTACCGTTTTTTTCAGAGCAAGGAAGAGGTTTTGCATGCGCTTGGGGACCGGATGTTTTTGGAAAACAATCCGTTTGAAGCGGTAAAAGGGCGTGACGACTTAAATGGACTGGAAAAGATCCGGGCGGCGCTTGCCATGGACCAGGCGGATCGGGAACGGGAAAAGATCAGCGTTTCGGCAGTTTCCATTTTAAAGGATGCGCGTATCCGCATGGCTGCGGTGGAAGCAAACCGCAGGGTGTTAACGCCCTTGTGGTATGAATTGATCGAGGAAGGGCGCCTTGACGGTTCGATCCAGACGGAATATGCAAAGGAACTGTCAGAGCTATTGGCGTTAGTGAATTTTTGGCTGATGCCATCCATATTTCCGGCAAGCGCCCAGGAAATACAGCATAAATGCCAGTTTATTGCCAACGTCTTATCGATGATGGGGCTTCCGATCATAGAAGAGGGGATGTATGAAAGGGCGGAACGGATTTTGGGAGGAGAAAAGGAAAAAGAGGGGGGATAATGTATGGGTCAGAAGTTATTTACAAAAAATTTTACGTTCCTTGTGCTGGGGCAGGCAAGCTCTTTGTTTGGAAATTATATTTTAAGACTTGCGCTGTCTATGTATGTGCTGGAGATATCTGGCTCGGCGGCGGTGTTTGCGGGCATATTGTCGATGGCGGTTGTTCCTTCGATCCTGCTTTCGCCGCTTGGGGGGATTTTGGCTGACCGGGCGGACAGGAGAAATGTCATGGTGGCGTTGGACGCGCTTTCTGGAATGTTTGTTTTATGCGCGGCGGTTTTTTGGGATAGGGAAAATGCGATCGCCATAACCTACGTTTTGCTTGTGGCGCTGTCAGTCCTCGGCGCGTTTGAGACTCCTACCGTGCATGCCTGCATCCCGCAGATGCTTTCCGGGGATAACATTACAAGGGGAAACGCGGCGGTAAACCAGGTGGCTTCCATCTCTTATCTGATCGCGCCAATGCTTGGAGGCGTTTTTTATGCGGCGGTTGGCATAAAGCCTGTGATGTATGCAAGCGTCGCCTGTTTTTTTGCTACGGCGTTGTTGGAATGCCGGATCATATTAAATCAAAACGACAGGATGAGCCATGGGAATGTTTTTACGATCATAAAGGATGATTTTTTTAGCAGCGTCCGGTTTCTTTTCAGGGAGCGGACGGATATTATGAAAATTTTGCTTTTGGCGGCGCTGGCCCGGTTTTTTGTCATGGGAGTTACGCTTGTGGGGCTTCCGTTTTTGGTAAGGGAGGTTCTTGGATTGGATGCGAAATTTTATGGCGGGGCGGAAAGCGCGCTTGCGGTTGCAACGATATTTGGAAGCGCTGCCGCAGGAGCGCTTGCGGGCAAGCTTAAGAGTGACAGGCTGGATATCCCGCTTTGTCTGATCGGAGCCTGCATCATCCAGGCGGGCCTGTTTTTTCTGGTTCCAGCCGGTGCGATGGCAAGATATGCGGCGTTGGTGATTTCTTTTTGCGGGATGCAGGCGGCGATCAGCGTATTTTCTATTTTTGCAGTCTCCATCATTCAGCAAAATACGCCTGACCATATGATCGGAAAGGTAATGGCTTATACATCTGCGATCACCATGTGCGCGCAGCCGGCTGGACAGATGGCCTATGGCATTTTGTTTGACCGTTTCCGGTCGGATGTTTCGTTCGCGCTGCTTCCAACAGGCGGGGTTATATTCCTGATCGGATTGCTTTCTTTGCGGTTTTTGAAATAAAATAGCGGCTTTGTTTTTTACATTGGCTTTAAATTCTGGTTCAGCCGGTCTACCATCCATGCAAGCCGTTTTTCCCGTCCTGCTTGCGTTTTGGCATCCAAATATGCCCTTGTGTAGGTCTTTTTTACCGATAAGGGCATAGCCTTAAAATTTGCGCAGGCTGGCTCGTATCCTTCCAAAAGAGCGGACAAGCTGTCAATATGCTCGCTTGTGATCGCCATAGGGCCTTTCGCGTTCCATTGTCCGTTTCTTTTTGCGTCTTCTATTTTCTTTTTGCCAAAATCCGTCATCCTTCCCTGTTTTTCCAGATCCATAGCTAACGCTTTGTTTTTTTCTGACCACTTGCTGTTTTCCCTGCGCATGGAAAAATATTTTTTATATGTTTTTTCGTCTATGCGCTGCATTTGCCCGTCAATCCATCCAAAGCAGAGCGCTTCTTCAAGCGCTTCCCCCGCTTTTATCGTTTTTGGGCCGCCTGCCTTGCCAAACAAAAGCCAAACGCTTTCGGTCGAGTGATAATGATCAGAAAGCCAGCTTCGAAATTCTTCCCTGTTGTTAAATTTTAGGATATCGTTCATTTTGGTTTTTCCTTTCGTTTATTGTTTTTCGGAATCGTAACAGTCCATCCCTCCTGCAAAACATACTTTTTATACCTTTGCGAGATCGCCACCTCCACATAAGCCTGCGCGTACTCCCGCGCGGACAGCTCCACAATGTAATTTGTCTGAAAATTTTTTTTCACGCCATGCTCATGCGCAAAATCCGCGGCCTTATTGTAGGCGATCGCGGCTTCGTTTAGCGTTTTGTAGGTTCCGATCTGATAATTCCCGTTGATATGGATATATGCCTGGTAGGTGATGTGGCCATTTTTGTTGCAGCATCTTACGCCATGGAAGGGGTTGATGTTGATAATGTTTTCATAGCGCAGGTCGTAAGGGTCCTGGTTGGCAAAGCGGTAGTCCTTGTCTTTTACGGCGAAGCTTCGGATGCCGTAGCGGGAGAGCACCGTTACCTGCATTCCGTAATCGTTCACGTACAGATGTCCGCCGCGCCGCAGCAGCTTATGCCCGGAAAAATAAAATAAATCGTCAATGTCGAATTTGTAAATTTCGTTTGGCGTTAAATAGTAGTGAAAATATGTGCGGAACAGATAAATCGGGTTTTTGATGTAAATATGGTTGTCACGGTAGTTTAGCAGCGTGATGATTTTTTCGAAATTTAAGATGTAGTCGGAAAAAGATACGTTATCCAGCGTGATTTCCCGATCCCGCAGCAGCCTGCCCGCTTCCAGATAGGCGCGGTGCGCGTCGGTTTCTAAGGAAAAGCTGCCGAGGCTGATGTGCTTGCTGTGGCAGGTGATATTGGAACGGAAGTATACTTGTCCGTTCTTTTTTTGGGCGCGGAACACTCCTGGCAACATATCGGACTCCTTTCTTTTTTCCTATTATAATATGAAAGATAAGGCTTGTCAAAATCTGAATCTTGTTTATAATAAGTATTGTGTATATCCGGGAGTGAGATGGCTTGCATGTTTTTTGATGGAAGGCCGCGGCTTTGGTTGGGCAAGTCATTTTGAAAAGAATCGCGCCCGGAATAAACAGGTTTTGAAAATGATAAGCAATGGAAATGAGAGAGGATAAAATTATGGAATTGATGTATCTAAGCACCCGGGACGCGGGCGTTAAGGTCAGCGCGTCACAGGCAGTTTTAAAGGGGTTGGCGGACGACGGCGGATTGTTTGTGCCGGAGCGCATTCCAAAGCTGGATGTCAGTCTTGCAGATATTGCAAAAATGTCATACCAGCGGACGGCGTATGAGGTAATGAAGCTGTTCTTTACCGATTTTACAAAAGAGGAGCTGGAGGGCTGCATCCAGGCGGCTTACGATGAAAAATTTGACTGTCAAGAGATCGCCCGTTTGACAAAGCCGGGAGAGGAGTGGTTTTTAGAGCTGTTTCATGGCGCGACGATCGCGTTTAAGGATATGGCGCTTTCGATCCTGCCGCATTTACTGATCACAGCCGCAAAGAAAAACCAGGTGAAAAACGAGATCGTCATTTTAACGGCGACCTCCGGCGATACGGGAAAGGCCGCGTTGTCTGGATTTGCGGACGTTAAGGGCACAAAGATCGTCGTGTTTTATCCGAAAAATGGCGTAAGCCCGATCCAGGAAAAGCAGATGGTGACCCAAAAGGGAGCGAATACGCATGTCGTAGGGATTCATGGGAATTTTGACCAGGCGCAGACCGGCGTGAAGCGGATGTTTGCGGACAAGGAGCTGGAAAAAGAGCTGGACGGGAAGGGCTATCAGTTTTCTTCCGCAAATTCCATCAATATCGGCCGTCTGGTTCCGCAGATCGTATATTATGTGTACGCGTATACAAGGCTTCTGGCGCAGGGGGCGATTTTGGAAGGAGAGGAGATCAACTTTGTCGTGCCTACCGGGAATTTTGGAAATATTTTGGCGGCGTATTATGCCAAAAGGATGGGCGTGCCGGTTCATAAGCTGATCTGCGCTTCCAATGAAAATAAAGTGTTATATGATTTCTTTGAGACGGGCAGATATGATAAAAACCGCGAATTTATCTTGACTTCATCCCCGTCAATGGATATTTTGATCTCCAGCAACTTAGAGCGGCTGATCTACCATATTTCGGGAAACGACGCGAAAAAGAACGCGGAGCTTATGAAGCGGCTTTCTAAGGATGGGGCATATGAGATCACGTCGGATATGAAAAAAGAGCTGGCGGATTTTTGCGGCGGTTATGCAAGCGAGCAGGAGACGGCGCAGGCGATACGGGATTATTACGAGAAATATAATTACGTATTTGATACGCATACGGCTGTGGCGGCGAGCGTTTATCAAAAGTATAAGAAGAGGACGAAAGACGATACGAAAACGGTCATCGTGTCTACGGCCAGTCCATTTAAGTTTACAAGGAGCGTTATGGATGCGATCGCGCCAAAGTCCGCTGACAAGCCGGATTTTGAGCTGGCGGATGAATTAAGCCGGATCTCGGGCGTGAAAATCCCACAGGCGATCGAGTCGATCCGTACGGCGCCGACGCTTCACGATACGGTTTGTGAGGTGGAAAAAATGCCAGAGGAAGTAATGAGATTTTTGGACAGATAGATAGATGATAAAAAGCGGCGCAGGAAACTGCGCCGCTTTTTATGCGCACGGGCGCCCGGCGCGCGAGTAGGGGAGAAGGGCGTTCCCCTACTCGATTCAAAAATTATGTAAACCAACAACCAACTTACATTAAAATGATAAAATAAAATTAATCGTCCCAAACGGATAAAGGATAGGGAACATATAGGAGTTGGAACCTTTTGGAAATTCCAGCAGATCCTTTTCATGCGCTTCCGGCGGCGTAAGTTGCAGCTCTACGGCGCGGTTATTGGATACATTTACGGTAAATAACCCGTTGTGCAGGTTTAAGAAGTCCTCCAAAGAAGCTTCTACATATTCGTCAAATGCGTCAAACGTGTCCATCGCGTAGCGGGAGGCAAACTCGATTGCCATTGAGCGGTCCATGTCGATTGCGGAAAGGATGTTGTACTTTCCGGTAATATGCTGCACAATACAAAACTGCGTCGGAAATTCTTCACAGGCAATCGGAGTCATAGGCGTAAAGTCTGAGCCGATAAAGCGTATCAGATTGTTAAATAAAAGCGTCAGATATGCCTGATATAGATCGCTGTTTTCGACATTTTCCAGTTTGAAATAATGGCGGATAAGCTGTCCAACCTGTTCTTTTTGGTCAACCTGGAGATCTAAGTCATAAATCTCATGCTCCGATTCATAATCTACGATCAGGCTTTCTAGCTGCGCATTGGTCAAAATATTTTCTTCGATTAAGATCTGCCCCAGCAGCAAATAGTCCGGGCTTTGCTCAGATAAAAGGCTGTTTACCTGTTCTTCTGTTAAATACTGGCGTTCGATCGCGATTTCGCCAAAATGCTTATCCTCATGTGTTTGCGCGATCACAATATCGTCAATCTCATTTGCAGTCATTAAATTATGATACATAGCAAGCGTGCCAAGCTTGATTCGGCTGCTGGATTCCTTATTGATGGCGGCGATGAGCTGTTGCGGTGTGACAACATTGCGGCTTAGTAAAAAATTTCCAAAAAATTGTGCATACATAGACTATCTCCTTTATTTTTCAAAACGTGATTCAAGCACTCGCTGGATGTTGATCGCAGAGAAAGGTTTTTGGATAAAATCCTTTGCACCTGCTTCAATAGCGTTTTTCAACTGTTCCTTCGTGCCAATGGAAGAAACAATGATAATCGTAGCGGATGGGTCGGACTCGATGATCTCTTTTGTGGCAGTCACGCCATCTTTGACTGGCATTACAATATCAAGGAAAATGATATCCGCTTTTTCCTGCTTATATTTATCAATCACTTCCTGACCATTTGCCGCTTCCGTATAATGGACGCCGCCAAGTCCGGTTAAGATATCCTTTAATTGTTTCCGTGCTAGAATAGAGTCATCCCCGATTAAAATTTTGGCTTCTGATATTAACATAATGATACACTCCTTTTTTCTACCTTATGAATAAATTTTACTAGATAAATCCAAAATATGCAATGAAAAAATTGGGATAATTCATAAAAAACACTCTAAATTTGTTGCGCGAGAAAATACCTGCGGCAAATTTGGCCGCAGGTAACGTAATTTTGCTTAAATTTCCGCTATTCGCTCGGACATTGGAATGTAATCCCTGCGGTCTGACACGCTCATATAAGCCGGGCGCATGATCCGGCTGTTGTACGCTAATTCCTCCAGCCTGTGGGCGCTCCATCCGGCGATCCTTGCGATCGCAAAAATCGGCGTGTACAATTCCAAAGGCAGGCCAAGCATACGGTATACAAAGCCGCTGTAAAAATCCACATTCGGGCTGACCCCCTTGTAGATCTTGCGCTCTTTTGCAATGACTTGCGGAGCGAGCCGTTCCACAAGCGCGTAGAGGGCAAATTCCTCGTCGAAGCCTTTCTCAATAGACAGCCGTTCGACATAAGAGCGGAAGATCCTTGCGCGCGGGTCGGATAAGGAGTAGACCGCATGGCCCATGCCGTAGATAAGCCCCGCATGGTCAAAGGCTTCTTTATTTAAGATGGCCTTTAAGTAAGCGCGCACCTCCTCCTCGTCCGTCCAGTCTTTTAACTGCGCTTTCATATCTTCAAACATTTTGACGACTTTAATATTCGCTCCGCCGTGCCTTGGGCCTTTTAAAGAGCCGATCGAGGCTGCGATGGCGGAATAGGTGTCTGTCCCGGAGGAGGACACAAGGTGCGTCGTAAAGGTAGAGTTATTGCCGCCGCCGTGCTCCATATGTAAGATCAGCGCAATGTCTAATAATCTGGCTTCTAATGGCGTATATTTGCTGTCTGGGCGCAAAATATGCAAAATGGTTTCCGCGGTGGATAATTCCGGCAGCGGTTTATGGATAAATAAGCTGTCGCCATCGTGGTAATGACGGTAAGCCTGGTAGCCGTATACGGAAAGCAGTGGGAAAAGGCTGATCAGCTGCATGCACTGGCGCAGAACGTTTGGTATCGATATGTCATCTGCTTTGTTATCATAAGAATATAAGGTCAGGACGCTGCGGGCTAGGGTGTTCATCATATCATGGCTTGGCGCCTTCATGATAATGTCACGTACGAAACTGGTCGGCAGCGTGCGGTAATAAGAGAGCAGGCCGGTAAACTCAGATAATTCGGCTTGTGTCGGGAGCTTCCCAAAGATGAGCAAAAAGGCGCTTTCTTCAAATCCGAAGTGGCTGTCTTTTGCGATGCCTTTTATAATATCCTGTACATTGTATCCACGGTAAAACAAGTCGCCGTCGGCAGGGACAACCATGTCGCCAACCCGTTTGGTCGCGCATACTTCGGAAATCTCGGTCAGCCCGACTAACACGCCCTTGCCGTTTACATCACGCAGCCCGCGGTTTACATTATATTTTCCATATAAAGCAGGGTCAATGGTAAAATGGCGGCTGCTTAAGTCGGCTAAGCGCTGCATTTCGGGTGTGATCTTGGAATATTCGTTTTCTATCATTTATTGTACCTCCTATCTGATAGCGGTCTGTCCGTTCCTGTTTGTGGCATAAAAGTCAAAAAGGGAACGATCTGTCCACTATCTTACCACAGTATAAAACAGGAAAACAAGTAAAAATCGCAGATTCCATAAACTTTTTACATTCTTTATATAAAATTAAGAAAAAAACAGGATAGCTTTTTTCCAGCAATTGTATTATAATGTAGGAAAATGATTGATAAAAAAATAACAAAATATTTTTTTCTAAAAAAGGAGGAAATGAAGCATGTCAACAAGAGCTCTTTATCCAAGAACTGAAATTGGGCCAAATAAGGTAGGCTTCCCGAAAGCAGGGTCTCCGGTCACTAATACGCGCGCCATTATCGAAGCGCCGTTTTATGGCAACAACGTGATCAAGGTAAATACGCTGCGCGAAGCTTATACATTAGCGAAAAATTCACCTGGCACGGTTGTAACGGACATGCCGGTGTATAAGGCGGAAGAGATCGGTTTGGAGCCAGAGGCAAAGGTGCTGTTGTTTAACGATGGCTCGATCACCGGGCGTTATGCGGCTGCAAGAAGGATTACTGGCAAAGAGGGCACGGATTGCGCAAAGCTGGATAAGATCCTTATGGATGCGGTTTATGACACGCGCTGGAAAACTATGTACCACGCACAGGTGTTTATCGGCTTAGATCCAGAATTTATGGTAAAAGCGCATCTTCTGATTCCGAAGGGAGAGGAAAACCTCCTTTATAACTGGATGTTAAACTTCCAGTATATGAATGATACCTATACAAAAATGTACGCGTCCTCAAAGCCGGTAGGCGATGGCAATGAGCCGGACGTTTACATTTTCTCAGATCCACAGTGGAAAGGCACCGACCAGACGGACGTATGCGACGGCAAGTGCTTATGCTACTTTAATACAGAGACAAACTGTGCGGCGATCCTTGGCATGAGATATTTCGGCGAGCACAAAAAAGGCACGCTGACCCTGGCATGGGCGATCGCAAACCGCAACGGTTACGCATCCTGCCATGGCGGTCAGAAAGAGTACACACGCGACGACGGCTCGAAGTACGTTGCGGCTGTATTCGGTCTGTCAGGCTCCGGCAAATCCACGCTGACGCACGCAAAACACGGCGGGAAATATCCTTCGATCAAGGTGCTTCACGACGACGCGTTTATTATCAATACGGACACCTGCGCATCCATCGCGTTAGAGCCGACTTATTTTGACAAAACCGCGGACTATCCGACCGCTTGTGAGGACAACAAGTTCCTTTTGACAGCACAAAACTGCTCCGCAACTTTGGACGAGGACGGCAAGGTCGTATTGGTTACCGAGGATATCCGTAACGGCAACGGGCGCGCGATCAAGTCTAAATTATGGTCGCCAAACCGCGTAGACCGGATCGAAAGCCCGGTAAATGCGATCTTTTGGATCATGAAAGACCAGACATTGCCGCCGGTAGTAAAATTAAAGGGCGCTTCCCTTGCATCCGTTATGGGCGCAACCCTTGCGACAAAGCGTTCTACAGCGGAACGTCTTGCGCCTGGCGTAGATCCAAACGCGCTTGTAATTGAACCGTATGCAAATCCGTTCAGGACGTATCCTTTGGTAAACGACTACGAGAAGTTCAAAAAGCTCGTTGCGGAAAAGAACGTAGACTGCTATATCATCAATACCGGCGACTTTATGGGCAAAAAGGTGCAGCCAAAGGATACCCTTGGCATCTTAGAAGCGATCGTGGAAAAGAGGGCGGACTTCAAACAGTGGGGGCCGTTTGAGGATATCGAGATCTTTGAATGGGAAGGCTTTGTGCCAGATTTAAGCGACAAAGCGTATGTAGACCAGATGAAAGCGCGTATGGCGGACCGCTTAAAGAACGTACAGGAATTAGACACAAAAGAAGGCGGCTACAACAAGCTTCCGGAGGACGCGGCGCAGGCAATCCAAAAGGTTGTAAACGAGGCAAATTCTCTTTAATTAAAAAGACTTTATATTGAAAAGACTTTGACTGAAAAAGCAATGATGAAACGACAAAAATAAAAGACAGATAAAATGTAAATGTAACAGCTCGGATTGGGCTGTTACATTTTTATGCAAAGGCCCGTATGCTGCGTTAGCGGAAGAGAATAAAAATTTGTTTTCTTGCAAAAAATCGTTTTCATAAAAATATCCAGATTTTTATTAGCAAATATACCATAAAATACATCATCTTGTGTATAAATATTTGTTGCAATACTGCACATAGTATTGTATAATCTTTTTTAGATAAAGCGTTACCCTGGAATGTGCGAGAACCCGATATTTTGAACCTACATTTTTGTTTTCGGGATTCCAATATTTTGGCGCGGATGTCAGGCCATCATTACGCAGTGGAAGGCAGAAGCTCCATTGAGGTTACCCACCTAGCTTTGCTAGGCGTCAAAATTTCGGGCACGGCATTTTGGGGCGCTTTTGAAAGAAGTAGGAAAGCTTATTTTAAACGTTTACAAAAGAAAATATTCAAAGCACAAAAGAGAATGGCCGGATTTTACAAAAGATTTTTACAAAAATTTTACAGTAGATCTTTATGAAAAATCTTTACAAGAGGATGATACAAAAGTACGATACAAAAGACCAATAAGATGCAAACGATAAAGTGACGCAATACAAAAGATGTATACAAAAGACAAACCCTCTCGGAAGCGCACGAAAGAAAATATATGAGAAAATGTATGAAAAAATATTTGAAAAAATATTTAATAAGACATTTGGTCAGGCACAACAGAAAAAGCGATAGCGAAAATACGACAAGAGAAAAAAGAAGCTGCATGGAATGCAGCTTCTTTTCTATGCGCAGGCACGCATATGGGAGAGAAAAATGACAGATGTCGATTGGTAAAGGGATTAGATTAAAGCGGGGGAATCAGATGAATCGAGCGGATAAGGTAAAGCGATACCGGAAAATGGGAAATTCAAATGCTAAGGGAACGCGCAAAGCGCGAAACAGGAAAAATCCGAGAAATCCGCGCGCGTCCTTAGGCATGCCCGGGACGGGCTTGCTGCTGCTTGGCGTATTGGCGGCGTGCATTTGTTTGTTTGGCACATTTTTGATACATAAAAAATCAGAAATCCCCGCGCTTTCGTATGTGACGCAGGAGGAGTTTGCTTCTTTAATGTCTTTTTTAGATCCGGATTTTATGCGTAAGCAGTTGGGGGATGACAAGGATAAAAAAATGACGCGGCAGGAAATCCGAGATTTTTTGCAAAGCGTCGGGCTTTCTGACGTTGTGGCGGCAGGCGGCGGGAGTGACAGGCTAAAGCGCGAAGCGGTGATGCAATATTATGACCAGATTAGAGATTATCTGGATGTTGGGGAGGCGGTGTCGAAAAAAACGATCCTGTGCCTGAAGCAGTCGAAAAACAGCTGTGAAACGCAGGATGGCAAGCTGAAATTTAAGATCGATTCCTTGAAATTAAAGCCCATGCATACGTATGAAGTGTATGTGATGGGAAAAGAAGCGTTAGGAGTTCGCAGGGAAGCGGAAAAAGCCGTCGCGTTAAAAAATGTGGAGATTACGGATACATCCGGGGATAAGGTTCATTTTATTTATAAAGAAAAGGAATATGAGGCGGGCTGTAAAAAGGATCTGGCGCGGGAAAATACGCATTGTACCTTGTATATAAAAGGCGGCTTTATTACGGAAGTGAAAGATGTAAAAGTTATGTCGGAAGAAACAGCCGCGGGAAGGATTTCGGATACGGTAGAGGTATTGCTGTTAAACCAGGGGGCTGTCCATTATGGGCAGGTTTATCTGTTCAGTGACACGGATTGCGCCGTAAAAAAAGGAAAAAGGTCGGAAAAATATAAGCCAAATGGTATGATCAGCAGTAAAAAGCTGAAATTAAAAAAAGGGGAATGCGCGCAGATTACGCCGGCCGGGGAAAGCGGAAGGTTATATCTTGCGGATGCAAAAGGAAAGAAGATATCAAACGGTTATTATGGAAGCTTTTTTGTTTACCGGGATTTGGAAGGTTATTATATCGTAAATAAAGTAAATGTGGAAAAATACCTTTATTCTGTCGTGGCGAGCGAAATGCCATCCAGCTTTGCCACAGAAGCGCTAAAAGCCCAGGCGGTCTGCGCAAGGAGCTATGTGTGCCGCCAGATGGCGGGGGAGGATTATAAGGAATATCACGCGCAGATAGATGACAGCACGAATTATCAGGTGTATAATAAATCCGGGGCCACAAAGGAATGCATACAGGCTGTGGACGGCACGGCGGGGCTTGTGATGTACGAAGGGGAGCAGATCGTGGACGCGTATTATTATTCCACCTCCTGCGGATACGGCAGCGGCATGGAAATCTGGAACCAAAAAGACCGCTCGTATTTAAAAGCCAGGGCGATCGCGCCGCCGGATAAAAATAAGAAAGCGATTGATCTTTCTTCGGAAAAAAGTTTTCAGTCTTACATAAAATCAGATCAATTAGACGCTTATGACAGAAACAGTAAATTTTTCCGCTGGAAAGCCACATTGGAGCCGAGCGCCTGCTTGGAGGAATTAAAGGAGCGCATTACGATGCGGGAATCGATCAATCCTGAAAATATCTTGTATTATGCGACCCGAAACGGCAGGGAGAAAAAAGCGGGGTCGTTAAAGGGCTTTGGCGGTTTCAAGGATATGTATTGCGCCAGGCGCAGCAAAAGCGGCGCGGTCTTAGAGCTTGTAATAGAATTTGAGTTTGGAAAAGTGAAAATAAAATCGGAATATAATATCAGATATATCGTAGGCTGCGCAATGGAAAAGATCGTATATGCAGACGGAAGCTCGGATTCTGCTTCCCGTTTTTTGCCGAGCGCGTATTTTTCCATATCATTCCAGGAAAAGAGCCGGCGTTTTCTGCTTTCCGGCGGCGGAAACGGGCATGGCATCGGCATGAGCCAGTACGGCGCCGATTCTATGGCGCGGGATGGCTGGGATTATAAGCGGATATTGAATTTTTATTACGATGGGGTTAAAATCAGGAAAGCGGATTAAATTTATGGCAGACTTGGAGTCAGAAATGTAATCTTGTTTTCTGTCTGGCTTGGATTCATTGCGGAAAGAGCAATTGTTTTCACCGGGATCGGGATATAAAATCAGAATATAATTAAGAAAACAGTAAAAGGGGAAATCGTATGAAACGGATGTTTATGAATGGAATGCGGCTTTTGGATAAATGCAAACAGGACAATATCGGCGCATATGCGGCGCAGACCGCGTTTTTCCTTATGATGTCCCTTGTGCCCCTTTTTATGTTCTTTATTACGCTGATCCAGTACACGCCGATTTCCAAGGCGATGCTGCTTGTGTGGGTCAATAAATATTTTCCGGCATACGCAAAGCCTGTGATCATTACGATATTGGATGAAGTGTATTCCAAATCCACCGGGATCTTATCAACCACCGCCGTAGTCGCGGTCTGGTCCGCGTCCAAAGGCATCCATTACCTGTCAAGCGGGCTGGACGAGGTGCATGAGGTCACAGAAAAGCCAAACTGGTTTTTGATGCGTCTTCGGGCGGTGTTTTATACATTTGTGTTTGTGGTTGCGATCATTTTATTTATGGTAATACTGGTATTTGGGCATTCCTTAGAAGAGCCTCTTACGCAGTATATCCCGCTTTTGGGGGAGATATTGTCCGCGGTTTTGGATTTTAGGCTGCTTATAATTACGCCGATCATGCTGTTTACGGTGATGATGGCGTTTCAGTTTTTGCCGGCAAAACGCTCGAAAGGGGAGCGCGCGCTAAAATTCCATAACCAGCTTCCAGGGGCTGCGCTTTGTACGGTGGCCTGGTATTTATTTTCAATTGGAGTGTCGATTTATGTAGGGGTGTTCCACGGCTTTTCCATGTACGGGTCGCTGACGACGGTGGTGCTTATGATGTTTTGGATTTATTTTTGCATTTATATTTTGCTGTTTTGCGCGGAGGTGAATCAGCTTTATTATGAGGATATTGAGTTTTATTGGCGTAAGGTTCGTAAAAAAAACGGATGATAGGAGATGAAAGGTATGGAAAAATCAACAATATTAAATTTAAGAGTAGATCCAACTGTGAAAAAACGCGCAGAAGATGTTTTATCGCGTTTGGGAATACCAATGTCAACAGCAATTGATATGTATTTAAATCAGATTTTTCTGACTGGCGGAATACCTTTTGCTGTGGCGCTGCCGAAAGCGCCGCATCCTGTCAATGCAGATTTGATGACAATAGAAGAAATTCATGCAAAGTTACAGGAAGGTTATGATGATATGAAAGACGGAAAGGTGCAGGATGCGGAAACAGCATTTGCAAAGTTCAAGGAGGAGCGCCTGCTATGAAGCGATATACCGTACAGATTACAGACAAGGCGCTAACTGACATGGAAGAAATCTACAATTATATTGCTGAAAAACTTCTTGCGCCGGAAAATGCCATGAAACAATATAACAGGATTGCAGCGGCAATAAAGAGTCTGGATGTATTCCCGGAACGCGTTCGGATTATGGAATCTGAACCGGAGTGCGCAATGGGATTAAGACAGCTTCCAATAGACAATTATTCTGCATTTTATATTATTGAAGATGACAGGATAGTAGTTACGAGAGTGTTGTATAGCGCTTCAGATATTAGTGGAAGATTATTAGAAAGATAAAAGCTTATTCTATGACAAATGAGTCTGTAAAGCCACAATAACAAAAAAGATTGCGTTTATTACAAGATTGCGTTATAATAAATTACTATTTTATAAGGAGAACCTGTAATTATGAAAGAAAAGTTAAGGAAAATCAGGGAAGACGCGATGAGCCAGATCCAGTCTTCCGGGGAGTTAGCGAAGTTAAATGAAGTCAGGGTTGCCTTTCTTGGGAAAAAAGGGGAGCTGACCGCCGTATTAAAAGGGATGAAGGACGTGCTGCCGCAGGACCGTCCGGCGGTTGGGCAGATGGTAAATGAGACAAGGGCTGCGATCGAAGCGATGCTTGAGGAAACAAAAAAGAAGCTGGAGGACGCGCAGTTAGAGCTAAAGCTAAAACAGGAGGTTCTCGACGTAACGCTTCCGGCAAAACGAGGCCGCATCGGACACCGCCATCCAAATACGATCGCGCTAGAAGAAGTGGAGCGTATTTTTATAGGCATGGGCTATGAGGTCGTGGAAGGGCCGGAGATCGAATACGATTATTATAATTTTGAAGCATTGAATATCCCCGCGAACCATCCGGCAAAGGATGAGCAGGATACGTTTTATATTAATGATAAAATATTGCTGCGCACCCAGACCTCTCCGGTGCAGGTGCGCACGATGGAGAAAAGCCCGCTGCCGATCCGTATGATCGCGCCGGGGCGGGTGTTTCGCTCCGATGAAGTGGATGCGACCCATTCCCCTTCGTTTCACCAGATCGAGGGCATGGTGATCGATAAAAATATTACATTTGCGGATTTAAAAGGGACGCTGGCGGAGTTTGCCAAAGAGCTGTTTGGGGAAGATACAAAAGTAAAATTCCGCCCGCACCATTTCCCGTTTACGGAGCCGAGCGCGGAGGTGGACGTGACCTGCTTTAAATGCAAGGGCAAGGGATGTCGGTTCTGTAAAGGCAGCGGCTGGATTGAGATTTTAGGATGCGGCATGATCCATCCTCGGGTTTTAAAAATGAGCGGCATCGACCCGCAGGAATATTCCGGGTTTGCCTTTGGCGTAGGGCTAGAGCGTATCGCGCTGTTAAAATATGAAATTGACGACATGCGGCTGCTTTATGAAAATGACGCCCGGTTTTTAGCGCAGTTTTAATGATTGAGGGCGCGAACTTGCGAAACGGGTAAAAGGGAAAAAGAAGTTTTTTGGAGGACAAACATGAATACTTCATTAAAGTGGATAAAAGCAATGGTTCCTGGGCTGGACGTGGGGCCGCAGGAATATATGGACACCATGACGCTGACAGGCACGAAGGTGGAAGGCTATGAGGTTTTTGACCGGGATTTAGACCAGATCGTTATTGGACAGATAAAAAAAATAGAGCGGCATCCAGATGCGGACAAGCTTGTGGTCTGCCAGGTGGATATTGGAAAAGAAAAGGATATCCAGATCGTGACCGGGGCGCCAAATGTAAAAGAGGGACAGAAAGTTCCGGTGGTGTTGGCGGGAGGCCGCGTCGCGGGCGGGCATGACGGTTCGAAAACGGCGGGCGGCATTAAAATAAAAAAAGGAAAGCTGCGGGGCGTGGAATCAGACGGCATGATGTGCTCGATTGAAGAATTAGGCTCTGACAGAGATATGTATCCGGAAGCGCCGGAAGAAGGCATTTATATTTTCCCGGATGACGCAAGTGTGGGAGAGGATGCGGTGAAAGCCCTTGGGTTAGACGACGTTTCGGTGGAATACGAGGTCACTTCCAACCGCGTGGACTGCTTTAGCATCATCGGGATCGCAAGGGAAGCCGCGGCTTCGTTTGGAAAGCCATTCCTCCCGCCTGTTATAAAAGAAACCGGAAATGAAGAGGACGTGAACGGATACATACAGGTAAAGGTGGAAGATACCGACCTTTGCCCGCGGTATACGGCGCGCGTAGTAAAAAATATCCATCTCGCCCCGTCGCCGGAATGGATGCAGCGCAGGCTGGCGGCGCAGGGAATCCGGCCAATCAACAATATCGTAGACATTACCAACTATGTGATGGAAGAGTACGGCAACCCGATGCATGCCTATGACCTGGATACGATCGCGGGAAACCAGATCATTGTGCGCAGGGCAAAAAAGGATGAAACATTTGTTACATTAGACGGACAGGAGCATGTGCTGGACGATTCTGTGCTTATGATCTGCGATGCGAAAAAACCGGTAGGCATTGCGGGGATTATGGGCGGTGAAAATTCCATGATCACAGACCAGGTGCAGACGATGCTATTTGAAGCGGCATGCTTTGACGGCACAAATATCCGCCTGTCCGGCAAAAAGCTCGGCATGCGCACCGATGCCGCGGCAAAATTTGAAAAAGGGCTTGACCCGAACCTGGCGCTGCTTGCGATGAACCGCGCCTGCCAGTTGATCGAAGAGCTTGGCGCAGGGGAAGTCGTAGGTGGCGTGGCAGACGTATATCCGCAAAAAAGAGGGGAAAAGCGCATCGCCTTTGAACCGGAAAAATACAATAAGCTGCTTGGGACAGATATTTCATCCCAGCAGATGCTCGCCTATTTTGAAAAAATAGAATTAGGATATGATAAAGACGCAAACGAAGTGGTCATCCCGTCCTGGCGTCAGGACTTAGAATGCAGCGCGGACCTGGCGGAGGAAGTGGCGCGTTTTTACGGATACGATAAGATCGCGCAGACCCTTCCGTCCGGTCAGGCGACCACCGGGAAGCTGTCCTATAAGCTTCGGATTGAGGAAATCGCAAAGGATGTGGCGCAGTATTGCGGGTTCAGCCAGGGCATGGTCTATTCCTTTGAAAGCCCGAAGGTGTTTGACAAGCTGCTGATTCCGGCTGATTCCAAGCTGCGGCAGGCGGTTGTGATCTCAAACCCGCTGGGGGAGGATTTTAGCATTATGCGCACAACCCCGTTAAATGGAATCCTGACTTCACTTTCTACGAATTACAACAGAAGAAATAAGGACGTGCGCCTGTATGAGCTTGGAAATATTTATCTGCCAAAGCAGCTCCCATTGGAAGAGCTTCCGGACGAGCGGATGCAGTTTACGTTAGGCATGTACGGGGAAGGGGATTTTTATACGATGAAGGGCGTGGTGGAGGAATTTTTCAGCCAGGCCGGGATGCATAAAAAACCGCAGTATGACCCGGACGCCGGAAAACCTTATTTCCATCCGGGGCGCCAAGCAAACATCCGTTACGACGGGGCGGTCGTAGGCTGTCTTGGGGAAGCGCACCCGACGGTGGCGGCAAATTACGGGATAAAGGAGCGGGTTTATATCGCGGTCTTAGATATGCCGCAGATTGTGGAATTATCTTCGTTTGACCGTAAATACACCGGAATCGCCAGATTCCCGGCGGTTACAAGGGACCTTAGCATGGTATGCCCGAAGGGGATACTTGCAGGCGACGTGGAAGAGGTGATTGAAAAGAAGGGCGGAAGCTATCTGGAAAGCTACCGTTTGTTTGATATATACGAAGGAAACCAGATCAAGGTTGGATTTAAGTCCATGGCCTATACGATCACTTTCCGCGCGCCGGATAAGACGCTGGACGACGAGACGGTGGGAAGCGCGGTAAGCCGGATTGTAAAAGCTCTGGAAGAAAAGGGCATTGAATTAAGGAAATAGCGGATGGATACGGGAAATCAAACAGAAAAGCAAGTGAATCAAACGCCATGTCAGAGAAATGAATCCGGCGGGGCGGGCAGAGTGGGCAGGGCAGATCAATCAGATCAATCATGTGAAATGGCGGTCAGTGATTTTTATTACGACCTGCCCCAGGAATTGATCGCGCAGGAGCCGCTAAAAGACCGCGCCAGCTCCCGGCTTATGGTAATGGGCCGGGAAACCGGGGAGATTACCCACCGCAGGTTTTCGGATATTGTCGAATACCTTTCTCCCGGGGACTGCCTAGTGTTAAACAACACGAAAGTAATTCCCGCAAGGCTGTATGGGGTAAAGGAGGGGACAAATGCTAAGATCGAAGTCCTGCTTTTAAAGCGGGTGGAAGGAAATATTTGGGAGACGCTTGTAAAGCCCGGGAAGAAAGTAAGGCCGGGCGCGCGTATCCAGTTTGGGGAAGGGCTTTTGACCGGGGAGGCGCTTGAGGTCGTAGAAGGGGGCTGTCGCCTGATCCGGTTTTCCTACGAAGGGATTTTTGAAGAAATATTAGATCGGCTTGGGGAAATGCCGCTGCCGCCTTATATCACTCATGAGCTAAAGGACAGGCAGCGCTATCAGACCGTCTATGCCAAGCATGACGGCTCCGCCGCGGCGCCCACAGCCGGGCTTCATTTTACGCCCCAGCTTTTAGCGGAAATAAAGGAAAAGGGCGTAGAAATCGCCCAGGTGACGCTGCATGTAGGGCTTGGGACGTTTCGCCCGGTGAAGGTGCAAAATGTGCTGGAGCACCATATGCACGCGGAATATTACCGTATTGAAGAAAGCGAAGCAAGGAAAATAAACTGTGCCAAAGACAGCGGGCGGCGCATTATCGCCGTTGGCACGACGAGCGCAAGGACGCTGGAAGCCGCGGCCGACGAATCCGGCCATGTCCATGCACAAAGCGGCTGGACGCAGATCTTTATATATCCGGGGTATCGGTTTAAGTGCATCGACGGGCTGATCACCAACTTTCATTTGCCGGAATCCACGCTTTTGATGCTGGTCAGCGCTTTGGCGGGGCGGGAGCGTGTATTGCGCGCTTATGAGGCTGCGGTGCGGGAACGGTATCGGTTTTTTAGCTTTGGGGACGCGATGTTGATCCAATGACCGTTTTTATAAATGGGGAATGCGAAATACAGGTATTTTTGCCTTACAAAAGGGGTGTGAAAAATGGGGCGGGAGATTATGCAAAAATGGATGGAATTGAATAGAAGAAGAAAAAACAGGCGGATGCCTTTGGCGCTTTGTCAGGCGGCGGTTTTTGCGGCGCTTTTGGCGTTTCTACTGCCCTTGCCAGCCAGCGCGGCCGTAAAGAAAAATGCGTCTGATGTAGCTTTGATCCAAAAGATTTTAAAAGAGCAAAAGGGCCGTGGAGATATGGAGCCAGAAGATCTGGAAAGTCTGGAAATGCTGGATGATCTGGATGGCAGCTGTTACAAATGGACGAAGATCGGAAAAGAAAAAAGGCTGACCTACCTGTGCTGGGGCGGATACAGCCTGTCCGGGAACATCTCGTTTGCGGGGTTTACGGAATTAAAAACGTTAATTTGCGGCGGAAATCCGATCACGGGCCTAGACGTAAGTAAAAATACGGCGTTAGAGACATTAACATGCGGCTATTGTAAATTAAAGGAGCTGGATGTCAGCAAAAATCCGGCGTTAACGAAACTGGAATGTGATTATAATAAGCTAAAAAGCCTGGATGTGGGGAAAAATCCGGCGTTAAAAACGCTAAGCTGTTCCAACAACCAGCTAACGGAGCTGGATGTCAGCAAGAATCAAAGGTTATCGAGGCTGGAATGTGAATCGAACAGGCTGAAAAAGCTGGATATCAGAAAAAATCCGGCGTTGAAGATCTTGCTCTGCTCTGATAACGGGCTGTCTGGCCTGGAGCTAAGGAACAACCCAAAGCTTACGGAGCTTCATTGTGGCGGAAATCCGCTTACGGATTTAAATCTAAGAAAAAATCCGGCATTGAAGTATTTACATAGTGTTGACGGCAGTCTTTGCGAATTAGATATCCGAAAAAATACCGCGCTGCGGGTTTTAAATTGCAGCGGAAACCGCTTTACCAGTCTGGATGTCAGCCAGGCTTTAAAGCTGGAGCGTTTAGAGTGTGAAAATAACCTGCTGACAAACTTAGACACAACTAAAAATCCAAAGCTGTTATATTTAAATTGCGACGGAAACCAGCTTGCCGGGCTGGATCTGGGAAACAATCCGGCGTTAGAAAGGCTGTATTGCGGCGGGAACCGGCTGACAAGTTTAGAGATTGACAACAACCAGGCATTGAAAGAGCTTCGGTGCAATGGCAATGCGTTGACCAGCCTGGATGTCAGCCAAAAGCCGAAGCTGCAATATCTGCATTGCAGCCAAAATCAACTTACAAGCCTAAAAGCACGCGGGAATCCGAAGCTGATGGAGCTGCATTGTGAAGGGAACCAGCTGGGGGATTTGGACATTCGTCAAAATCCGAAACTGCGGGAATTGCATTGCGCTAAGAACCGGCTTACGGTTCTTAAAATCCACGATTATCCGAAGTTATATTTGCTGGATTGCAGCTACAATGAGCTTACCGGCTTGGAGGTGGCGTCGCCTGCCCTTTACCGCGTGGAATGCCAGTACAATAAGCTGGAAAGTGTAGTTATAAAAACCCAGTCATCTTTGCAGCTTAGCTGCGATCACGCCGTAAAGGCGTATGTGGAAGCTGGGAATGACGACATTACAATTGAAAGGTATGAAAATTAGGTATGAAAATACGGTTTTTATATCCGCGGGCGCGATGATCCAAACAAGCAGCTTGCGCCTGTAAATTCAAAGCCGTTATTTTTTAATACAAGAAACAAAAAACAATGGATAATCCCATAAAAATGGGTAGGAGGAGACAGATTATGAAAACAAGAAACAAGATCTTAGCGCTGCTTTTGGCAGTAACCATGCCGTTTTCTTTCACAGCGTGTGGAAGCCAGGACAAAGGCGGCCAGTCAAAGCAGGAGTCGCAGACTTCTAAGGACAGCGCGTCAGACGCGGATGCGGACGCAGGGGATGAGAAGAGCGCCGCAGACATTTTAGCGGATGCGCAGGCAAAAATGAAAGACGTAAAAAGCATGTCCGCGAAAATGTCCATGGAAATGGATATGGAAGTGGAAGCGGGCGGCGAAAAGCAGACCTTGCAGACCGTTACCGATATGGATATGGTTTGCTTTTACGATCCGTTGAAGATGAAGATCGACACGACGATGGATATGGGAGAAATGGGCTCTACGACGGCGCAGATCTATGCGCAGATGGACAAAAAGGGCAACTATACCATGTATATGACCGATGGCACACAGTGGCAGTCCCAGAGCGTTCAGCTTGAGGATCTGCAACAGTACGACGCGGCGAAAAATATCGAAGAATATTTGAACGCGGACTATAATTTTGAAGTTCAGGGAACCGAGCAGGTGGACGGCAAAAACGCCTATAAGCTGGTAGGAAAGATTACCGGCGACGAAATGAAAGAAGTGATGCTTTCTTCTGGCGCGATGGATTCCTTAAGCTCTTTAAATATGGACGCAAGCCAGCTGGAGAGCTTTATGGACGGGATTGGCGACATTCCGATCATCATTTGGGTGGATGAAGAAAGCAGCTACGCTGTGAAATATGACATCGATATGTCAGCGGTAATGGACGCGTTGATGAGCAAGATGATGGAATCTATGGCAGAGCAGGCGCAAGGCGGCTCGATCAGCGTTTCTAAGATGAAAATCCAGATGACTTGCGGCGATTATGACGCGGTGGAGGATTTCTCTATTCCAAAAGAAGCAAAAAAAGCGTAAGGGATTGGGAGACGATCATTTAAAGAAAACAGAAAATAAAATAGGGACTTAGAAGGCGCCCCTGCATCCGGCAATAGGATGCAGGGGCGTTTTGCTGTTTTCATCTTCCAGACGGGCGGAAGTTTTTTATTTTGGAGCGGTTTCTAAGCGCTGTAGTCTTAGATGGATTCTGTCAAAATAGTACCTGTAATAATTACAAAAGATAAAGGAGGTCATAGAAATATGGCAAGAAGAGGAGAAAATATTTATTGCAGGAAAAATGGAAGATGGGAAGGAAAATATGTAAAATGCAGGGTGGATGGCAAAATCCGTTATGGCTACGTTTCCGGGAAAAGCTATGAAGAGACGCTAAGGAAAAAGCATGAGGCTATAAAGGCGATGCAAACTGGCACGCACAAAAGTAGGAAAAGAGGAGAGCTGCTATTTGCGGTAGTTGCGGAAAAGTGGATGGAAACCCAAAAGCCGATTTTAAAAGAAACAAGCATTGCAAAATACGAGGGGATTTTGTCCCATTACCTTATCCCGGAGTTTGGGGATATGCTGATTACAGAGATTACGAGAGAAAAGGCTGTTGAATGCTTACAAAGGCTTTTGGCTCCTAAGGGCGAAAAGGAGAGCGGGCTTGCGCCAAAGACAGTCACCGGGATATTTTCTGTTTTAAAAACGATTTTGGATTTTGCCAAAATACATGGAAACGTCACGGTCACGGATTTGCGGAACATGCCGGTAAAGCAGGCGCGCAGGCCGCTTCGCGTCTTAAGCGTGAAAGAACAGCGCACGCTGGAGGATTATCTTTCGGAGGAAATGGATGGCAGCGGATTTGGCATCATGCTCTGTCTGTATACGGGCATCCGGCTGGGGGAGCTGTGCGCGTTAAAATGGGAGGATATTTCATTTACAGAAAAAACGCTTTATGTGCATCGGACAATGGAAAGAGTGCCGGCGGAGGAAGGAGGCAGAAAGAAAACAAAAATAATCGTTACGCAGCCAAAAAGCATCTGCTCGGTCAGATATATTCCGCTTCCAGATAAGGTGTTCCATTTGGCAAAGGAGCGCAAAGGGGAGCAGGAGGCATTTATTTTAACCGGATCGCCAAAAAAATTCATCGAGCCAAGGACGATGGAAAACCATTTCCTTGCCGCCATCCAAAAGTGCGGCATTTCCAAAGCAAATTTCCATGCGCTGCGCCATACGTTTGCCACAAGATGTGTGGAGCTTGGATTTGACGCAAAATCCCTAAGCGAGATCTTAGGACATGCCAGCGTGCGGATTACGATGGACCGATATGTCCATCCGACGATGGAAGCGAAACAAAGGAACATGGATAGGCTGTCAGAGCTTATGTCTGCTGGAAACGATTGAAAAATGTTTGGGTTTGTGATACAACTATGAAAGCGGATAAATTTTTATAAAGTGAAAAAAGGAGCCTTATGGCTCCTTTTTTGATGCGCAAAGGTGCATATGAAAGTTTGTTGCTGCGCAGCATGAGGGTCGCGCGGCGAGTGGAGGAAGCCTTACTCGATTGTGTTAGGAAAGCCGCCTTTGTTCAATCGCAATGCGAAAAATGATGTAGATTTTTCATATTACTATTGTAAGGATACAAAAAGTATGGTAGACTTACTTACAAATGGTTTTAGATATTATTTTTTCGAACAGGGAAGGGAGTGAGAAAAAGGGCATGAAAAGTGAATATGTATCTCTGGTTTTAAGCCTGCTTGCGGCGTTGGCGTGGATTCCATCTTTGATCCAGACTTTAAAACGCCCGAAGTATGTATTGACGGCAAGGCTTAAGGACACTTTTAAATTACGTCGTTTTAAAAGGTTTATGGATGGAAAAGAAAGATTTGGCTTTGTGCTGATCATAGCGGTCGATTTTTGTCTTGAGGAGCCGCAGGGTGGAGCGTTCTTCGTAAATGAAATAAGCGCTAAGATCAAGTTTAAGGGCGATAAAAAAAGCTATGATACGCTGTATCTAAACCAACTGGAATATAATCAGGTTACAGGAGTTCCCGAACCGGTGCGGATGCAGGTCGTATTTTCGGACAGAACAAACATTCTTGAAACGCCAAATATTTCATGGAATCAGAAAAATAAGAAGATCATACCGTTATTTATTCCGGCGGATACGGAAAAATACAGCGGGAAGTATGATACGGTGGAGTGGATCAAGATTACATTATCGTCCGGCGCGAAGAGAAAGTGCGTCGTGAACGTAAAGCTGGGGAAAGACTTTCAAGAAAAAGGGTTTATTAAAAAATACATAAAGCCTGTGTCTGAAGTTAAGGGATAAATCGGCGGTGAATGGCGGAAAAAATTTCGCGGGATTTGAAGTTTTAGAGCAGGCGGCTTGAACCCAGAGGCGCTTTTGTGTATAATAAATGAAAAGAAACGAAAAAACAGTGCAAGGAGCGGCTTATGATATGGGAAAGAAGATCAGCGTGATCATACCATGCTACTGCGCCGCCAAATGGCTTGGGAAATGCTGCGCGTCATTGGCGGATCAGACAATTGGAATGAAGGAAATGGAACTGATATTTGTAGACGACGCATCCGATGACGGTGGAGAAACATGGAATACGCTGCTTGCGTTTGAAAAGCGGTATCCAGACAGTGTGATCGTGATAAAATCTCCAGTTAACAAAAGGCAGGGCGGGGCGAGAAATTTAGCGATGCCTTATGCGTCGGGGGAATATCTGTCGTTTTTGGATGCGGATGACTGGTTAGAGCCATTTGCATATGAAAAGCTGTACGCTTATGCAAAGCGCACAGACGCTGAAATCGTCCAATTTGAGCAGTACCGTTATTTCGGAGAACATGACCTGCGGCCCTATACGGAAAACGAAGAAGAGACGTTGGTGGAAATACATACGGTGGAAGAACGCGCCCGGTTTTTAACGAGCTTTGTCATGACGACGGGTTTTTCCAATAAATTTTATAAACGGGATTTTATCATTGCGTCAAAAGCCCAATTTGCCGAGCATGTATTTTACGAGGAGCCGATGTTTACCTATCCGTTGATGTTTGAGGTGGAGCGGTTTGCGACGCTAAAGCAAAAGCTCTATTATTATCGGTGCAATACAAGCGGCACGATGATGCATGAAATGAACCAAATGAACACGCTGACCGACCATATCGGGGTGCAGACCCGGTTATTTGAAAAAATGTCCGGCTCTCATTATTATTTGGATTATAAAGACGAGATAGAGCTTTATTTTATACATGCTTTTTTATATGAAACACTTATGTTTATGAAATCCAGGAATTTTCCAGGCGCATATCCCATTTTCCAACGCCTGGGGAAAATGATCCGGGAGCATTATCCGAAATTGTGGGAAAATAAGTACCTGCAAGCCATGGGCTGTGAGAAGCAGCGCGGGCTTTTAGAGCTGGCGATGAAAAATGCGGGGGAAGAGGAATTTTCTTCTTTTTATGAGCGTTTGAGTTAAACGACGGCATAAGGAAATATGTCAGCCAGCAAAAATTCCCGGTGCTTTTGCGCATTGGATTTTGGCTGGCTGTATTTCTTTTATAGATCGATGCTTTGTGGATGATTATTCGCCAAGATTTAAAAACAAGTCCCAGGATTCCCGATCGACGCTTCCGGTCAGTTTGATCTCATAGGTTTCATCCTCGTTTGTGTCTAAGATAAATGTGTACGCATTTTCGCTGCGCCGTTCTTTTGAATCTTTTGAAACAGAATAAATGCATCCGCCAAGGAACGCTTTCCATAGCTTTGCGTATTTTTCAGGCGCGATCTCCTCATCCGGGCGGACTTTTGCAAGCTTTCCGTCTGCGTGATATATTTTTACGCCTTCCAGTACGACAGAGTCGATTTTTGTGTCCGAAACGGCAAGCAGAAGGTTATTTGTGCGCATTGTGCGGATATCCCGGTTGCAGCTGTTTTCTGGCAGGATTTTTACATTATCCAGCCAAATATGGAAATATCCATTTCCAGGCTCGATATCCTTTACATAGCTTTCCTGAAAATCAAAGGATTCAAATTCATTTTCGGTAGTGTATTTCATTGCGTATCCCTCCGGTTTGGTAATATGATGTATAAGTATATGTTTGGATGCAGGTTTTATACAGTATTGCGCCCTGCGTCTTTAAGCGTTTGATTTTTTATTGCTTTGCAGGTATTGGAATAAGCCTTCGCAGCCATCCCGCACATCTTCGTATGCGGTTTTAAAATCTCCGGTGTACCATGGATCTTGGACAGGATCGTTTCTTCCGCAATAGGAAAGCAGCAGCTTGATCTTTCCACCGTGGCGCCCGGTGATTTTTTCCATATTTCGAATGTTCCTGTGGTCCATGCCGATCAAATAGTCGTAAGCGTCATAATCGGATTTTTGAAGCTGCACAGCCCGTTTCCCCTCACAGGAAATCCCATGCCTGGCAAGCTCTTCTTTTGCGGGCGGGTATACGGGATTTCCGACTCCATTCCAGATCTCTTCTGTGCTGGTTGCCGCGGACGCGATATAAAACTGGTCTGCAAGACCCGCATCCTGGACGATCTTTTTCATTACAAATTCTGCCATGGGGCTTCTGCAAATGTTGCCGTGGCAGACGAAAAGTATTTTTATCATGCTCTGCATATCTCCTTAAATGTTGGTTTTTTATTGTATTTCCAAGGTTTTGCGGCATCCGGCGGATAGTTTCGGACTGCTGCTTTGATTGCATAAATGCGCGGCAATCTGCATATCCCAGCCATCAAAAGTTGTAAAATAAGTTGTAAACCCTGATGCCGTACAACCCGCTATTTTAAAGGGTTAGCGTCTTTTTCTTTCCTTTTGCCCTTACAAAAGCATCTTCCTTTTTTTCAAGTCAATATCCGCAACCGTCAGCCCTACAAACTCCGATATGCGAAGCCCTGTATAAAACAGGATATAAATTCCGTCGTAATATCTGCAAAAATGCTTATCCTGTTTTACAAATTCCAGAAAATCCCGCTCCTGCTTTATCGTGATAGCTTTCCTTGTCACACTGTCATTTACCACGACCGTTGCCAGCTGGAAACCAAAAGGATTTTTCCGGATCAGGTCATCATTGGCAGCCATCTGAAAGGCAGGACGCAAAACGCCCCTCACTGTTTTCACAGCACTATAGCCTTTGCCATCCTTCTGAAGCTTAATCAGAAATTCTTTTGCGTCTGACAGCCTGACCTTGTCAATCCTTCTCTTTCCAAAATCCTCTTTCTCAAGAATATGGATAACAAAGTTGTATCCCGCCTCTGTATTATGCCGGATTCCTGTTTTCAGGGAAATATATTTACGCATCAAGTCAAGCACAGTCAAATCACCGCCCTGCGGAATAATCTGGTCAAATAGGTCTGCCTCTATCTGTTTTTCTTTCTCGCGCAAAGACAAATCCCTCTGCCGCCCTGCCGGAGTCCGGTCATTCTTATCCAGACGCCAGCTGTAAACATATTTTGCCTGTCCACAGCTGTCAACATACTTAAACATATAACGGCCGTCTGAACGCTGGCTTTCTCCGTTATGCAGGATTCTACCGCGGTTGTCGCGTCTTTTTTCACTCATAAGGTCACTTGCTCCTATCTTTAAATTATAAAAGGATAAGGAGCCCTGATACGGCTGCATCTATCTTACCATATACAGGGCTTCTTGTCACGGTATGATTTCAGGCCAAAGCCTTGCCCTTTACCGATGTTACCAACAATATCTCTTTCAAACTACCGTAGCTGTATCGATATACTGTTCAAATAAGCGGCGTTTAATCTGAATCCGGTTCCCATTCATAAGGACAAACGCCGCAGTTTCATCCTCTGCCACAATTTGGCGCAATTTCTTTTCCCCAATTCGGAAATAAGCTGCCGCTTCTTCTATTGTCAGTGTATACCGCTGCCAGATTGGTACTTTTTTCATAATCCTTTACTCCTTCCTAAGAAATCTCCATTGTTACCTGTTTCAATATTCTAATATATATTTCTTTTACACCAGTTTACAACTTTTGGATTTTTTTGAACCCTGATAAAACGTAGCCTTCTATTATTTTAATAAATGACTGCGCTTTTTTTACTGTTTCGAGTGATTCTACGAAACTGCTGAATATTATACTTGCCTGTATTTGCTGTCCGATACCAGATCTGGTTTCCTGTGCGCTTGCAGACTGATAGCACGAAAAGGATTCATCACTGTATGGGAGCAGTGTCATGGCACTGTAAGCTATGCAGCCAAGGTTTACCAGACGCTCAATGCCCTCCCGGCTCCGTACACGGTATTCCCCAAGCGGCCAAAATGTCTTGCTTTCGTAGTACGATACTTCAATGTTCCAGCGCGGCGAGTAACAGGCGATCGGGAGGAACTTTTTGTTTTCTTCCCCATAGCTGCGGATGGTTTCATCTTCACACCTGCCAAAATCCAAAAGGATGCTTTCTGGGTCTTTGGCGCAGAAAAAAAGCCTCCGGCTGCCATTCCCGCTCTTGGCAAGCATGAACCAGAACATACGCTCGCTGACAGCAACATCCGGGAATTGGAATATTGTATCTCAAACAAGCTCGCTTCGGTAGATTCGATACAAATGCTGTGCACACCGCTGGAAAATATGGCGTGGCTGTGTGGACAGATACAAAAAAGCCTGGAGCTTGCAATAGACGATGGCAACTCCAAAATGTTAAGCAAATTAAAGCAGGAGCTTTACGAAAAGAAAGAAAGCGCCAGCAGGGAATTTTCGGTAGCGCTTGGCAGTGCCGTGGACAGTTTCTCGGAGCGCATTTACCAGAAAGCTTCTGTAAATAGAAGCATTGATGCAGCAGAACAGGAATTAGAGCAGGAGATTGAAAAACTTGCGCTAAAATGCATGGAGGGTTTTTCCAAAGGCAGTAGCCTGGCGTTACAGCAGTTTGCAGAAAGTTCAAGGCTGGATTTGTCCCTGACAGATATACCGGAAAAACAAAACAGAAGTGTCCCTGACATCAGCCCAGGCAGAGGGGACACGATAGACAGCCTGATTGATACACTTGGGAAAATACCTGTTTTAATCCCCTCCCCCCCTGCCAGTCCCAATCCCATTGCCGGTTATTGCGGGGGCTGTTAAGCTCTTAAAAAATATTATCTTTGGCAAAGGCAGTAAAAATGTGCCGGATGTCTCCGAACTGAACCGCCAGCAGGAGGAATATGCACAGGAGCGTGCAATGGCGCTCAAAGAACTCCACAACCAGATTTTTATGCAGATGGGCGCTTTTCAATTTAAGGTGGAAAGCTACTTTAAAGGGCAGCTGGAACAGGCATACAGTGAACGCAGCGCCAAGATTGACAGTGCATTAAAAGAACAGGATGCAAAAAATGCAGACTACAGTACGAAGATAGAGCTTGTAGCAAATTTGCAGGGAAAAGCAGGTGCGCTTTTACAAGAGATAAGGAAGGCGGCTATACGGAAAATCGGATAGGGGAGATTTTGGCAGTCTTTCGCTTTAGCCATGCGCCTCTCAACGCTGTGCCATCCAAATCTTTTTACCCCTGCAAACAATAGAAAACAATTCCTGCTGCTTTTTCCGCTATAAAAAACAGGGCGCTTTGTATTACAAATGCGTCCTGTTTCCATCTAACCGAACCTAATTTTTAATCCTGTTATTTTTTACTATATTTCCATCACTCTATTTCTTTTCTCACATAAGCCGATGACTTATAGAAAGTGTCAATATCCAGTTCATCTCTCGGTGACTTGTATTCAAGTATTTCCACATTCTCCATTAAAAATTCACTTCATGTATGATTCTGCTTCTTCTTCTGACAGCTGATACTGTTCCATGATCGCACATTTAATTTCTTTATCACTGTGCCTAAAGTTCCGAAGTATATTTACCGTCCCTTCTATATCTTCCTTTCGTACCTGCTGCTCTGCCAAAATCATCCTAGGTTCTATGATCGGCTTTAAAATCTCCAGTAATTCTTCACTCATACTCTCATCTCCTATCACTTCTTCTACAATCTTTTTGTTTGCCCCAAATCCTACTTCCAAAACAGACTGTGCAAACTCTTTATCCGCTTTACCATGCAATTTTCCTATTTCTTCCAACAGCTCCAGCAATCTTTGTTTTTCCAACTGGTCAGATAATGAAGATAACCAGATATGTTCTATTGGGTTCAGCTCCCTTGTCACAACAACCTGTGTCGGAAATAATACCTTTCCTTCAATATAATATATCCCACGGTAAGGATTCGTTATCAGATAATCATGTTCCTTAAAATAACGGAATAATCCATACGGTTTTGCCTTCCTGACCAAAGATACGGTTACATCTTCTGCTTTAATCGAATCCAGCGTTTTTCCATAAGATTTATAAAGGCTGGCGTAAGCAGATGCTTTATAGAAAGTGTCAATATCCAAATCGTCCCGCGGAGATTTGTACTCTAAAATATTATGCCCTCTGAATATTTTGCCTATTTCATTATTAATTTGAACACCCGCCTGCTTCTTAATCACCAGCAGGTCAATTTCCAATGGCCTTGTATTCAGGTTATGTTCTTTTTCAAACAGCAAATCATCCCGGTTTTCCTTTAGCTCCAGATTCATTGCGCCTATAAATCCCGGATGCCATTGTATGTCTATATCTTTCATCCAATACCTCTTTCTTATTTCCGATTATAGCATATTTAGGCAACATACGAAAGCCGCCATATATATTTTTAATTTCCAGTAACTACCGTATCAGGACTTCTTTCTTAATTTAAATACCTCAAATATTATTTTCTGTTCCAAAAGTTGTAAAATGGTTGTATAAACCGTGATATTCTTAATAGATATGCCCATATTAAAGGCACTGGAGATATGCAGTTCAGATATTGCCGTGGCAGATAAATAAGATTTTTATCATTTTTTCATAACTCCTTAAATGTTTTGTATTTCTTCTCAAATGCTTCCTTTTTCAAAACGTTTATGACTGTCTTATATTCGGCAGCTGTGTTGTGGCGGACTACTATTTTCAGGGATATATATTTCTCTACCAGATCCAGCGCCGTGTAATTGCCGCCATTGGTTACGATGTGGTCAAATAAATCTGCTTCTATCGGCCTTTTTCTCTCAATGAAGGCTCCCGTTTCTTGCCTTTTGGCATGGGGTCATTCTTATCCAACGCCAACTGTAAACATTTTTCTATTTTCCGTCCTCGTCAATATAACGGAACCAATACCTCCCATCTGAGTGCTGATACTCGCCCTCACGCAAAATGCGATTACGGTTATCTCTTTTTTCTCACGCATCGAATCTCTCCTTTCAAAAAAGGAGAATCAGACTTGCAAAGTTATCATATCACAAATCTGACTCTCCGTACAGCTTTCTTCAATTGTCAGCGTGTATCTGCGCCAGACCGGAATATCTGAATATCTTTTTTTATCAACAATTATTTTTTATTCGCCATAGGCAGTTGTCCTCCATAACTGTCGTTGTCGCGGCAGCCGCCAAATGGATTATGCAAGCATATCCGTTTGGCTCGTTGCTCGCGCACATGAAAAGGTCAGACAGGGAAGGCTGGCAACAGGCTGTCATTTGCCGGATTTTTTCAGAAGGGAAGCTCCATCTGCGCCGGCACTGGCGTAAATCCCTCCTTTCTCCTGGATTCCGGGCAAAAAAAGAGCAGGATAACTTTTTCAGTTCCCTGCTTGGGTGTGCCGCTGGCGGGCGGCGGAATATTCAGTTTTTTGATGGGTTATCAGTTTGATAAACTGGAATTTATTTATT